>CAZDLW010000189.1:0-11475 GCA_964505975.1 uncultured Bifidobacteriaceae bacterium | reverse complement strand
GCCGACGTCGCCGCCGCACTGAGCATCGACGGCCTGCAGGGGTCCACGCGGCCGTTCGACCCTCGCATTCACGCGGCGCGCGGCTTATCCGGCCAGGCCACGTCCGCAGCCAACCTCCTGGCGCTTCTGGCCGGCAGTGGCATCAACGCCGCGCACGCCAACTGCGGGCGCGTGCAGGACGCCTATTCGATGCGGTGCGCGGCCCAGGTTCACGGCACCGCCCGGCAGGCCTTCGGCTTCATTCGTCAGATCGTCGAAACCGAGGCAAACGCCGCCACCGACAACCCGATGGTGTTCGCCGATACACGCGAGATCGTGTCGGGGGGCAACTTTCACGGAGCGCCGGTGGCGCTCGCGGCCGACACGCTCTGCCTGGGCCTCGCCCAGTTGGCCACGATCAGCGAACGACGCGCGGAACGTCTCGTGAACCCGGCGACGAGCGGCCTGCCCGCGTTCCTCACACGGCAGGGCGGGTTGCACTCGGGCCTGATGATGGCGCAGGTGACCGCCGCGGCCCTCGTCTCGGAGATGAAGACGCTCGCCCACCCGGCGAGCGTGGACACGATCCCGACGTCCGGCAACCGCGAGGACCATGTGAGCATGAGCATGGCGGCTGGGCTCAAGGCCGGGCGCGCCCTCGACCTGGCCAGACACGTGATCGCCATTGAACTGCTGTGCGCCGCGCAGGCGCTGGACCTGCTCGAGCCACTGACGACGTCCGCACCGCTCGCGCGCGTGCACGCCTTCATCCGCTCCCGCGTGCCGGCGCTCGACGAAGACCGACCACCCGCGCCGGACATCGCCACGATCGCGCAGGCACTCGCCACGGGCGATCTCGAACGTGCGTGCTCCGTGAAAGTCAACTGATTTATTTTTGGCGATCGGATTGACAAGCTCTCGTACCCTTCTTAACTTCTGATCTTTCGCAATCGATCACCCTGCTGCCGTTCACCTGTGTGCGAGATCAATGACGACCAGCACGCGCATCGTTCGGGCACCCCGCGGCTCGGTCATCTCCTGCAAGGGATGGCCACAGGAAGCTGCGCTGCGCATGCTGATGAATAATCTCGACCCCGATGTGGCGGAGCGCCCCGAGGATCTCGTCGTCTACGGCGGATCGGGAAAGGCCGCGCGGAACTGGGAGGCGTACGACGCGATCGTCGCCGCGCTGCGTGAGCTCGCCGGCGACGAGACACTGCTCGTGCAGTCCGGCAAGCCCGTTGGCGTGTTCCGGACGCACGCGGGCGCGCCGCGTGTGCTCATCGCGAACGCATTGCTCGTCCCGGCCTGGGCCACCTGGACCGACTTCCGCGAGCTCGAGCATCGCGGTCTGACGATGTACGGCCAGATGACTGCTGGCAGCTGGATCTACATCGGCACGCAGGGCATCCTGCAGGGCACCTACGAAACCTTCGCCGCAGCGGCGGCGCGGAGCTTTGGCGGCAGTCTCGCCGGACGTCTGCTCGTGAGCGCCGGTCTCGGCGGGATGGGCGGCGCGCAGCCTCTGGCGGCGACCATGAACGGCGCGGCGGCCCTGATCGTCGAGATCGACCCGCGCCGGATTGAGCGTCGCCTCGCGACCCGATACCTGGACGAGGCGACCACGAGCCTGGACGAGGCGCTCGCGAAGGTGGCGGCCTGGACCCGGGAGAGGCGGGCGCGATCGGTGGGGCTCGAAGGAAACGCGTCGGAGGTACTCCCGGAGCTGGTGCACCGCGGCGTCGTTCCCGACATCCTGACCGACCAGACCTCCGCGCACGACGCGCTCAACGGCTACGTACCTGGCGGGATGACGCTGGCGGAGGCCGTCGCGCTTCGCGCACAGGATCCGGAGCAGTACATCGAGCGCGCGCTGGCATCGATGGCGCGCCACGTGGAGGCGATGCTCGCGCTTCGGGCCCGCGGCGCGGTCACATTCGACTATGGCAACAACATCCGGGCGCAGGCGCGCGCGCACAGGGTGACGAATGCGTTTGACATTCCGGGCTTCGTGCCGGAATATGTGCGCCCTCTGTTCTGCGAAGGGAAGGGGCCGTTCCGCTGGGTGGCGCTCTCGGGAGAACCGGGCGACATCCACGCCACCGATGCGGCCGCACTGGAGATGTTCGCGGAGAACACTGCGCTCTGTCGGTGGATTCGCATGGCGCAGGAACGCGTGGCGTTTCAGGGACTGCCGGCCCGCATCTGCTGGCTTGGCTATGGAGAGCGCGCTCGGTTCGGGGCCAGACTCAACGAGCTCGTGCGCACGGGTCTCGTCAAGGCACCGATCGTGATCGGTCGCGATCACCTCGATTCCGGATCGGTGGCGTCCCCGATGCGCGAGACGGAACGCATGCGGGACGGCAGCGATGCGATCGCGGACTGGCCGGTGCTGAACGCGCTGCTCAACACGGCGGCCGGCGCGACGTGGGTGTCGGTGCATCATGGGGGCGGCGTGGGCATCGGCTACTCGCTGCATGCCGGCATGGTGATCGTGGCGGACGGGACATCCGACGCCGATGAGAGACTCGAGCGCGTCCTGACGTGCGATCCGGGTATCGGCGTGGCTCGGCACGCCGACGCCGGCTACCCCGAAGCAATCGCGACGGCAGACGCGCGGGGAGTCCGGCGTCCGATGCGCGGGCGCCCGTACGTCCAGCACTGAGGGATGTCGATGGAAGCGGGGACGCGTGTGACGGCAGTTGTGCAGGAATGCAGGCAAGGGGGGTATCGACCATGACGGGTCCACACGCCGGATTCGAGCGTCGCGTCCAGGCGGCCCTGGAGGCGGTTCCTTCACGCATCCCTGTCGTACTGGGAGGCTGTGGAACGGGACGCACCTCCCTCCTGCTGCGGCTGCGCGACCGTGCCGGCATCGGCGCCGCGCAGTACATCGACGTGGAGCGGTGCGCCACGACGCCCGAGCGATTTCTCGATGCGGTCACCGCCTCGTCGCCATGGCCCTGGCGCCGGCCCGAACCGGACCCTGCCAACGCACGCGACGCGTTCAACGCCCTGCTCGCGTTCTTCGACAGCGCACGCGTTCCCGGTGGCGAACCATGCCTCTTCCTCCTGGACGAGGTCCTCGAGTTGAGGACGTTCGAAAGCTTCCCGGGGTTGCGTCACGTCCTCCGCGAACTGCTCGACGGGCTCTCCACGAGCGGGAATCGTTTCGTCATGACCACACGGTATGTCGCGCGCGCGCATCGCCTGCTGCGCGATGCCACCGCGCGCTTCGAGGTCATCCATCTGCCGCCTCTGTCGGTGCCCGACGTCACGGACCTGCTGGCGCCCTCCTTCGACGGGTACGAGCAGATGGCCACCGACGACAGGGACTACCTCGGACGTACGGTGCAGGCACTCACCGACGGTCGCGCCACCTATGTGACGGCCATGGGCGAGACGATGGCGGAGATGGGCGGGAGCCCCGACCCGATCGGCGCGCTGACGGCGCTGCTGTCGGGAGGGGGCAGACTCGACCGCTGGTGCCGGTATTGCTACGAACTGCGGCTGCATCGCGCGCGCGGCTACGGCGCGCTCAAGGCCATCCTGGACATCCTGGCCGACACGGAGCCGTTGACGTTGACCGAAATCTCGCTGCGACTGCGTCGCACCCCGGGCTCGACGAAGGACTACCTGTCGTGGCTCGAGGACGTCGATCTCGTCACGTCACGACAGAAGCGCTACAGCTTCACCGACCCCGTACTGCGGCTGTGGGTGCGCCTGCACTGCACACCCCAGCCTCCGAGCGCGGACGAGGTGGTGCGTGAAGTGCAACGTTTCGCCGTCACGCGCGTTCCCCAGGCCGAACCGGCCGCGGCGCTGGCGTACGCCGGTATCGAGCCCACGCCCGAGGAGCGAAAGAGCTGGGGCATCATCGAGATCGATTGACGGCACTCGTCTCTGAGAATGTCTCTAGACGGCTTGAACGGTCGGAATCCACATGAGTCAAGTTCTCGGGCGGCCGTTCAAGACGTCTCGCCCGCACGGAGTGCGGGCAGGAGATGCTGCCACTAGCGAGCGAGGCGGAGCCCACCGACACATGATCGGCGGTCTGAGGCAGAGCCTCGCTAGATCGCTGCGTCGAGCCGTGTGAGCGCCAGACGAGCGGCCTCCTGCTCGGCCTCCTTCTTGGCTCTGCCGTTCGCGGCGCCAAGCACGTCGCCGTCGACAACCACCTCCACGCTGAACGTCTTCCGATGATCCGGACCTGACTCTCCCGAGATCCGGTACTCCGGCAGCGGATGACCTGACGCCTGCAGCCGCTCCTGGAGGGCAGACTTGTAGTCCCGCGCGATGGTCTGCGTGCTGCCGGCGTCGATCACATCCTTCAGCTCGCGTTGCAGGAAGGCCGCGGCCGCGTCGAGCCCACCATCCAGGTAAATCGCGGCGATGAGCGCCTCGTAGGCGTCCGCGAGAAGTGCCGGCTTGGATCGTCCGCCGGTCTTCTCCTCACCGCGTCCCAGAAGAAGGTGATCGCCCAGACCAATCCGCTCCGCATGCTGCGCCAGAGACTGCGTGGACACGACCGCCGCCTTGATCTTCGACTTCTGGCCCTCGTCGTACCCCGGGTACTGGCGGAACAGCGCCTCGGCCACCACGAGGCCGAGGACGGCGTCGCCAAGGAATTCGAGCGACTCGTTGTCCAGCACGCCGCCGGAGGCGTCCTCCGCCGCGCGGGACCGGTGCGTCAGCGCCTGCTCCAGCAGCCCGCGGTCGCGGAAGCGGTGGCCCACTCGCGTCTCGATCTCCTCGAACTCGTCGCGAAGCCGCACCAGGGGTGATCCCATGCCGTCGCGGTGCATGTCGATGATGCGCCGTGCCTCGTCTGCAGACGCGCCAGGCACGGCAACGCGAACGGCGCCCAATGCGTTGATGGCCATCGGCCAGAGGCCTTGCGTGTTGCCCGACACGCGGAAACTGCGAATGCCGTGACTATCGAGCAGCGCCATCACCACGCTGGCTTCGATGTCCGACGAGGTGGTGAAGACCACGACTGGCTCCTGCGTCGACATGGCTTGGGCTCAGACTGGTGTGGCCGCCCCGACGGTGTGATTCTGCAGATGCGCCGTCCCGACGCCCTCCATCCTGACGAGCACCAGGGTCATGTCGTCCTGCTGAGCGTCCGATCCCGAGAACGCGCGCACTTCCCGCAGGATGCGTTCGCGAAGCTCGTCGGACGGCAGGTCGGCGTGCTGCTGCACGAACTGCGCGAGTCGCGCGTCGCCGAAGCACTCGCCTTGCGCATTCATCGCTTCGGTCAGCCCGTCGGTGTAGAGCAGCACGAGGTCGCCGTAGCCGAGCGACAACTGCGCCTCCTCGAGCAGGCGACTGAACATCTCCCCCTGGTCGAGCTGCAGCCCGAGCACCATGCCATCCGGTGCCAGCACCTCCGCCGTGCGCGACGCGGCGTACGGCCCTGGCACGTAAATCAGCGGACAGTGGCCGGCGCGGGCGTAGGTCAGCGTGTGCGCGTGCAGGTCGATCACCGCATACGTCACCGTGATGAAGCTCCGGGCATCGAGATGGCGCGCCAGAATCCGATCCGCGTCGATGAGCAACCGCCGAGGAGACGAATGAAACTGGCTGAGTGACAGAACAATGCCCTTCAGTTCGGCCATGTAGAGCGCCGCCGACGTACCCTTGCCCGCCACGTCCGCGATGAGGAGCCCCAGCCGATGGTCGTCCAGCGGCAACAGATCGTAATAGTCGCCGCCCACCTCGCGCGCCGGCTCGCAGTGTCCGGCAATGGCAACTCCGGGGAGCGTGAAGGAATTCTGTGGAAGAAGCGACATCTGGATGCTGCGCGCGATTCGCAGCTCCTGCTCGAGGCGCTCCTTCTCCGCCTTCTGCTGGAGCAGATCTTCGATGCTGGCGGTCATCGAATTGAACGAGTCTGCCAGCTCGCCGAGCTGGTCGCGCGAGCGCACGGCAATCTTGTGGCTGAAGTCGCCGCGACGAAGGCGTTCCGTTCCGGCAAACAACTCGTGAACCGATCCTGTAATCGAACGGGCGAGCGCCAGCCCCATGGTGAACGCCACCACCTGGATGACCAGGAACAGGCTTCCAACCACGGCCAGCAGGATGAGCAGGACCTGCCCGAAGCTCAAGTTGCGGACGGGAGTGAGCGGCGCGCCGGAGATGCGGTCGAAGATGTCGCGCAGCCCCATGCGGAACGCCACCGCAACGTTGTCGTGGACTCCCGTCTCCCAGTTGGTGTAGTCCAGGAACGCCACCCATTCGAATCGTGGATCCACACGGCCCTGCGCCCTCTCGCCGGAGGTCCACGCGGCTCCCGTGTCCCGGCGAATCACGACTGTGGGTGCTCGTCCGTCCCCGTTGACCATACTCAAGGCCGTGACGTTTCCCATCTCGATGCCCGTGTCCTGCTGAATACGCCGGGCGATCGCGGGGCCGAACGGCGCATCCACGACGACGGCATACGAGCGAGACGGGTCGTCGGTCCAGGCCACGGCCCGCACGGCCAGACGCGCCGCACTGGCGGGGTCTGCCGCACGCGCGTCCCCGTTCGGGACACCGGCGAACACGATGAGGCCGGCGTATCCGTCGCACGGAATCCAGGCAGGAATAGCCTGCGGTGGTTCCAGATGATCCCAGGGTCCAGCGACGATCGGCGCCGGCATCGTCGTGCCGCGCGAGGATGGTGGACTCGCACAGGGTGTGTCGGCAGGGACAACAGCGAACGAGACGTCGGGGTAATCCGCCATCGCAGCTGTCTGCCGCCGAGTCAGGATGGCTGCCAGCTCGGCGGGGTCCTGCGCGCGTAGCAGGTCGAGGGCCGCGGCCCTGGCCAGGAACTGGACCTGGTCCACGAATGCCGACACGCGACTCTGCATCATGTAGGAGCTGACGTTGAAGAACAGCAGCAATCCCGCGATCAGGAAGAACGAAATGATCAGCAATGCCGGGACGAATCCGATGAAGATATACGACAGTGTCAGCTTGCGGCGCACGCGCCAGAGGAGGCTTCGTTTCGCCTCGTTGAACAGGCGAAATGCCACTGCAGCGGCACCGGCGATCAGGCTGACGGTGCCCGCCGTGTCGATGGCGCCCGCCACGGCAGCCACGCCCACGAACTGGAACACCAGCGCCAGCAGCTTGAGCAGGGTGCCGAGTACGAGCGCTCGACCGGTGAACGTCCCGCTCAACCAGCGAAGAACCCGCCTTCGCGGGAACGGGCCGTCTGGGCGCAGTGCCGGTGGAGGCGATGTCATGAACTCTTGGACGTCAGTCTACCGGCTCCGGAACTCCGGCGCTTCCCGGAAAAACGTACACTGGTCCATGCGGACCGGTTCGTACCTGCCGGAATCCTGGGGAGGCTTCGCCGCGGACCTGCGAGCATGTCGGCGGCGCCGCCGCCTCGACGTCGTGAACGGTCGCGCGAAAATTCGACTCGTTTGCCTGGATTTGAACCGTTCACGCCGTCGAGGGCCGGGCGAAAATTGCGCCCCCTGCCGGAACGGAGTACGCTGTCGGAACCGCCAATGAGGTACACAGTTCAGAGTTCAAGGGTCTCATTCGCGACGCATTTCCCTCGCGCGTGCGGCCTGCTGTCATCGAGATCCGCGCGACGCCTCGTGGCGACCCGATCCGGCCGCGCCTGTCCTTCGACGCCGTGAAGCTCGCCCCCCGCGCCCGATTCAACACGATCTGCATCCACGCCGGGCAGGTTCCGGACCCGTCGACCGGGGCCATCGTCACCCCCATCTACCAGACCTCGACCTACGTACAGGAAGCGCTCGGTCGCCACAAGGGGTACGAGTACGCACGGACGGGGAACCCCACGCGTTCGGCGCTCGAAGCCAACGTTGCAGCAATTGAGAACGGCGCAGCGGCGTTCGCGTTCGCGTCCGGAATGGCGGCCGAAGGCGCCGTGATGACGCTGTTGCAGTCCGGGGATCACGTCATCGTCACCGACAACGTGTACGGCGGCACGTATCGCCTGTTCGAGCGCGTATTGCGCAAGTACCAGCTCGACTTCACGTATGTCGACACGTCGGATGTGGCCGCCATCGAGGCCGCCATCCAGCCGACGACGAGGATGCTCTTCATCGAGACGCCGACGAACCCGGTGCTGCGGCTGACCGACCTGGCCGCAGCCTGTGGCGTGGCGCACGCCAAGGACGTCATTGTCGTCGTGGACAACACGTTTGCCAGTCCGTACGTCCAGCGGCCGCTCGAGTTTGGCGCGGACCTCGTGGTGCACAGCACGACGAAGTTCCTGAACGGACACAGCGACAGCGTGGGTGGCATCGTGGTCGCCAGGCACGCCGATCACATCGAGTGGCTGCGCTTCGTCCAGAACGCGGAAGGGGCCATTCTCGGCCCGATGGACGCCTGGCTCGTTCTGCGGGGCACGAAGACCCTTCCAATCCGCATGGAACGACACAATGCCAATGCGGAAGTGCTGGCGGATTATCTGGCCGCGCACCCGAAGGTGGTCCGCGTGCACTATCCCGGGCTTGCCTCGCACCCGCAGCACGGGCTGGCCATCAGGCAGATGCGTGGCTTTGGAGGATTGATTTCGTTCGAGCTCGGGTCGT
This sequence comes from uncultured Bifidobacteriaceae bacterium, assembly GCA_964505975.1. GTDB lineage: Bacteria > Acidobacteriota > Vicinamibacteria > Vicinamibacterales > UBA2999 > Gp6-AA40. The sequence goes on along the minus strand of CAZDLW010000189.1, from coordinate 2,932 downwards.
TCGAGCGCGCACGGACGCTCTTGAACAACGTCCGCCTGATGGCGCTTGCCGAGAGCCTCGGCGGCGTCGAGACGCTCATCAGCCACCCCGCGTCGATGACACATGCCTCGGTGCCGCCGGATCGACGGCGACAAATTGGCGTGACCGACGATCTGGTTCGATTGTCGGTGGGGATCGAGGACGTGGACGATTTGAAGGACGACTTGTCGCAGGCGCTCGAGCTCGTCTGAACGATCGATGCTGGACGCACCCCGCCGCTGGCTCCGCGCGCTGTACGACTGGACGCTGCACTGGGCCGAGCGGCCCCAGGCCCTCTCGGCGCTTTTCCTCATAGCGCTCACGGAGTCTTCTGTCTTTCCGATTCCGCCTGATGTGTTGCTCATCGCGATTGTGGCGGCGCGTCCGGGGTGGTGGCTCACGGCGGCGGCCGTATGCACACTCGGCTCGGTTGTCGGCGCAGTGATCGGCTACGGGATTGGCGCCGCGTTCATGGCCACGGTCGGTCAGCCCATCGTGGATTTCTACGGGGCGCACGGCCACTGGGATCGCGTGGTGGAGTTGTATCGCGGCGTCTGGGGCGTGTGGATCCTCGCGGCAGCCGCGTTCACGCCCATTCCCTACAAGGTGGCGACAATTGCCGCGGGCGCCACCCAGATGCCCTTCTGGTCGTTCGTGTTCGTGTCGATCGTCGGCAGGGCCGGACGATTCGTGCTGGTGGCCGCCATCCTGCGGGTATTCGGGCCGGCCGTGCGCCGGACGCTCGAACGGCACTTCGACGCAGCAGCACTATTGTTTTTCGCGCTGCTGATTGGCGGCTTCCTGGTCCTGCGCCTCGTGTAGCGCTTTCGTCAGTCCCTCCCAACGCTCTCGACCACCCAGCTCGAGTATCCGGCGCTCCCGCCGGCCGTGAGTACGAGGAACTCCGGAAGCTCGTAGGGGTGCAACGCGTGCAGCCGGGCTTCGAGCGCCGCGAGGAGATCCGGCGAAGTCTTGATGACGAGCTGCCGTTCGCGGTCGTGCTCCACCTGACCTTTCCATCGGTAGAACGAGTCCATGGCGGGGAGCACGTTGACGCACGCGGCCAGCCGTTCATCGACGAGGGTGCGGGCAATCGCGTCGGCATCGGCATCGGCGCCAATCGTCGTGAGGACCATTGCGACAGCGGGCGGCGTGGTCGAGTTCATGGACGTGCTCGGGCGCGGTTGGTTGAGATTAGCCCGTTCGGTTGCTCGAAGACGAGCGCTTTGTCGCCATTGGAGCCCGCCCGGCGTGGACAGGGGCATGGGCTGCAACCCCCGAGGTGTTCGCGATGGACCGGTATGCGGCCAAGAACTCGAATTTTGATCTCGTTGTGCGTCGTGGCCTGCGGCCGCATAGCGGTCCTAAGCGCGCGAAGCGGGCCAAAGAGATACTGCAACCAGCCAGGGGGCCTGCTGGGATGTCAAGGGCAAGAGCCCTTGGCTGGTTCGGTGCCGTGAGAAGCCGATGTTCCAGGTTGACAGGCGCTGCAGCCGCGCTATGCTCGCACGGCGCGACATGAAAAGGAGCCGTGCCATCTCGACAGCAGGACCATGGCGCCGCAGCCGTCGCGCTGTGGAGATGATTCTGGTGTGCCTGGGATGTCTGCTGCTCATCCAGGCGCTCGTCGGCGAGAAGGGGTTCTTCGCGCGCCTGCGCGCGCGCGAGGAGCACCAGGCGCTGGAACAGGCGCTCACGGCTCTGCGGGCCGAGAACCTACGCCTGCGAGAGGAGGCGCAACGGCTGCGGGAGGATCCGGCCGCTATTGAAGAGTTGGCCCGCCGCGATCTCGGCCTCATCAAGCCGGGAGAGAAGCTGTTCATCATTCGTGAGCGCGAGCCACGCCTTGCACCCGGCGAACGCTGAACGACCAGATTCCTCTGAACGCTCCCTTTCTCTTCGACCAAGGGACCCTTCATCGAGTCCATGACGAGGGGCATCTCTCGTGAGTCTCGTCTCATGAGTCTCGCGGCGCAGCTTGACGCTCCAGCGGGAAATGCAGATTATCATCGGCTGTGCCGAGACGGTTTGTCTCGTCGATCAATCAGCTTCGCGCGGCACTCCGTGGGAAGCACGGCGCCGAGCTCCTGACGACGTTGAACCTGCAGGTCGAACGGTTCACGACGGCCGTGCTGGTGGCGGACAACTCGTCGCGGTACGTGGCGGCAAACGTGTCGGCCTGCGATCTGACCGGGTACTCCGCAGCCGAGCTGTTGCAGAAGACGGTGATGGATCTGACTCCCTGGCCGCAGAAGGACGCCGGCCGCCAGCAGTGGCAGTTGTTCATTGCCACCGGCGCCCAACGAGGGGAGTACGAACTGCGGCGGAAGAATGGGTCCGTCGTCGCGGTGCGCTACTGGGCGTGCGCGAGCGTCGTCCCTGGGATTCACGTGTCCGTGCTGACGCCAATCGATGGCGATGCGGCAGACGGCGAGGAGCGGCCCTTTACGATCGCGGACCCGCGTGCTAGAGTAAAGCGTTCGGGGCGTCCGCGTGGGTCCCGATCAGGTTGACGCGGGGTGGAGCAGTCCGGTAGCTCGTTGGGCTCATAACCCAAAGGTCGCGGGTTCAAATCCCGCCCCCGCAACCAATTGAATCGGCACGAAGAGGTCGCCTGTTTCTGGCGACCTTTTCGTTTGTTGGGCGGCAGTCAGCATCGCGGCCAGATTCCCTCTCAGCTCGATCCGGAGCTGGCCCCTCTCCGGAGTCAAGACAATCGAATCAATTAGCCCTCGGAGCATCTCTGAGGCTTCCAGGCGGGTGTCCTTGCGCTGGAGGGCCGACGCGAGTTCCTCCACCTTCGAGCGGTAGAGGTCGGCCATTCTCGGATGCAGAAGCGGCGGCGGTTCGTCCGCCACGTCAAGCTGCTTCAGCAGAGCGTCCTTCCGGTTCTGCAAGTCCGCCATCCGGTCCT
>CAZDLW010000188.1:0-11490 GCA_964505975.1 uncultured Bifidobacteriaceae bacterium | reverse complement strand
CCTGGCCGAGCCGGGCGGCTTCGATGACGAGAGGGCTCAGGCCGGCTACGGCACAGGCATACGCGGTCGCGCAACCGGTGAGCCCGCCGCCCACAATCACCACATCGGCCGCGTGCTCACCACGAAGCTTCGGATGGTCTGGCCGGCGCGAGGCCGGGAACCGATGAATCCAGGGGGAAACGCCGTAACGTGTGCGCATGGTGATGAGAATCGGGAATTCAAGAAACGGAGCGTGATGGTCAACCCTCCGGGTGGACCCGACACTTCGCATGGCGAGGCGGCTCCATTACGATGGATGCATCATTATGCGTCGGACGCTCGTTCGTGCCTGCGTCTTCGTGGCCGCTGCGCTGGTCGCATTCGCGGCTGCCGCCGGGCTGTGGGCGCGAGCGGAGCTTCGAGCCAGTCTCTCGCACCTCGACGGAACCCTGCAGTTGAGCGGCCTGTCCCAGCCGGTCACGGTGACCCGCGACGCGCTCGGAATCCCGACCATTCAGGGCACCTCCCGGGAGGACGTCGCCCGAGCTACCGGTTTCGTGCACGGCCAGGATCGCTTCTTTCAAATGGACCTGGCACGGCGCCGAGCCGCCGGCGAGCTGGCGGCGCTGCTCGGGCCGGCGGCCGCGACAGCGGATCGCCAGGTGCGGGTGCACCGCTTCCGCGACATCGCTCGTCAGGGCATCGAGTTGCTGAGCGTCGCGGATCGCCATCTGCTCGACGCATATGCCGCTGGTGTGAACACCGGGCTTGCAGCCCTCGACGCCGCTCATCCTGAGTACCTGTTGCTCCGGCAGTCTCCCCAGCCGTGGCACGCGGAGGACAGCCTCCTCGTGGTTCTGTCGATGTTCGTCACGCTGCAGGACATGAGAGGCGCGTACGAAGCAACGCTGGCAACCATGGACGAAGTGCTGCCGCAGGAGATGTTCGATTTTCTGGCCCCGCAGCGCACCGAATGGGACTCGCCCCTCGTTGGCGAACCGTTCGAACCTGGCCCCCTCCCAGGACCCGAGGTGTACAACTTGCGCGCACGCCGCAATGGCAAGGCGGCCGCCGGGCTCCCCGACTCGGGACAAACGATCGCTCGTGGATCTTCGATACGGGACTGCCACGACAGCCGCTTCCCACGCCTGCGCGGCGTCTCGAAAGTCTTTGCGACCGTCCAACACATGGCAGAACCGTTCCTGGACTGTCAGAGCGCCGACGGACTCGGACTGGATCTGGGAGTATCAGAACACGACGCGATGGCCCTCGGCAGCAATAACTGGGCGATCGCGCCACGACTGACCACCGACGGCGGCGCCCTCGTCGCCAACGATATGCACCTCCCCGTACGCGTGCCGAACATCTGGTATCGCGCGCTGCTCGAATGGCCGGATCCCGATCTACCCTCTGGCCGACGCCGTCTGGCCGGCATCACGCTTCCGGGGTTGCCCTCACTCGTAGCCGGCAGCAATACCCAGGTGGCATGGGGGTTCACCAATACCTACACGGACTGGAGCGACATCGTCCTCCTGGAGATCGACCCTGACAATCCGAACCAGTACCGCACGCCCGATGGCTGGCGGGCGTTCGACCTCATCGACGAGATCATCGAGGTCGCTGGAGAGTCCGATGAGCGCCTCACGGTGGCATGGACGATATGGGGGCCGCGGATGCCGGACGATTATCGGGGCCGGGCCCGCGCCTACCGCTGGGTCGCGCACGACGCCGAGCGGCTGGCCACCGCACTCACCCCCATCGAGAACGCCCGTAGTATCGAGGATGCCTTCGACTCGGCCAATGGAATCGGCGTTCCCGGGCAGAACCTGGTGGCCGCGGACGGTGCGGGTCGAATCGGCTGGAGTATCTACGGAGCGATTCCCCGCCGCGTCGGCCTGGACGGTCGTCTGCCCGCCTCGTGGGCGGACGGGACACGCGGCTGGAACGGTTGGCTCGATCGACATGAGTATCCACGCATTCTGGACCCGACACACGGACGGATCTGGACCGCGAACGCCAGGGTTGTCGACGGCGACATGCTGGCAACTCTCGGCGACGGAAGCTACGAAGTCGGCTCACGCGCTCGCATCGTCCGCGAGCGGCTGATGACGAAGGAGCGTTTTGCGCCTCGCGATCTCCTCGAGATTCAGCTGGACACGAGCGCAGACTTCCTCTCGCGCTGGCGCGGGCTGCTCCTGCGAACTCTCGACGCTGGGGCCCTCGCCGGCAGCCCCGACCGCACACGCCTGCGCGACATCGTGGACCGTGACTGGTCGGGGCATGCCCTGCCCGATTCGGCCGCGTACCGGCTGACGAGGATGTTTCGTGAAGAGGTCTCGGATCGGATCGTGGCGTTCGTCCTCGCCGAGTGCTACGAGGCCGATCCGGCGTTCGACTACAGAACCGTCCGCCAGCGAGAGAGTCCGATCTGGGCGCTCGTGAACGAAGCACCGGTGCATCTGCTGGACCCGCAGTACGAGGACTGGAACGAGCTCCTGCTGGCGGCTGCCGACGCCGTCATCGCGCAGGCGACGGCGGGCCGGGACGGCGATCTCTCGGCACGTGCCTGGTCCGAATACAACGTCGCTGCGTATCGCCACCCGCTCTCGTCGGCCCTGCCGCTCGGTGGACGATGGCTGGACATGCCGCTGCAGCCGCTGCCAGGCGATCTCTTCACGCCCCGGGTGCACTGGGGGACGATTGCGGCATCGGTCCGCATGGTCGTGTCGCCGGGCCGTGAAGCGGATGGCATCCTGCACATGCCCACGGGCCAGAGCGGACATCCCCTGTCGCCGTTCTATCGAAACTCACACGCCGCCTGGCTCGCAGGCGAGCCCACTCCATTTCTTCCCGGGCCGGGCGTGCACCTGCTGACCCTGGTGCCGTAAGGGTGTGGACGGTAAACCCGCAATCAAATCAGGAGCCCGTCACGGGCGGCGATCACGCGCTCGAGTGCGGCCGGCGCCGTTCGGGCTGCCACAGTGAGGTGACCCATCTTTCGACCGATGCGAGGCTCGACCTTGCCGTACAGGTGCAGCTTGACGTCGGGAAACCGGCATGCCGCCGCCCAGTTGGGCTCGCCCTCCGCCCACAGCTCCCCGAGAAGATTGGCCATGGCCGCGGGCCGCAACTCCGTCGATCCGAGGGGCAGACCGCAGATGGCACGCACCTGCTGCTCGAACTGACAGGTTGTCGCCGCGTCGATGGTGAGGTGTCCCGAGTTGTGCGGCCGCGGCGCCAGCTCGTTCACGAGCAGTTCTCCATTGGCATCGAGGAAGAACTCCACACAGAGCACGCCGACGTACTGGAGCTCCTCGAGAATTGCCCGCGTCATCTCCTGCGCACGGTCGGCCACGTGCGCCGGAATGGCCGCCGGCGCAGTGGTCACGTCGAGGATGTGGTCGCGGTGCCGGTTCTCGAACGGAACGTACTCGGCAATCTCCCCATCGATCCCCCTGGCGGCCACCACCGACAGCTCCGTCTGCAAGTCGATGAACTTCTCGACGACAGCCTCCTGGTGTCCGATGGCGCTCCAGACACCCTCGACCTCTTCGATGGTCCCCACCTTGTGCTGCCCCTTCCCGTCGTATCCGAATGCCGCCGTCTTGATGACGGCAGGCGTGCCGACGCGCGCGACCGCATCCAACAACTCGTCGAGCGTGACGGCGCGCAGGAAGGGCGAGGTGGGGAATCCGTGGTCGGCGAGAAACGTCTTCTCTCGGGCCCGCTGCTGCGCGGTGTGCAGAGCCACACCCGTGGGCCGTACGGGCGTAAACGACTCGACGACATCGATGGCTTCGATGGGGACGTTCTCGAACTCGAACGTCACGACATCCACCTGGGCGGCGAACGCGCGCAGCGCCTCGAGATCCTCGTAGGACGCGGTCACTTCCACGTCGGCCACCTGCCCGGTCGGAGTGTCTTCTTCGTGCGAGAACGTATGCACCCGATAGCCCATGCGCCGGGCGGCGAGTGTGAACATGCGGCCCAACTGGCCGCTTCCAAGCACGCCCAGCGCAGCACCGGGAGGAATCACTCGTGAGGCCGGTCTCACGGAAGTCTGTCCTCGCGAACGGTACGCGTCTGTTCCTCGCGGAACGCCCGGAGCCTGGCCCGCAACTCGGGCCGCGAATTGGAGAGGATGGCCACCGCGAGGAGGCCCGCATTCATCGCGCCCGCCCTGCCAATCGCCAGCGTGCCCACTGGCACTCCGCCCGGCATCTGGACGATCGACAGCAGGGAATCGATCCCCTGGAGAGCCGCACTCTGCACCGGTACGCCCAGCACGGGCAAGACCGTGTGCGCGGCGACCATGCCCGGCAGGTGGGCCGCGCCGCCGGCACCCGCCACAACCACCTCGAGGCCGCGCGCCTCGGCCCCACTGGCGAACTCGGCCATCCACTGGGGCGTGCGGTGCGCGGATACGATGTGCCGCTCGTGCGGGACACTGAACCGTTCGAGCACCTCGACGGCGTGCTTCATCGTCTCCCAGTCCGACGACGAGCCCATGATCACGGCGACGAGAGGACGGTCAGCCATCTGACGCAGGCGTCACTATTGCCCCTGCCCGAGGGAGAAACCGATCTCGCCGTCGAACGTGTAGAGCCCTTCCATCTTCACGATCTCCACACCGGTGTGTGCCAGACGCTGCTGGAGCTCGAGCATCTGCTGGAGGGTGACCGGCGTACGATCGGGCTTCTGAAAGCGGCAGCGCCACACGTCGACGTACTTGGTCTCCGGCAGTGGATCCGGCCACACCTTGACGCCACGGTTGCTGATCATGACGAGCTCGAGGCCGTGCGGGCTCGCGGCCGGCTCGAGCATGGCGGCCACCTCGTCGGAGCTACCCGGGATGTGAAACACGAAGAGATCCTGCCCGACCAGCTGGCGCCGTGGGGTCGGGCGATTGTATACGTACGGTTTCACGTCCTGCCGCACTTCCTTGTTGTAGGACACGGCCGCGAGCTTCTCCGGTTGCTGGCCCAGGCGCGCCGCGACCGCCTGCGCGAACTCCTTCGTGCCCACCTTCTGCTTGCTGACCTCGGGCTTGAAGATATCGTACGTGTGCACGCCTTCCTCGATCGTGCGCAGCCACGCGTTGTGGATGCGTTCGGCTACGTCGGGCTGATCGATGTGCACCAGCATCAGGATGGCACCATGCAGGAGTCCGGACGGGTTGGCGAGGTTCTGCCCCGCCCGCCGCGGCGCCGAGCCGTGAATCGCCTCGAACATCGCGGCGCTCTCGCCGATGTTCGCGGACCCGGCCAGCCCCACCGACCCGGCGATCTGCGCCGCGACGTCCGACAGGATGTCGCCGTACAGATTGGGCATCACCAGCACGTCGAATGCCTCCGGTGTGTCGGCCATCTTGGCAGCGCCGATGTCGACGAGCCAGTGCTCGTTCTCGATATCCGGATACTGCGGGGCGATCTCGTCGAAGACCTTGTGGAACAGGCCGTCGGTCGCCTTCATGATGTTGTCCTTCGTGAAGCACGTCACCTTCTTGCGGTTGTTGCGACGCGCATATTCGAAGGCGTACCGCACGATCTTCTCGCTGCCGGGACGGCTGATCAGCTTCAGGCACTGCACGACGTCGAAGGTCTGCTGATGCTCGATGCCGGCGTAGGTGTCCTCTTCGTTCTCCCGGACGATGACCAGATTCTGCTTCGGATGCTTGGTGGCCACATAGGGAGCGTAGGAGACTGCGGGACGCACGTTGGCGTACAGCCCGAGCATCTTCCTCGTCGTCACGTTCAGGCTCTTGTAGCCGCCACCCTGGGGAGTGGTGATCGGCGCCTTCAGGAACACCTTCGTGCGCCGCAGGGATTCCCAGGCCTCCGGGGCGATGCCCGACGTATTGCCGGCCAGATAGACCTTCTCGCCGACGTCGATGACCTCGAGATCGATGCGCGCCCCCGCCTCTTTCAGGATGTGGAGGGTCGCGTCCATGATTTCAGGACCAATCCCGTCGCCATATGCGACGGTTATGGGGCGGTTCGCCATTCAGTCTCTCCTGCCTTGGACACGGAAACAGGAGATTTTACCTTGAATGGTGGAGAATGAAGGGTCCGGGAAGGAGATCGCATGAATCGACGCGCCGTCCCACTGATCCTCGTGCTCCTCACGTCGTCGCTCGGTGCCCAGTCGACGACGCCCGCCGGATCCCGCTGGGACGAGCACCAGCGTGACACTGCCCCACGGCTCGAGGTCCCGTTCCGTCAGTTCCGCCTCGCCAACGGCCTGAACGTCATCCTGCACCGCGACGATACCGTGCCGATGGTGTCGGTGAACGTCTGGTATCACGTCGGGTCGGCCAACGAACGGCCCGGGCGCACGGGATTCGCCCACTTGTTCGAGCACCTCATGTTCGAGGGTTCGAAGCACGTGCCCGAAGGCGCGTTCGACCTCCTGCTCGAGGGCACGGGCGGCACGAGCAACGGCTCCACCTCGAACGACCGTACCAACTACTACATCGACGTTCCCGCGAACGCGCTCGAACTGGCGCTGTTTCTCGAGTCGGACCGCATGGGCCATCTGCTCGACACGATGTCGCCCGAGCTCGTCGACGGTCAGCGCGATGTCGTGAAGAACGAGCGGCGACAGAGCTACGAGAACCGGCCATACGGAATGGCGTCCCTGGAGCTCATCACGATGCTGTGGCCCGCGGGGCACCCGTACAGCTGGCCCACCATCGGCCACATGGAAGACCTGTCCGCGGCAAGCCAGGAGGACGTCGTAGAGTTCTTCCGGCGGTACTACGCGCCGGGCAACGCAAGCCTCGTCGTGGCCGGCGACATCGACCTCGACAGAGTCCAGGCATTGGTAGAACGGTGGTTCAGCGAGATTCCCGGCGGTGCGGATGTCGAGCCCATCGCGGCCCCGGCGGCCAGATTCACCGGCGTGACCCGCCGGACGCTGACGGATCGTGTGACGCTGCCGCGGCTGTATCTGGGATGGCTCACACCGCGCGCATACGCCCCTGGCGATGCCGCACTGGACCTGGTGTCGGAGGTGCTGGCCGGCGGCAAGAACTCCCGTCTGTTCCGGCGGCTGGTCTACGACACGCAGATGGCACAGGACGTCTCGGCCTTCCAGCAGGCCGGTGCGCTCGGCAGCTCGTTCATGATCATCGCCACCGCACGACCGGGACAATCCATCGACGAGATCCAGGCCGTCATCGACGAGGAGATCGACCTCCTGCGCCGTACGCCACCGTCGAGCCGCGAGGTGCAACGCGCGATCAACCAGGTACAGGCGTCTTTCTATCGGCGCATGGAACGCGTGGGTGGCTTCTACGGCAAGGCGGATCGCCTGAATGCCTACTATTTCGCGGGCGGGAGCCCCGACTTCTTCGCATCGGACCTCGCGCGATACACCACGCTGTCCCCGGCCGACGTGCAGGCCGCGGTGATGCGCTGGCTACCCCGCGATCGGCGTATCGAGCTCATCGTGGAGCCGGAGGTACCGCGATGAGGTCCACCGCGTCGGCTGCGCGCGTCCATGCGATCGTTGTCTTCCTGGTGATCGGAGCGGCTGGGGGTGCGGCACAACGGCCGGACCGCTCGGCGCCGCCGGCGCCTGGTCCGCCCCCGCAGCTCGATCTGCCCCCAATTCAGAAGGAGTCTCTCTCCAACGGCCTCCGCGTCTGGCTGATCGAGTCGCACAAGGTTCCATTGGTGCAGGTGAACCTGCTGGTGCACGCCGGCAGCGGCGACGACCCCCGAGGCAAGTTCGGCGTGGCGAGCCTGACAGCCGCCATGCTGGACGAGGGCGCAGGCGAGCGCTCCGCTCTCGAGATTGCCGACGACATCGAGTTCCTGGGCGGCGTTCTCGCCACGGTCAGCAGCTTCGACGCTTCCGCCGTGCGGCTGAACGTCCCGGCGGCCCGTCTGGCGGATGCACTCCCGATCATGGCGGACGTGGCACTCCGACCCACGTTCCCGGAGCACGAGCTGGATCGCCTGCGCGAAGAACGCCTCACGGCACTGCTCCAGGCCCGCGATGATCCATCGACCGTGGCTGCCATGGCGTTCGCCCGAAGGGTCTTTGGAGCCGAACACCGGTACGGCACGAGCGCAACCGGCACGCCCACGACGCTGCGTTCGTTCACCACCCAGGATCTGCGGGCGTTCCATGCCGCCATGTACCAGCCGGCCAGCGCCGCACTGGTTGTGACCGGCGCCGTCACGATGGACGTGCTACTGCCACAGCTCGAAGGGCACTTTGGCGGCTGGCGCAACTCCGGCCCCATCGCACGTATGCCGGTGCCCACCGCGCCCCAGCCCGCCGCGCGCGAAATCACAGTCGTCGACATGCCGTCGGCTGCGCAATCCCAGATTCGCATCGGCTGGGTTGGCGTGCCGCGCTCGACTCCGGATTACTTTCCGCTTCAGGTGCTGAATGCCATCCTGGGTGGATCCTTCACGAGCCGTCTCAATCAGAATCTGCGGGAGCAGCATGGATACGCGTACGGCGCGAGCTCGCGATTCGAGATGCGCGTGTCGGCAGGAGCGTTTCTTGCCGGCGCAGGAGTCCAGACGGACAAGACCGCGGAGGCGCTGCGAGAGTTCTTCCGCGAACTGCACGGCATCCAGGAGCCGGTTGATGCCGATGAGCTCACCAAGGCCAGGAACTACCTGGCACTTGGTTTTCCGGGAGAGTTCGAGACGATCCGGGACCTCGCGGCGCACATCGAGGAACTGATTGTCTACAACCTGCCCGACGACTACTTCGAGCAGTACATCGACCGCATCCAGGCCGTCACGACCGACGCGATTGGCCGGGCAGCAGCCAGCTATCTACAGCCCGAACGGTTCGTCGTGATCGTGGTGGGCGATCGGCGGGAGATTGAATCCGGGATTCGCGCACTCGAGCTCGGGCCCGTCCGGGTCCTGACCGTTGCCGAGGCGCTGGACGGCTTGAACGGCCAGAATCCTTAGGAATGAGTACAGTCCTTGGACCGGCCGTTCAAGACGTCTCGCCCGCACAGAGTGCGGGCAAGAGATACTGCCAACCTAGCGAGGCGAAGCCGTCTCCGACATACTCGCCGGTCTGAGGCGGAGCCTCGCTGGGACTGACGACCGCGTCAGCGTCGCCGCCAGCTCCGGAGGAGCGCTCCGAACACCCACGCCGCGACCATCAGCAGCACCGTGACGAGAACGAGGCGAGCGAGGATCATGCCGTCTCTCGCCGCGCCGGTGCGACAGCACTCACCACCAGTCCGACCACGACGACGGCCACGGCCCCGATGACGTTGTGCCAGAGAAAGGCCACGTTGGTGAAGGCCGCCGCCCATGCCACGGACGCCATCCCTGCAACCAGTCCGATGAAGGCACCGTTACCGGATGCGCGGGGAAATCCAACCGCCAGGATGAAGACACCGAGAATCGAGCCGTAGAAGAACGACCCGAAGCGATTGACGACCTCGATCAGCGACCCGAGCTCCACGGCCCACACGGCAATGGCGCTGGCAAACAGGCCCCAGAACGCGGTGGCAATCCTGGAAACGCGAAGAAAGTGGGCGTCGTCGGCGTCGCGACGCACGAACCGGCGATAGAAGTCGATGATCGTCGCTGACGACAGCGACGCCAGCTCCGATGAGATGCTGGACATCGCGGCGGCAATGATGGCGGCAATCAGCAGACCCGTGAGACCAATCGGCAAGTGGGTGATGATGAACGTCGGAAAGACGTAGTTGATGTCGTTGTAACTCGGGTTGCGTGCCGCGTCGCGCACAAAAGCCACGGCGTCTGCCCGAATGGCACGCACGGCTGCGTCCCGGGCACGGAATGTCTCCTCCGCAGCAATGACCTGCGGCCGATCCGCGGACCCGGCACGCGCCATCTGCTCGCCTGCCAGGCGGCGCGCTTCGGCCGCTTCCTGAAACTGCGCCTCCAGGGCGGCATACTCGGCCGCCCGAGGCCCCTCGCGCAGCTCACGCTCATGAACGCGATTGAACAGCATCGGCGGCGGCGTGAACAGGTAGAACAGGAACAGAAGCACGCCAACCAGGAGCACGAGCGCCTGCAACGGAATCTTCCAGTACGCGCTCATGAGCAGCGACGCGCGCGCATCGTCCACCGTTCTCGTCGTCAAGTACCGCTGGACCTGGCTCTGGTCCGTTCCAAAGTACGAACAGAATAGGAAGAGCGCCGCGATCGTTCCCGACCAGAAGGTGTACTGGTTCGTGAGGTCGAAGCTGAAATCGAATGTCTGCAGGCGCCCCGTCGCGCCGGCAATCCGCAAGCTGTCGAGGACACTCACATCGTCGGGCAGCCCCAGGATCAGGGCAGTGACGGCTGCCCCGAGACCACCGACGATGAGCCCCATCTGCTTCACGTCGGTCCAGGTGACCGCCTGCACGCCGCCGAACATCGTATAGACCGCGGTGGGCAGTGCGATGAGGAGCGCCGTGAACGTGACATTCAGGTTCAACACGACAGCCAGTACGACTGCCGGTGCCGAGATGACGACGCCGAGCGACATGCTGCGGGACATCAGAAAGAGCAGGCTCGTGAAGACCCGGGTCTTGGTGTCGAATCGGCCCTCCAGATACTCGTACGCCGTATAGACACGCGCGCGATGGAAGAAGGGGACGAGGGTGACCGACAATACAATCATCGCGAGCGGAAGCGCGTAGTAGAACTGGAGGAAGCGCATCCCGTCCGCGTAGCCCTGTCCGGTCGTTCCGACCATGGTGATCGCGCTGAGCTGCGTCGCCATCACGGAGAGGCCCACTGCCCACCAGGGCAGGCTGCGGCCGCCCAGGAAATACCCTTCGAGCTCGTGGATCCGCCTGGTCCGCCGCAGACCATCCCAGACGATCCAGGCCAGGTACGCAGCGATAATCAGCCAGTCCAGAAGGTGCATGTCGATCGACTCGCGACTCCCCACGCCTGTCGCCGCTCGGAATGGCGCCGGGCATGGGTTCGGCTGCCCGGGCCAGGACCCTCGAAGACGGCGTCCGCGTGTCTCATGAGAAGTACTGCTGGAATGCCAGAAGCGCGGCCAGCACCAGGGCCCACACGATCAACACCCTGACGTAACGCCGGCGCATGTCCCTCACAGCGTCCGAACCCGTTCGCGAAGCCGCGCGTCTGCCGCCGCCAGGGTGTCTCGAGTGCGTTCGAGCCAGGCGTTGTCCGCATCGAGCATCTCGCGAGCAGTCGCGGCCGCTTCTGAGGTTCGTTCGGGCGCGGGGCCGCCGGGTGTGCGCCGAACGTTGACGAAGTGGCGTGCGCTCATGATTTCGGCGACCTGTGCATCGGTGTAGTGGAGCGGCACGCCGAGCAGGTCGCTCGACACGGTGGCCAGCATCGCGCCGAGCGGCGCATCAGCCTGTTCGCGCTGGGCGTCGAACAGGCGCGCGGCAATCCGGTGTGCCGTCCTGAACGGAAGACGATGCTCGCGCACCAGGTGGTCGGCCAGCTCGGTGAACGTGGTGCCGCAGGCGCCCGCCCGCGACTCGAGGCGCGCCACGTCGAGCTCGGCGCCGCGCATTGTCGCCGCCAT
>CAZDLW010000187.1:0-11515 GCA_964505975.1 uncultured Bifidobacteriaceae bacterium | reverse complement strand
AGCTCGGTGTAGTAGCTGAACGGCAGATCCGGATTCAGCCCGTTCACGATGTGCAGCTCGGTGAGCGGCTGGTCGGCACGCTGGCGCAGCTTCTCCCAGGCCTGCTCCAGCGACATCGTGTACGCGGCGGGCATACCCGGCTGCAGCCGCGCGAACGAACAGAACAGGCAGCTCGCCTCGCAGACGTTGGTCGGCTCGAGGCGCAGGTTGTAATTGAAGTACGTGCGCGCACCGTGGCGCTTCTCGCGCTCGCGGTTCGCCAGCCAGCCTACGGCCAGCAAGTCGGGACACTCGAACAGCTGCACGCCCTCGTCGAACGTGAGGCGTTCACCTGTCTCCAGCTTGTCAGCAATCGCGGACAGTCCCGCCGCCCGAAGCCGTGATCTCACTGCCGAATCCCCTGCCCCCCGAACGGCCACCAGGCCCGCTACCGCGACTGACGAGGCCGTGCGTCAGCATGGCACGGCTCGCCGACGGGCAGTAACACGAGCCGACGGTTGTCGGTCTCATCCGAAATTCTATCCCGGAGCGCAGTTGGGTTGCGACGGGGCGGGCTCCTGCTTCTCCGCTTGCTTCAGGAAGACCTGCACCAGCGGCGGGCGCGTCCCTCGGGGCGAGCGACCTACGACTCGCGCGACGCCGATCGGGCAACGTGTCCGCAGCGTGAAGGCCGCGCTGGGTGGGGGACCCAGTGCGGGTCGCGCATGGTTGGGCGGAGGACGCGTTTTTCCGGGCGACTGAAGCAAGCGGAGAAGCAGGAGCGTGCTATACTCCCGCGCAACACACGAGACCGGGCGCGGTGTCCCGTAATGGACATTGAACCCGGCTTCATCTCGCTCGGGTGAACGGGGAAGTGGGTGCGAAGCCCACGCGGTCCCGCCACTGTAAGCGGAGAGATTCGGTCGCCTACGTCACTGCGCTGGCTCGTTGCGTGAACGCGCGAGCCGGCTCGGCTCGAAGGACGCCCTCGGCGGCGTCACGGATTCGGGCCAGGACAGCTCCCTCGAGCGCGTCTGCGGGAAGACAGACCTGAATCGCTCGTCTCCGCGAGCCAGGAGACCTCTCATCCGGTGCCTGTCCCTTGCCCTCGGCCATCGCTCCAGCTCGGAGCGACATGTCGAGGGCCCTCCGGCGCGACGGACGCCGGGAGGAGACGATGTCCCTGGACGCGAGAGGCGTGACCTTCGCATACCGCTCCACCCGGGGCGCGGGCGAACCGTTTGCCGTGCGCGACGTCACGGTGAGCATCGCCCGGGGATCCCTGACAGGCCTTCTCGGCCCGAACGGCTGCGGGAAGACCACGCTGCTGAAGCTGCTGGCCGGGGTCCTTCACCCACAACGCGGGCGCGTCGCCCTGAACGGGCGCGCGCTGAGCGACCTGTCGCGACGCGAGGTGGCACGACACGTGGCCGTCGTGCCCCAGGACACGCATCCGGCCTTCGACTATACGGTGCTGGACATGGCGCTCATGGGGCGCCATCCACACCTTGGACCGTTCGAGCTCGAAGGGCCCCGCGACCTGGCCATCGCCCGCGCATCTCTCGCGGCCACTGGCACGGCTCATCTCGCCGATCGGACCTTCATGACGCTCAGCGGCGGCGAGCGGCAGCGCGTCGCGGTCGCCGCTGCACTCACCCAGGCCCCTGACGTGTTGTTGCTCGATGAGCCGACGGCCTCCCTGGACCTCGGCTATCAACTCGAGATGGCTTCGCTCCTGTCACAACTGAATCGCGAGAAGGGCGTCACCATGGTGTTGGCCACGCACGACCTGAACCTGGCCGCAGCGGTCTGTGACGAGGTCGTGCTGATGCGGGACGGACGTGTGCTGTCACAGGGTCCGGCCACCAGGACGCTGACGAGCGCCGCCATCGCTCAGCTGTACGGGGTGGAAACCGACGTACGCTTCCACGAAGCTGCCGGTCGCCTCACCGTGACGCCAGTCCGCAGGGTCCGATGAGTGCAGCCGCACCTTTCTCGAGCGGGTCACCCAGGTCGCCGGACGTGCCGACGCCTCCAGCTCCTGGCGCCGCCGCTGACGAGAGATCGCTGCGATCTCCACCTGCGAATCCGCCGGGACCCGCCCGCACCACCGCGATCCCACGTCCGCGCGGGCGGACGGGCGAACGACCGCCGATTCGAGCCCGTCTGACGTTCACGCTGGTCGCGTTCGGGGCGGTGGCCCTGATCACGTGTCTGCTCGCGCCACTCGTCGGCAGCACACCAATCAGTCTGGCGCGGGTGTTCGATCGCTCGGTGCCGTTCGGCGACAACGTCGACGCCCAGATTTTCTTCGTCGCGCGGATGCCACGCGTGCTGGCGGGCGCGCTCGTTGGCGCCGCCCTGGCTGCGGCCGGCGTGGTGTTCCAGGCCATGCTGCGGAATCCGCTCGCCACCCCTTTCACGCTTGGCGTGTCGGCGGGCGCATCGCTGGGGGCCATGCTCGCGATCATCGGTGGCGTCTCCGGGGCCGCCGGACCGCTGTCGCCCGTTCCCCTCGCGAGCCTCGCCGGCGCCGGCATCGCCGCGACGATCGTGTACCGTCTCGCCACGCTCCAGGGCCGGGCCATGTCCACCACGGTGCTGCTGCTCGCCGGGGTGACGTTGAACGCCTTCTTTTCCGCGCTGATCATGTTCGTCCAGTACCTGGCCGATTTCGCACAGGTGTACCGGGCGACGCGCTGGCTGATGGGCGACCTCGACGTCGGCGGCTTTCAGCCGATCGTTGCCTCGCTGCCGCTCGTGGCCCTCGCCTTCGTGCTGTTCGCGCGGCTGCCATCCTCGCTCAACCTGCTGAGCGTTGGAGAGGACGCTGCGGCTACGCGCGGTGTCGACGTCGCGGGCGCCCAGCGGCTCGCGTTCGTCAGCGCCTCGCTCGCCACGAGCGCCGCGGTCGCTCTGGCCGGACCCATCGGCTTCGTCGGCATCGTCGTACCCCACCTCGTCCGCCTGCTCGTGGGTGTGGATCATCGATTGGTCCTTCCAGCATCGGCCCTGTTCGGCAGCGCCTTCCTGGTGCTCTGCGACCTCGGTGCCAGAACGCTGCTCGCTCCAATCGAAATCCCCGTTGGCGTCGTGACCGCGATGATCGGAGGACCGTTCTTTCTATGGCTGCTCGTTCGAAACGCCTGATCTTCGTCGCCGCGTGCCTCCTGTTCGCCGCGGAAGCCACGCGAGGCGTGACGTTCCACGAATCTCGTCCCGCAGACCGTGTGGAAGACGCGCGACTCGCCTGGACTGTTCGTCCCTCGGGTGGTCACGAGCTCACGCAAACGACGCCGCGCACCCAGGCAGCCGACGCGCCTGTGCCCGCGCGACGGATTGTCTCCATCGTACCGGCGCTCACCGAGCTCCTGTTCGCGCTTGGCGCCGGGCCGCAGGTCGTGGGCGTCAGCAGCTACGATGAGGGTCCGCCGGAAGTACAGTCACTACCGCGGGTGGGCGCGCTGCTCAACCCCGACACGGAACGCATCCTCTCACTCCGGCCGGATTTCGTGGTTCTGTACGGCTCGCAATCGGATCTGGAGGCGCGGCTCGCGCGGGCGGGAATCCGTACGTTCAGCTACCGCCATGGTGATCTCGCGCACGTCTTCGACACCATCCTCGAGCTGGCGCTGCTCGTCGGCCGGGAACGCGACGGCGAACGGCTCGCGAGCGAAATCCGGACGCAGCTCGACGCCGTGCGAGCGTCCGTGCGGGGACGCCCACGGCCACGAACGCTGCTCGTGTTCGAGCGCGACCCAGGGGCGTTGCGCGGACTCTATGTCAGTGGAGGCCGGGGGTTTCTCCACGACCTGCTGGAACTGGCCGGCGGCGTGAACGTATTCGCGGACATCGACCGCGAAGCCGTGCAACCCTCGCTCGAGACATTACTCGCCCGCGGACCGGAGGCGATCATCGAGGTGCGAGCCACTGGCATGCTGAACACCACGGACGACGCCGTGGCGCGGCGTGTGTGGAGCACGTTGTCGTCGATTCCGGCAGTGAGGAACGACCGCATTCACGTCCTGCACGGAGACCACCTGGTGGTGCCGGGGCCCAGAGTGGCGCTCGCGGCCGAAGCGCTCGCGCGGGCGATGCACCCGCAGGCCTTTCAGTAGCTGCCGGGCGCAGAACAGCGGCAGGGAGGAGCAGTGAAGCTCCGCCTCGAACCGCCGAGACCCACAAGGCCGGAGTGGCGGCGCTTCACTGCCGCCAGTATCGGCTTTGCCCCGCTTCGCGGGGCTAGACATCTCCCAACGCCACCGCAAGAACTTGCTTCATTCGTGACGATCTCAACGTTAGGAGATGTCTACGAACTGAACTCCACGCGAACGGGCTTCGGGATGAGACGCTGCTGCCAGGCCTCATCCAGAAGTCGCTGCACGGCCGTGCGACCGCGCTCGCCGTAGTCCAGCGTGAGATCGTTGACATACATGCCGACGAACCGGTCCGCGCGCGGGCGGTCGAGACCGCGTCCGAACCGCATCGCATGATCGAGGGCCTCGGCCCGATGACTCAGCCCGTACGCGATGCTGTCGTGGAGGATCCTCGAAACCTTTGCGATGGCGTCCGCGCCCAGGTCCTTCCTGATCACGTTTCCACCCAGCGGCAACGGCAAACCGCCAGTTCGCTCGAACCACCATTCGCCAAGGTCGACGATCTTCTTCAGGCCTTCGTCCTGATACGTCAGCTGTCCTTCGTGGATGAGAAGTCCGGCCTGGACCTCGCCCGCACGAACAGCGTCCTGGATGCGATCGAACGGCATCACGACGTGTTCGACGGCCGGATCGTAGAGCTTCAACGCCAGAAACGACGTGGTCAGAGTTCCGGGCACCGCCACGGTGATGCCTTGCGTCGACGTCGGCCCATCCGTGCGGGCGACGACGATCGGGCCGTAGCGGTCGCCCATGCTCGATCCGTGGGGGAGGAGCAGATACTGGTCCGTGAGATGCGCATACGCATTGAACGACACGGCCGTCACTTCGTACGTGCCGTCGAACGCCGCCCGATTGAGTGTCTCGATGTCGGCAAGCAGATGTTCGACCTCTATGCCGTCGGTCGGGACCTTGCCGCTCGCCAGACCATAGAACATGAACGCATCGTCGGAATCGGGACTGTGGGCAACGGTGATCTTCATCGCGAGCACCAGTCTATAACGTCCCTCAATCCCGTCCCGACAACTCGCTCCGGACCGTCGAACGTCAGCGCGATGCCGACGCTGTTCGTGGGATGGGCCTGCCGTACACTTCGATGCGCCCGACGTTGACGAAGCCGCCCCACCCGTGGCCGGTCCCCGGCAGCAGATCGGCGAACCCGACTTCGTCCACCCTGCTCAAATCCGGCTTCTCAACCCAGGTTCCGCGCGTCACGATCCGGTTGATATCGAGCCGCATCCAGCGAACGGTCGCGAACGACAGCTCGCTCTCGAGAAAATCGGTCGAACCGCCAACACCTGCTCCTGCCCGGTCGGCGCCCGTTACATGGTCACCCACGAGCCATGTGCCGTCTGCCAGCTTGACGACAGGGCGGACGGCATGGAAGCCGGATACCCGGGTTACCCATCGCATGCGTGCGAGGCCGGTCAGGTCCACCTCGCTGGTCTTGTGCCGGAGCGTCACCGCCACCGGACCGCACACGCCCGTCCAGAGATTCGGCGGGTCCGACGGTTCGCCGTGCACGACGCGATCGGGCGGCGGATCCTGGTTGTAGCCGGCCAGAATGACGCACGAGGTGCCAATCCAGTCGCGAGGGATCGAACCTGGTGGCGGGTTCTTCGTGTACTCGGGGATGTGCCGCGCATTCGGATCGTAGACTCGTAAATCGAGATCCGGATTGGTCACCGCCCCCGGCGTCACGGGAAAGCTGGGATCGAAGTCGGTGCTCGCGTCGAACGCTGCGGGCTGTCGCCATGCTTCACGGAAGAAGAGCGGAGGCCGCGGCGTCGGCGTCGCAAAGCGCGGTGCAGTCTGCGATGGTGCCCTTGGATCCCCAGGTTGTTGGGCGGATACGACACACACCACTCCAGCCAGCACCGTGATGGCCACACACAGTTGGCGAATCGGACGCGACATACGGCATCTCCCTGAACAGATGTACGGAGCGCGGCCCTGGCAACAATGCGTTGCGACCCGGCCCGTCATGCCTGGATTCTGCAAGAGGTTACGGCGCGTTCGATCTTACCTGATCCCCGGAGCTCAGTTGAGTTGCCACGGGGCGGGCTCCCGACGACTTCGCGCTATCGACGCTGCGCGAGCACGCCGCCGTACGCCTGGCGCAGGAACCCTTCGGCCGTCTGCGCTGCCTGCCCACCAACCCGTGCATCGAACGCACGCGTCGGCGCCTCCTTGATCACTTCGTCGATGGTACGACCCGACTTGGCCATTGTTTCCAACTGCTGATTGATCGCGCTCCATGTCTCGCGCGCGGCGCGGAGGTCTGCCTTCGTGGCCATCGGCCCGTGCCCCGGGATGATTCGCGTCGCGTTGTCGCCGGTCTTCTCGATGCGCTCGAGCGCCGCCGCCATTCCGGCAAGCGATCCGCCGACGGTGAAATCCACGACGGGATACCGGCCCAGGAAGAGCAAATCGCCGGTGTGGATGACGTTGGCCCGTGGAAAGAAGACGAACGCATCCCCATCGGTATGCGACCGGGCAATGTGTGTGTACTCGAGCGCCTCCGGTCCGAATGTCAGCTTCCCACCCGTAGTGAACGTTTCGGTGGGCTGGCCGACGGCACTCAGCGGCTCGATCGTCCTGCCGAATGCCTCGGATTCGATGCGCTCGCTCAGGCGCTTCCTGACGTTCTCGTGCGCGATGATGCGAACCTTGGTCTTGCCCAGAAGCTCGTTACTCCCCACATGGTCGCCGTGATAGTGCGTGTTAAAGAGCACCTGGACCATGCGCGGGCTGATGTCCGCGACGGCTTGCGCCAAATCCGCGGCACGATTCGGCAGGCCGCCATCGACCATCAGCAACCCGTCAGGGCCGACGACCAGGCCGACATTGCCACCGGCGCCCATCAGCACGACGATTCGGTCGGTGAGCTTCGTAGCGGTAATAGGAGCCGGCGCGGGCGCCTGACCCGCGATCGCCCGGCTGGCAGGCCACGTCACGGACAGCCCGATCGTTCCGCCAATCAGGGCACCCAGGAATTCGCGACGATTCGATTCAATGCTCAGGGCCATGTGTCTCGCTGCTCCTCCACTCGCACCAGCGCGAGGGTGACGATTGTAGCAAGATGCCAGGGACGCCCGACTGAACCGTTACGGCTTCGTTGATCGAGTAAACGATGGACAGCAAAGACACCGAGATGCCGCCACCGCTACTTGTCGCGTTCGTGGACGCGACGAGGCTGTTCCGGGAGCAGCACCGTGCCTCTGCACTTCGCATCATTGGCAACGGCCCTCCGGGCACGTTCGTCCAACTCCCCGCCGGCATCCGCCTGTCGCTGCCCACGGACCAGATTGTCTGGGCCGACGACGCGGACGGGCATGTGCGGGTCGCGTTTGGCGGGATGCAGTTCATCGGCATGGAAGACGGGCGCCTGGCATTCTCGCGTGTTCGCGAGGTATGGCCGGAGGACCAACTGTCTCCCGACCGGAGCCACAAGATGCTCCTCGACCCGCGGTGGGTCGCCCTCATCGTCGAGCACGGCCGGCAGGTGTGGCCTGGTCGGTAGACCTCGTCCTACGTGGGGGCCCACCTTCAGCGCAGTGTGAAAGAATCACGCGCTGTGCGCCTTCGGTACTCATCGGTGGCGCAGCGGCCTTTGTGGCCGGCGCACGATGCGTGGTTCTTTCACACGCGCTTCAGGCGGCCCCGGCCGGTGTCTCCCAAGCGAGGATCGTTCAGCGATTCATCTGCCAGATGGCCGCGTTCAAGACGACTGCACACATCACCCATCCGGCATACGGTACGAGCAGCGCGCCTGCCAGCGGTCTGATGCGCCAGAACGCAACGATGGTCGCAAGGATGGCCACCCACAACACCACGATCTCGATCACGGCGAGTCCGGGTCGTTCGAGGCCGAAGAAGATCCAAGAGACCAATGACGCGCTGCGCCATCAGACACACCTCGCGCTGTAAGTCCCTGACGGTGGATCTATTCGGGAACGTGCGTGGCGGTCTTCGGTGTCATCCCCCGACGGGCCGCCCCGGGACTCCCCCGAGCTCAGGCCCGCTGTCAGCGGCGCCGATCGCGCCGCGCCTGATCCCGCTTGCCCCGTCCCGACACGTGACCACGCATACGCGTGGTCAAGCCACTGACCTTCGCGCGGTGTCGCACGGCGGCAGACTGGCTCTGAGAACGGGCCTTCTCGTTCCGTGGTGCCAACGAGGAGCGGGCCGGCGTGCGGCTCTTCTCGCGTGTTTTCCTGGTAGCCCTCTTGCTCGGAACCGTGCGCGTCTGCATCGGCGGCAGGTCAGCGTGCTCGCGCCGGATCACCTCGGACTGTCGTTCGGCCACCTGGTCGGCCAGGGCTCTTCTGGTGCGAGTACGATCCTGGCGATGCGTGCGTGTGCGCGTCCGCTTCGACTGGTTCTTGCTCGCACGCGGGCCTGCCACCGCCGCGGGAGCCGCCAGCAGTTTCGCGAGCCGCGCCTCCAATCGCGTCAAAACCTTTCCGAAGAGCTCGCTCTTCTCGCGGCTACGCCGGTTGGCGCCGCTCGCCCGCGCGGCACGCACCTGCTGCGTCTCTCGGCGCTGCTTCATGTACACGTCGCGCCACTTGTCGCGCATCGCACGGGCACGAACCACATGCCGCTGCAATTCGTTCACGCTGGCGCTGGCCAGCGCCGCCCCGCGGCTCGACGCCACGAGTCGCGATTCCGCCGCGTTCAACCAGACCGGTGAGCCCCGCTTCCCACTATCGACCATCAGCCCTTCCTCTCGACGATGACTTCGCAGTATGTCATGGAAAGCTAGCGAGCATGTCGGCAACGGCTCCGCCTCGCTAAGAGCAGCGGTCACTACGGCCGACCTTGGTGCGTCGCCGACAACGGCCAGCACGCGACGTTGTCACCTTCACTCCTCCCGCGCAGATCGTCTGGTATGTCGAACCGCTTCAATTACCCCACACCCTCGTCATACGATGAGACCCTACGACGGAGATATCACCTCTCGACGTCGCGAGACGGCTTGAACGGCCAGAATCCTTACGAGCGAGTCGAATTTTGGATCGGCCGTTCAAGCCGTCTCCGCCCGCACGGAGTGCGGGCAGGAAATACTGCCAGCTGGCGAGGCGGAGCGCCGCCGGCATGCTCGCTGGTCCGAGGCGCAGCCTCGCTAGAGTTGTCTCGATTGACCGTCGAAGGACAACGGGCGTAGCCCCGTGTCTGCACAAGGAGGAGCTTCATGACGAAGTCACCAGGGGGGGCGGCCGCGGCAGATCTTGTCGCGGCGCTGCGTTCGAGGTTGCGGGGCGAGGTTATCGACCCATCGCACGAGGCCTACGACAAGGCACGCGCAGTCTGGAACGGCCTCATCGACCGGAGGCCAGCCGTAATCGCACGGTGTTCGGACACGGCCGACGTCGTCGAGGCCGTGCGGATGGCCGGCACGCACCGCCCACTCGTCAGCATCCGCGGCGGGGGCCACCAGGTCGCCGGCAGCGCCGTGTGCGATGACGGCCTCGTCATCGACCTGTCCGCAATGAAGCAGGTGCACGTCGATCCGGCAACGCGCATCGCCCGCGCCCAGGGCGGTGTGCTTTGGGGCGAGTTCGACCACGAAACGCAGCGACACGGCCTGGCAACGACCGGCGGCGAGGTCTCGACGACGGGCATCGCCGGGTTCACACTCGGCGGCGGGATGGGCCTGATCATGCGTGCGCACGGCCTGGCCTGCGACACGGTGCGGTCCGTCGAGATCGTCACGGCCGACGGCACCGTGCGTACGGCCAGCGGTGACGAGCAACCCGATTTGTTCTGGGCCGTCCGCGGTGGCGGTCGTGGAATCGGGGTCGTCACGTCTTTCGAGTTCGACCTGTACCCAATCGGTCCTGAGGTTGCCTTCGCACAAGTGATCTACGACTACGACGATGCGGAGCGAGTCCTGCGGACATTCTCCCGAGTTGCGGTCGACGCGCCAGAGACTGTGACGCCGCAGCTCCTGGTCTGGACGGTTCCGCCGGATCCTGCGTTCCCGGAGGAACTGCACAACCGGCGTGTCGTCATCGCGATTGGCATGTACGCCGGCCCGCCCGACGAAGCGGATGCGGCCCTGGCACCGTTGCGCACGCTGGCGACACCTGTCCTCGACATGAGCGCTACGGCCCCCTACCTCGAGTTGCAGAGGTCCTTCGACGAGGTGTTTCCGACCGGTGGCCGCTATTACATGAAGTCGCACTTCATGGACACGCTGAGCGACGCGGCCATTGCCGAATTCCTCGAGTGGGACGGCAAGCCCGGGAATCCCGGTGCTCTCATCGCGGTCCGTACATTGGGTGGGGCTGTCTCCCGCGTGGGTGCCAACGAGAGCGCGTACCCACACCGCTCGGCGGCCTTCAACTTCAGCATCGATCCCGCGTGGACGGACCCGGCCATGGACGAACGAGCCATCGGCTGGACGCGCGCCCTCTGGGATGCGCTGCGGCCCCATGCACTCGGAGGCGTCTACATCAATTTCTCCGGCTTTGGCGACGATGCCGAGGCGCTCGGCGGTGCGACGTTGGGCACGAGCCAGCAGCGGCTGGCCGCGGTCCGCGCACGCTACGACCCAGAGGGGGTGTTCGCAGACGCGGCACGGCAACCGTAGGACGGACCTTCCCCGCCACAGGGTGCCGCCGTCGCCGACGCCGGCACGCTCAGTCCGCCGGGCGGGCAACGCCCGAATTGCGCGCCGAGCCGGTTTGTGAGACGCTTCGCACGTCCTATTCCGGAGCTCACTCGAGTTGCGACGGGCGGGCTCCCGACGACTGCCGGGGTCCCCGACGCGCCTGCGCGTTGGGGTGGCGTCGCGCGGCAAAACGCATCCTCCACCCGCGGCTGGCGATCCGAGCTGGGTCCCGCAACCCAGCTCGACCCTCACGCTCCGGATGCGTTTTGCCCCACTGGTGTCGCGCGAGTCGTAGGTCGCCGTCCCGTCGCAAACTCGAGTGAGCTCCGGAATCGGGCACTGACGCGGCGTTCGACACCCTGCTCGACCCGGGTCTACACGGAGGCGACATGTTCAGAATGTCTCGAGCAACGTTCCTTGGAATCGCGCTCTTCTGCCTGACATTGGCCTGGCCGCTGACCGCAGCCGTACCCACGGCACGACCGGAGGAAGTGGGCCTCTCGGCCGAGCGGCTGGGGCGAGTTGGCGAGCTGGTGGAGCGACACATCGCGGCCGGCAGCTTCTCTGGAGCCGTGACGCTCGTGGCGCGCAACGGGCGGATCGCGCACCACGAAGCATACGGGCTGATGGATCTCGACGCGAAGAAGCCGATGGCGAAAGACGGCATCTTCCGGATCATGTCGATGACCAAACCGGTGATTGGGGTGGCCGTCGTGATGATGCTGGAAGAAGGGAAGGTCCGGCTGCAAGATCCCGTCTCCAG
>CAZDLW010000186.1:0-11532 GCA_964505975.1 uncultured Bifidobacteriaceae bacterium | reverse complement strand
GGCCGCCGGGCCAGTCGCCCGAGATCGCGCACGGCCCTGGGATGCAGGGCGTCCGTTGCGTCGCACAGCGCGACGACCGGTCCCGTGTCGAGCAGAATCACGCCCGCCTCCGTCGCAGACGCGCCTCGACGGCCTGGCGCACGGCTCGGCGGTCGCGCAGATCGTACGTGCGCGGGCGCACATCGGGCGTATCGGGATGATCGGCGTAGATCTGCGCGATCAGGGCAGCCGCATCGCGCCCGGTCCTGCGCCGCCGGCGACGCTGCTCGTGTTCGGCGCGGATCGCTTCCCGCACCAGCCTGGAGATCTGCACGCCCTCGCGCCGCAGCTCGGCTACGCGCCGGGCGTCGTCGGCATCCAGCCGGACGTTCAACAACGCCATGCGCACAGTGTAATGACGTGTCGTCTTTACGTCAAGACCGCGTATCGCGCCGCGGAAAGTGCTTTACAGGATCTCTCCATCGTCGATGTCAGCGCAATCGACTAGCCGCCTCGTGCCCGCTACGCGTGGCGCTCGGCGCCGCGCCCCGAGACGTGGCGGAACACGTCGTCGGCGAGGCCGGACGCTGGATCGCGAGCTGCTGGGGCTGCCGAGCGGGTCGCGATTGATACCGAAGACGGCGTCCCGCGCCCAGCTCGATTCGGTGCGATTTTCCGATGTTGATGTCGCGTGATCCCGCGATGGCCAACTGTTGATCTTCTCCGATGACCATCCCACGCGCGGGTCCGACATCTGGGCGATGTCGCTCCCCGGTGGCGATCCACGGCCCCTCGTGATCGCGCGAGGCGACCAGTTCCACGCGACATTGTCGCCCGACGAGCGTTGGCTGGCCTACTCGTCGAACGAATCCGGCCCCTTCGAGATCTACGTGCGCCCGTTCCCCGATGATGGGAGGTGGGTCGTGTCAACGGGTGGCGGCTGGAATCCGGTGTGGTCTCCGACAGGGCGCGACCTGTTCTACCTCAACGGGACGACGATGATGTCCGTGCCGGTTGACGGGGAGGGCGCCACCTTCACCGCAGGAGTGCCCGAGGCGCTGTTCACTGGACCGTTCGAGACGGGCTCGTTGGAGTTGGACATCTTCCGGACGGCGCATCCTTCGTGATGGTGGAAGCCGCCCAGCCATGCACCAGCTGCCGCTCTGACATCTGGAAGGTCTCGAGCTTGCTGTTCGGCGTCGAGCCGCTCGATCCGGTCACGTTCGGATCGGCGATCCTGGTGCTCCTGCTGACGGCGGCGCTCGCCGCGGCTGCGCCGGCGCTGAGAGCCGCACGCGTGGACCCGGTAGAGGCCTTCCGGCAGGACTAGAGTGGTATTCGATGAGCGGCACCTTCGGCCGCCGAGTGGCGGCGTTGCAGGAGCCCGGCAGGTAGTTTTCGCGCCGTCACAGGGGGCGCTTCGTCTGCGCCGTGCCGCGGGGCCAAGATTCTGCGGCGCATCTGATCCGAGCGGACTGTTTTCTGCGCGCTCGTGGGCGCCGGCTAGAAGCCGGCCCTGGGCGCGCGTCGCGCGCCTCGAAACCTCGCTGACCGCACAGGGCCCGGTTCGCCGGCCTTCGTGACAGCAACCTGACAAATTCTTCAGACAATCTTCATGAACCCCACCAGCCGGTCACCGACTACGATTGCTATCCTGGTCTCCGGCGATGTCCATGACCGTGACCTTTCAGGCATTCTGGACCCTCTGCGCCCTGGGCGCGGTGGTCTTTGCGGCGTCGGCCGCAAAGCCGAAAGGGGGCGTGCTGGCGTTGAGCGCCGGATTCGTCTCTGGCGCACTCCTTCTTGGCCCGGACCGCCTGCCGGACGCCAGCGTCGCCGCGGCGTTGGCCGCAGCGGTTGCCGCCCTCTCTTTGTATTCGGCGCGGTACGCACTGGCGGGCTGCGTGTGCGGCGGCTGGCTCGCCGCCACGTGGTTGACGTTGCTGCACGCGCAGGGGCTCCCGTTCACGCTGGCAGCTCTGGCTGCCCTCACGCCGCCTGCACTCGCGGTCTGGCTCGCGCGCACGCGCCCGGCGTTTGCACCCGACGCCATCCGTGAGGAGGGCATGCTGGCGGTACTGCTGCTGGGGGCTGGCGTCGCCATCCTGCCCGGAATGCTGGAAGGCTGGCAGACAGCGGCTGTTCTCAACGCGCGGATCGCGGGCGGCACTCCCGCAGCGGTGCCGGCGTGGGCCGTTGGCGTCGTGGCCGCCTCATCGGCAATGGGTGCGGTGTCATCTCTCTGGAGTCGACGGTGAACCTGCTCGCAATTCTCGAGAACGGTTTGTTTGCACTGGGCCAGGTCCTCCGGTTTCCGGTCATGGTCCTGCTCTGGATTTGTGTGGCCTCGGCAATCTTTCTCGCCGCATCGTGCCTGGTCGATGCCGTGACGCGGCAGCGCGAACGGCGCGGCTTCAACCTCGCGAACTGGTTGAAAGCCGGTCCGACGCTCGGCGTGTCCGGGTCTCGCCGAGATGCGCTGCCGCTTCAATTGAGGCACCTGATTGGCGAGGCGGAACAGGCACAGTCGGCCAACATGCTGACCGACGGCGGCCTCGAGCACCTCGTGCTCGAGCGCGAGGAGCGTCTGCGCCGCAGCTTGAACGGCGCTCGCATGCTCGTCAAACTCGGCCCGATGCTGGGGCTGCTGGGTACGCTCATCCCGATGGGCGTGTCGCTGGCTTCACTGGCGTCGGGCAACCTCGAGGCAATGGCCGGGCAGATGGTGGTGGCGTTCACGACGACTATCATTGGCCTTGCCACCGGCGCCGTCGCCTACATCGTCGTCGCCGTGCGCCATAACTGGGTCACGGACCTGATTCGCGAGCAACGGTACCTGGCGGAGCGGATGCTGCGCGAACTGACGCAGGGGGTCGCCTGACATGGCGCGCTTTCTACGTCTGCCTCCGCCCGAAGACGTGGCCGAAGAGGATCCTCTGGCGGGCGTCGCCAATCTCTTCGATGTCTCGGTCGTCTTCATCGTCGGCCTGATGATTACGCTCTTCTCTGTCTATCGCATGGGCGATCTCGTCGATCCGCGCAGCGAGGTGACGATGGTGAAGACGAATGCGCAGGGCGAGCGGGAAATCATCATCAAGAAGGGCACGGAGATCACCGCGTACAGGGTGAGCGGTGCCACTGCGACCGGCGACGGCGAACGACTCGGTACTGCGTACCGCCTCTCCAGCGGCCAGATCATCTATGTCCCTGAAGGGCCAGAGGATGCGTCTCGCTGACGCACTTCGTCGCGCGGGCAGGACGCCGCGACTCCGAAAGGCGCCATCGCAAGAGGTCCTGTTCCTCGGGGGCCTCGCGCTGGTGCTGTGTGCGCTCGTTGGACCGCCCGGGATTGGCGCCGGTCAGGCGAATGGCAGCGCATCCGACGCGGCGCGACCCGGCGCGATATCCACAGAGCGCGCTGGACGTGCTGATGAGGACACTCGACAGGGCGTAGCCGATGGCGCGACCAGCCGTGGCGCGACGCCGGTCCGACTGGGCTACATATTTTCCGACGGCAACATCGCGGGAACGGTAGGTGCGTACCGGACGCTGCTGCGCGAACGGCCGGACTTGCGAGGCCGCATCGCGTTGACGTTCCTCACCGAGTCGATGCTGACCGATGTGAACGCCGAGGAGTTGGCGGCTGCCGACGTGCTCGTGTTCGACATCATGAACCAGCAGTTGCTGAACCGGCTCAACGAAGACCATAAGCTGGATCTGGTCGCCGCGGTTCGCCGTCGCGGTACGGTCGTCGCTGTCGGCGAAGGGCTGCTTCCCAGGGAGCAGTACCTGGAGCAAGGGCTGGTTTGGGACGAGCGAGCCCGGGCGTTCTGGGCACATATGGGCGCCGCCAACCAACTGGGATTGATGAAGCATGCGCTGGCACGGGCGGGCGTATCGGGCCTGACGGTTCCCGAGCCCCAACTCAGTCTGGACGCCGGCTACTACTATCCTGACGGCGCCGAAGGCCGGGTGTTCGGAACCTGGGAGGCGTTCGATGCGTGGCGCCGCGCGCGCGGGAAGCACCGGCCCGGCGCACCGCGCGTGGCCATCGGCTTCTACAAGTCCACGTACTACTCCGGAGAAACCGAGCTCCTCGACGCGGTGATCGCCGAGATCGAACGACGCGGTGCGGAAGCAATACCCTTCTTCGGCTACCCGGCTGCGATTGCAACGGCACAGCTCCTCGTCGATCCACTGGGGCACCCGCGCGCTGATGTGCAGCTCGGCTTCTTCTTCAACTTCTCGGGTCCGGAGTCGTCGGAGTATCTCGGGAAGGTCGACATCCCCAATATCCATCTCATCAGCCTGTATGGCCGATCCGAGGCCGAATGGCGCGACTCCGCGATGGGGCTGACCTTCTTCGAGGGCACCTTCCAGGTGGCTGTACCCGAGCTCGCCGGCACGATAGCGCCAACGGTGGTGGGCAGCCAGGAACGCCTGCGCGATCCCGAGACCGGGCTGATGGTCGTCGCGCGGAGACCGATTGCATCGCAGGTGTCGAAGGCCGTGAGCCGCGCGCTACGCTACGCGTCGCTACGCGCCACGCCCAATCGCGACAAACGCGTGGCCATCCTCTTCTACAACTACCCTCCGGGCAAGGCGAATATCGGCGCCAGCTATCTCAACGTGGCGGAATCACTCGCCAACGTTCTGCAGCGGCTGCGGCAGGAGGGCTACGACCTCGGTGGAGCGGACCTGTCGGCGGCTGGCGTGCTGGAGACGCTGCTCGCCCGCGCACGCAACGTCGGTGGATACGCCCCTGGCGAGCTGGACGAGTTGATCGCCGAGGGCTCGGCCGTCCGCGTGGGCATGGCCGATTACAGAGGCTGGCTGAACGCGTACTCGCCCGCGCTGCGAGAGAAGATTCTGAAGGACTGGGGTCCTCCCGAACGCTCACGCCTCATGGCGTCCAGCGCCGACGGCGCGCCGGCGCTCGTCGTTCCAGCGGTGCAGTACGGCAACGTGGCCCTGCTGCCACAGCCCGCCCGCGGATGGGGCGAAGATCTCGACCAGCTCTATCACGCAAAGGACCTGGCGCCGCATCATCAGTACGTTGCGACGTACGCCTGGCTGCGCGAAGGTTTCAAGGCCGACGCCATCGTCCACGTCGGCACCCACGGCACGCTGGAATGGCTCGATGGCAAGGACATGGGGCTCTCCGACGATGACGCTCCCGATGCGCTCATCGCGGACGTGCCGCATTTCTACATCTACAGCGTCGACGTGGTCGGCGAGGGTCTGGTGGCGCGACGCCGCAGCATGGCCACGCTCATCGACCACATGGTCCCGCCCTTCACGAAGGGCGGTCTCTACCCCGAGCTGGCCGCGCTGAGCGAGAGCATCAACGACTACGATGTGAGCTTTCACCGGAGCCCGGAGTTGGCGCGTGCCGTCGGCGATCGCGTCCGCGAAGAGGTAATCCGGCTGGGCATAGCCAAGGATCTCGGGCTCGACCTCTCGGACCCCGGCGGCCTCGACGACGACACGGTGCATCGCGTGCAGGCCCACCTGCTCGAACTGCGGGGGCAGAACATCCCATACGGGCTGCACGCATTCGGCCGTACGCCGGCTCCGGAGCTGCGCGCCAGCACCATCGACGCCATCGTGAGCGTCGACCGGAGCCTGCTGCCGACGAACGCCCGCGTACTCGCGGACGAGATGGAGGCGCGAATCGTCGAATCAGGCCGGCGCGAGCTCGACAATCTGTTGCACGCGCTGGGTGGCGGCTACATCGGCGGCGGCAGCGGCGGGGAGCCCATCCGCAATCCCGACGCGTACCCGACGGGCAAGCACTTCTACGGCATCGATCCCGACAAGGTCCCGAAGCCGGCGTCGTGGGACCTTGGCGTGGTGCTCGCCGACCAGATGCTCGCCGATCACGTACGGGTGCACGGCCGGTATCCGGCGAAGGTGTCCTTCGTGATCTGGGGTGACGAGACCATGCGGCACGAAGGCGTCGTCGAGTCGCAGATCTTTCACCTGCTCGGCACGAAGCCGGTCTGGGACGTGCGGGGCAAAGTCGTCGGCGTGGAGGTGATTCCGCGCGCGCAGCTCGGACGGCCGCGTGTCGACATCGTCATTGCATCGGCCGCGGAGGGCATGTTCAACAACGTCACGCGGCTGATGGACGAAGCCGTGCAGAAAGTGAAGATACTCGACGAAGCGGAGAACTACGTGCGCAACCACTACCTGCGCACGAAGGCCGTCCTCATCGAGCGCGGCTACACGGAGCAGGAGGCGGATCGGCGCGCCGGTGTCCGGATCTTCGACGAACCGCCCGGGACGTTCAATCTCAACACCTCCACGATCGTCGGGGCGAGTGGCACCTGGGATTCCGACAAAGGCATTGCGGACGACTATCTCCGGAAGATGGGGCACGGCTATGGCAACGGCTTCTGGGGCGAGTCGATGGAGGACGTGTTCCGGCTCGCACTCTCGGGCACGGAGAAGATCGTGCACAGCAGCTCGACGATGTTGTACGGCGCGCTCGACAACGATGACATGTTCATGTACATGGGCGGCCTCGCCACGGCCATCCGTCACATCGACGGGACCGACACGAGTCCAGAGCTCGTCGTCACGAACACACGCGACCCTGGCCGGCCGGAGATGACGTCGATCGACAAGTTCATCGGGCTCGAGTTCCGCTCGCGATACATCAATCCGACGTGGATTGAAGGGATGCAAGGGGAGGGGTACGCCGGCGCCGTGCAGATGCGCGAGTTCGTGGAGTATCTCTGGGGCTGGGATGCCACGGTGACCGAGACGGTGGATGCGGCGATGTGGCAGGAAACGTTCGCCGTGTACGTCGAGGACAAGCACACGCTCGGCATGGCGGAATTCTTCGAACAGCATTCCCCGTACGCCTACCAGGACATCACGGCGCGCATGGTCGAGACAATTCGTAAGGGCCACTGGAGCCCTGACGCCGCCACGCTGACCACGCTGCTGGAAGAGTACGTGGCGAGCGTGAGCCGGTATGGCGTGGGCTGCTCCGAACACACCTGCGGCAACCCACGGTTCCAGCGGTACGTGATCGAGCAGGGACTCGTCGCGGGCATCCCGGTCCCGGCGCTCGACGCGTTCCGCCGTGCGATGGAGCGCGCGACGGAGGAACCAATCGACACCGGAGCCGATCGGCTGGAGAGCTTCGTCCGCGAAAATGACGCCCGGATGGCCGCGCGTCCCGAAGCGGTACCCGCGCCCAGTCGCTTCATGCGCGCGCTCCAGGGTTATGTGATGGAGACGCGCCACGAGTCGACAGCCACCCCGCAGCCCACGCGCGGTGCCTTCCAGGGCAGCACGTGGGACGCCGTATGGCCATCACTTCCCGTGCTGGCGCTCCTGCTGGCATGGCGGTGGCGGCGCCGCGGCCGCCTCTTCTGATGTCGCCCGGTTCCGGGCGCTCACTCCTGCTCGTCGTCGTACTGGCGTGTGCCATCGGCTGTGGCACGGGACTGCAGCTCGTCAGCCGCAGCAGCGGCGGCGCTTACGAGGCGGCGCTTGCACTGCTGGACGACGGCTTTGCCGTGGCGTGGTACGACACGCGCGATGGACGAGCCGAGATCTATCTGCGCCTGCTGGATGCGCGCGGCCGTCCCACCTCGCCCGAATGGAGGCTCACCGACGATGGCGAAGAGTCGTACGAGGCCAGCCTGGAGGCCGGTGGCGACGCGGTCGTGGTTGCGTGGTACGGCAAGAACGCTGACGGACTCTTGACGGCGAGACTCGGCCGCTGGACTCGCGATGCGCAGCACGTATGGATCCGCACGCTCAGCGCTCCGAGTCGAAATCCCGTGGTGCGATACGACGCCGGCGCGATCTTCTGCGCGTGGATCCAGTCCGATGAGGACGGCGCTTGGGGGCGTGACCCCTGAGGCGGGCCTGTCGATTCGGCGACGCGTATCGCCTTTCTTCTCTCCTGACGCCAGTTTGCTGTTGTCGCATGAAGGGGTCGCGCCCGGGCGCCAGACGACGATATACTCGGGTCATGGCGCAGCCGGCGCTTCCACCTCCTGGCTTCGACGAGCTCTCTCCGGATGAGAAGCTCGAATACATTCAGGCGCTCTGGGATCATTTCTCCGATCATCCCGAAGAGGTCCCGGTGCCTGACTGGCATCGCCAGGTCGTCGCCGAGCGCCTCGCCGCGCACCGTCGCGGCGAAATGACTTCCCGCCCTTGGCCTGAAGTCCGCGAAGAGCTGTTGGCCCGACTCCGCACTGCACGCTAGTGGTGTGTCCACGAAGTAGCTGGGCATTCGGCCGCCGCTGCATCCCGGCCGGCTGCGTTGCTCCTTCCTCAAATATGGCCAATATTCTCGCGCTTCATGTGCCTTCTCCGGAGCGGCTGTCGCACCGCAACGCCATGCGTGTCACTTCCACGGGTCGCTCCAGCGCGCGTCGGTGAGCGCCTCTGAGTCCGTGAGGCTCTCGAGAAACGTTATGAGATCGCGGCGTTCGTCCGCGGTGAGCGTGAACGGAGCGAGTCCGGTGCTGCGATTCGGATTGGATGTGCGCCCTCCCGCGATGTAGTGATCCAGCACTTCGTCGAGCGTCGCGACGCTGCCGTCGTGCATGTACGGAGCCGTGACGGCGATGTTCCGCAACGTCGGGACGCGGAACTTCCCGACGTCCTCGACCGTGCCCGTATGCGCGTGGAGGCCCGTGTTGTCGGCGGGATAGGAGAGCAGGCCGGCCAGGTTGTAGAGCCCCGTATTATGGAACTGAAACACCGCCACTTCGTCGGCCGGACTGTCGGCGGTCTTCGATCCGCCGTCCAGATTCAGTCCATGATGGCAGTTGATGCAACGCGCCCGGCGACTGGAGAAGAAGAGCACCGAGCCCCGGATGGCCGACTCCGACAACGCATGCGACTCCTCGTGCTGCCGGTAGCGATCGAACGGCGACCGGAACGAGACGATAGAACGCTGGAACGCGGCGAGCGCCGCCGCCACGTTCGGTGTCGTCACCGGCGCGTCCTTACCTGGAAACGCGCTCGCGAAGAGCGCCTCGTAGAACGGATCGGCGGCCAGCGTCGTATAGACGCGGCCCTCCTCGCCAGCGAGCCCGAGCTCAACCGGATTCGTCCCGAGCAACGGCACGAGCGCCTGCTCCTCGAGTGACCGGAGGGCCGGGTTCGCCCACGTGAGCGCGTCGCGGTAGGCGACGTTGACGAGTGACATGGCACTGCGTGGGTGCGCCATGCCGGTGGATCCGACCGCACGCGCGCGGCCGTCGGTGAAGGCCGAACGTCTGCGCAACCTGGAGGCATCGCTGAGGTCGATCTGCTCCGGCTGCTTCGCAAGGGCGCGGCGACCGAGTTCGGTAAGGTGTCGCGGCGGCTGATGCTGGCGGCGGCCACGCTCCCGATCGTCGTCGCGACCGTGATCCGTCCGTACAGTCCCTTCAGCGCCGTCATGGGCTTCACGCCGATGCCTGGGCTCTATGTGGGTGTGATATGGGGCTCATCGTGGGGCTCTACCTCTTGGCGGCAGCGACGGCGAAGAAGCTCTTTTATCGGTACGAATGAGCTGCCGGCGTGTAGGTAGCGCGGCACAGCGAACAGAGGGCAAGCACGCTATGCTCGCGATGATCCGCGAAGGCAGGGGTCTCATGGCCGCCGTCCTATGCGCTCATCGCCGGCACGAAAGTCACGGAGGTGGCGGCGGCGCCGCCGTGCGGAGCGGCGGGATCATTCTGGGGGGCGCCGGTAGACCCCGAGCGTGGGATAATGCGCGAAGGGGAGTCGCGATGTTGTACACGATAGCGGTCATCCTGATCGTACTCTGGTTGCTGGGGCTGGTGAGCAGTTACACCATCGGCGGATTCATTCACGTCCTGCTGGTGATTGCCATCATCGTCGTCCTGCTCAGTGTCATTCAGGGCCGCAGGGTCCTGTAGGTGCACTCGGCGGGTTCATCCGCCTGCCGGCGCGCCGGCGTTGCTGCCGCGCGCGTCGTCGGGCGCCGTCCGTTCCGCGTGGACGATGAACCGCCGGGGCGCCGGCCGACATGTAGCAGCTCACCAGCGTCAGGTGCACGCCGTCCCACGCGGCGAGCATCCAGACATCGCCAGGGTCGATCGTGAGCGTCCGGAGGACGCGGTACGTGAACGTGCCATGCGGCGTCCGCACCTGCATCTCGTCGCCAGCGCGCACGGCCGCCGACAGCCCCAGGCGTGGAATGACCAACTGGCCGATGAGGGAGCCCCACGCGAGCGCGTCCGGCCCTCCCACCGGCCGCGTGGCGACGGGAATCTCCAGGGGCAGCAGATCTGAGGTGACATCCGTCGCCGGCGCACCTGGTATGAAACAGATGGCCAAAAGTTGGTGCGGGTATAATGCCTCTCGATATGCGTACGACCATTGCCATCGAAGACGAACTACTGGAAGCGCTGATGCAGACCGAGCGGGGCGTCAGCCGATCCGAGGCCATCCGGCGCGCCGTGCAGGCGCATGTCCGTCGCAGGCGCCTCGACGACTTCAGACGACTGGCCGGGTCGCGTATCGTCGATCTCGACTGGCGCGAGATGGAGCGCCTCGAGATGGCCGACACCGCACGACAGGACCGTGGCCGCCGTGGCCGGAGCCGGTAACGTCCTTGTCGACACGTCGGCCTGGATCGACTACTTTGCCGGCGACGCGGCGGTGGTCCGGTTGGTCGATGCGCTCATCAGCGACGACCGGATCGTTCTGTGCGGCCAGGTGAGACTCGAGCTCCTCCAGGGCACGCGGGACGATCGGGCCTTCGCTACGCTGGTTCGGAAGCTGTCGGTCTGGACGTACGAGGCGGAGACGCCGGACGATTTCCGTGCCGCAGCGCTCCTCTACGCGCGCCTGCGATGGAAGGGCGTCACGATTCCGACGAGCGATTGCCTGATTGCCGCCGTCGCGCAGCGGCGCGGCCTGAGCGTGTACGCCAGCGATCCGCACTTTTCCAGCATCCCGGACCTCCCATTGTTCGCGTTGTCCCGCTGAGGCCGGATCTGCCAAGTCTTGGTGTGGCCCGCAACGCGCTGCGACTGCAGCACCGCGACTCGTGGAGCACACGCGGATCCACGTCTCGGCCAGAGACCGGCAGACGTCGCGCTGGAAGGGTCCCGCCACAGCGTGGAGCCATTGCGCGATACGGCGGAGCCGGGTGATTCATTACCTCCCCCGGTCACAGCCGGATGAACGGGAGCGCGTTGTGGGCGTCCTCGGGATCACCAGATGGTGCGCATCGGGGACGCCGCCCGGGGTGCCGGCTGTGCACTTGGGGACAGCGGCGCCGGTCGCACATGCCACAGACTTCATGTATGCCACTGAACGCTCTGCAGGCCACGCTTGCCGTCATCTGGGGACTGGCCGTGTGCGGCGCCGGCCTCTTGGGACAGGTCACCTCGCCGACGGCATGGGTCGTCCTGATCGGGGTTGCCGTCCTGCCGCTCGTGATGGCTCGCACCTGGAACGACCCGGTCGAGAGCATGTCCGAGAGCATCCAGAAGGTGCTCCGACGACGGCCCGAGATCGGAAGAGCACACGTCTGAACTCCAGTCAGACGTGTGCTCTTCC
>CAZDLW010000185.1:0-11563 GCA_964505975.1 uncultured Bifidobacteriaceae bacterium | reverse complement strand
GCCATCGCGGCGTCGGCGTTCACATCCCAACCGGCGACGACGCCGGATCCGAGCCGCCGGAATCCCGCCGCGGCAATCATCGCCGCGTTGTCGGTGGCCAGCGCCAATCCTGGAGCGAACACAGGGAGCCCGCAGGCCCGCCCCCGCGCGGCCGCCTCGGCACGGAGACGGCTGTTCGCGGAAACGCCTCCGGAGATGCCGACACTACGCGCCCCGCACGAGCGTGCCGCCTCGAACAGCCGGTCGAGCAGCGTTTCCACCACCACGCGCTGAAAGCTGGCGCAAATGTCGTGGACCTCGTTCTCGGGCAGCGGCTCTGCCTCGCCGCGCGCGAGCGCCGCGCGTCTGGCGACCACGTGTCGGAGCACCGATGTCTTCAGACCGCTGAAGCTGAAGTCGCGCTGGCCCGGGAGATGCGGCGCGTTCCGATCCGCGTGAGTCAGACGCGTCTTCGGGAAGCGCACGGCGCCGTCATCCCCCTGTGCCGCACGACGGTCGATCACGGGGCCTCCCGGATACCCAAGGCCCAGGAGCTTGGCAACTTTGTCGTAGGCCTCGCCTGCGGCGTCGTCGCGGGTGCGGCCGAGCCGCTCGTACATACCGGGCTGGGGCACGCGATACAGACTGGTGTGTCCACCCGACACCACGAGTACCACGGCAGGAAGCGGCAGCTCTCCATGCTCCAGCACGAGCGACTCGATATGGCCGGCGAGATGGTGCACTGGTACCAGGGGCACGCCGTGCGCCCACGCCAACGACTTGGCGAACGCGACACCGACGAGCAGCGAGCCGATGAGGCCAGGTCCCACGGTGACCGCGATCCCCTCGTACTCGTTGCCGCCATCGGCGAGTGCCCGTTCCACCACGCCACAGATGTCCCGGACGTGCTGCCGTGCGGACAGTTCGGGAACGACGCCCCCCCATTCGCGGTGGATATCCACCTGCGACGCCACGACACTGGACCGTATCCGCCAGGGACGCCCGGCGTCGCCCGTGTCTTCGACCAGCGCGGCTGCCGTTTCGTCGCAGGACGTCTCGAT
This sequence comes from uncultured Bifidobacteriaceae bacterium, assembly GCA_964505975.1. GTDB lineage: Bacteria > Acidobacteriota > Vicinamibacteria > Vicinamibacterales > UBA2999 > Gp6-AA40. The sequence continues at coordinate 10,523 of CAZDLW010000185.1, read as the reverse complement.
GCCCAGGAGAACCATGAAGAATCCACCGTGCCGTTCATCGCGCCGCGGGCGTCACGGTGCGGCGTCTGCGCCTGCGCCCGCGTGTGAGGGCGCGTGCGGTGTGCCCTGGCCCACGAGTCGCGCGAGCGACTCCTCGTAGGGTGGCCTGGCAATGCCCCGCTCCGTCACGATGGCGGTGACATACTTCGCTGGCGTGACGTCGAAGGCAGGATTGCGGACGCGCGCGCCCGGCGGCGTGAGCCGCGCTGAGCCCACGTGCGTCACCTCGCGATCGACCCGTTCCTCGATGGGGATGTGGCGGCCGTCCGGTGTGCGCAGGTCAATCGTGGACAGGGGCGCCGCGACGTAGAACGGGATCTCGTGCGCCTTGGCGAGGACGGCGACGCTGTAGGTGCCTATCTTGTTGGCCACGTCGCCATTGGCCGCAATCCGGTCGGCCCCCACCACCACCAGGTCCACCTGACCGAGGTGCATCATCGCACCCGCCATGTTGTCGGTAATGACGGTGGTGTCGATGCCGTCTTTGACGAGCTCCCACGCCGTGAGCCGCGCGCCCTGCAGGAACGGACGCGTCTCGTCGGCCAGTACCGTCACACGCTTGCCGCACTCGGCCGCCGCCCGGATCACACCGAGCGCCGTCCCATAGCCAGCCGTCGCCAGCGCGCCGGCGTTGCAGTGCGTCAGGATCCGAGCCGACTCCGGTATCAGACTGGCGCCGTGCGCACCCATCGCCTTGCAGCTGTCCACGTCTTCGTCGTGAATCCGACGGGCCTCGGCCTCGAGCCGCCGCGTGATTTCGTCGACAGAACGGCCTTCCTGCGCGGCGTCGGCAAACGCCGTCTTCATCCGCTCGATCGCCCAGAACAGGTTGACGGCGGTGGGGCGCGTCCCGGCCATCAGATCGCAGAGTTTCTGGAATTCGGCGGTGAACTGCTTCGTACCGGTGGCCGTGCTGCGTCGGACCCCCAGCGCAATCCCCATGGCGGCGGCAACGCCAATGGCAGGAGCGCCGCGGATGATCATGGCTTTGATGGCCTTTGCGACATCCCGTGCGTCCTTGCAGGTGACGTACACCTCGGCTCCGGGCAGTTTCCGCTGGTCGATCATCACGACCGTGTCGCCCGTCCATTCGATCGTCGGCAGCATGTATCCCGATCATAAGCCGTTCAAGCCCTCTTCTGCGTATCCGGTGGTTTCAGCAAACGGCGCAGACAGTGTCCGCGGGGGCGTGCGGGCGTGCCCCTGCGCCTCGCTCCCGACGACGTCCGCGGTAAAACGCATCCTCCACCTGCGGCCGGCGACCCGAGCTGGAAGTCCCGCAACCCAGCTCGGTCGTCACGCTCCGGATGCGTTTTGCCCGACTCCTCTCGCGCGAGTCGTCGGTCGCGTTCGCCGCAGGGGCACGCCGGCACGCCACGTTGCACCAGCTGATTGGCAGAGTGAGACAACCGGATACGCAGGAGCCTCGCTACAGCAGTCGCCGGTCGAACGGGACGGGCAGCAAGTCTGCGAGCCGATATCGAGCCAGCGGGCGCCGGAGGTTCGCGAGAACGATCTCGATGTCGCCGGCAAACTCCCACAGAATCTGCCGGCACGCCCCACATGGTGGCGTGGCGTGCCGCGTGTCGGTCACGACGGTCATCCGGCTGAACTCGTGGTGCCCGTCTGACAGCGCCTTGAAGATCGCCACACGCTCGGCGCAGATCGTGAGCCCGTAGGTGGCGTTCTCGATGTTGCAGCCGGTCACGATCGTTCCGCCTGCGGCCGCAACAGCCGCTCCCACCTTGAAGCCGGAGAACGGCGCACAGGCATGACGCCGGGCGCGGCGGGCCGCGCGAATCAGCTCCGCGTCGATTGAACCGCTATGCGACCGGTGATGTGAATTCTTTACTCGTTGTCCCGACGGCATAGCGGTCCTAGCCGCGCGGAGCGCGGCAAAGAGATACTGGCAACCAGCCGAGGGGCTCTGCGGGGAGATCAAGGGGGGAGAGCCCCTTGGCTGGCTCACGTGAACCCGTCGGCATCGACCACTCCCAGGATCAGCGACCGAGCCGGCGGCGGCTCGTCGGTGATCCGAATGGCGGACCGCGCGAGCGCCCGCCCAGCCTCGAGTCGGCGTTCATCGTTGGTCAACAGCTCCAGGACCGTGTCGCCGGCTCGTACCGGCTCACCGGGCCGCTTGACGATCAACACGCCAGCCCCATGGTCTATGGGATCGCCGAGGCGTTCCCGCCCGGCGCCGAGCTGAACGGCCGCCCGGCCAACGAGCTCGGCGTTCAGCTCCGAGACGACTCCCGAGCGCCCGGCCGCCACAGCCAGGCGTATCCGAGCCGAGGGCAACCGCGTGTAGTCGTCGATCACATCGGGATCGCCGCCTTGCAGCATCACCATCGTGCGCAGCCTCTCGAGCGCTGCGCCCGACGCCACCGCGTGTCGCACGGCCACCCGGGCGTCGCCGCTGTCGCGTCCCGAGAGTGTCACCATCCGGGTGGCCAGGTCGAGTGTCAACGACACCGCGTCTTCCGGACCACGGCCCTTCAGCACTTCGATGGCCTCGACGACCTCCACGGCGTTGCCCACGGCACGCCCCAACGGCGCCTCCATGCTCGTCATGAGCGCCTCCGTACGTACGCCGGCGCCGGAGCCGATGGTCACGAGCAGGCGGGCCAGCTGGCGTGCGGCGGCCTCGGACTTCATGAACGCCCCAGCGCCGCACTTCACGTCGAGCAGGAGCGCGTCTACCCCTTCCGCGATCTTCTTGCTCATGACCGACGCGGCAATCAGCGGAACGCTCTCCACGGTGGCGGTCACATCGCGCAGGGCGTACAGCTTCCTGTCGGCAGGTGCGAGCAAGGGCGACGATCCAATGATGGCAGTCCCACAGCGGCCCAGGATCGTGTTGAACCGGGCCACGTCGATGTCGACCTGGAATCCGGGTATCGATTCGAGCTTGTCGAGCGTGCCGCCCGTATGTCCGAGACCGCGCCCCGACAGCTTGGGGACCGTGACGCCACATGCAGCCGCCAGGGGGGCCACGGCAATCGACAGCTTGTCGCCAACACCACCCGTGCTGTGCTTACCGACCTTGACGCCCGGCAGGTGGGTGAGGTCGAGACGCTCGCCCGAGCGCACCATCGCATCGGTCAACCAGATGGTCTCCTCGTCGGTCATGCCCCGCACCACGATGGCCATCAGCAGCGCCGACGCCTGATAGTCCGGGATGGCGCCAGTGGTGACGCCGGAGACGAATTGCTCGATTTCCTCGCGCATCAACGCGTGTCCGTCGCGCTTGCGTGCGATCACGTCGGTAAAGCTCATCAGGAGACTTCGTGATCCTGGCCTGTGCTCGCGCCGACGCGCACCGCAGCTCGGGAGGTGCGCCTGAGGGCCGTCCAGTATACGAGGATCGGACCGAACCAACCGAGCCGGTTCATCGTCTGTTGCTCTGTGCCCACCGCAACCGGCCTGGTTCCCGGGCAACCTTCACTTGCCGCCGCGCCGTCTAAGTCCGCAGGTGACGTGAGATCGGCCGACCTCGAGATGGCGCAGCGCTGCCAGAACGGTGATGCGGCGGCGTTCGAGGAGCTGTACCGCAGACATGCCGGGCGACTCTTCGGTCTTGTACTCCGACTGGTGGGACCCAGCGAGGCCGAGGACCTCCTCCAGGACGTGTTCCTGCAGGCCTACCGGAAACTTGGCAGCTTTCGGGGCGATTCCAGCCTGGGCACCTGGCTCCATCGCCTGGCGGTGAATCTCTGTCTCGACGTGCTCCGCGGACGCCAGATGAAGATGACACGCGCCTCCGAATCGTTGGACCATGAGGGGGCTGCAGAACCAGCCGCGCCGGCGCCACGCGTTCCAGTCGCCATCGACCGGGTCGATCTGGAGCGTGCCATCGCGCGGCTGCCGGACGGGTGTCGCGCCGCATTCGTGCTGCACGACGTCGAAGGCTTCGAGCATCACGAGGTGGCCGCGCTGCTTGGCGTCTCGGAAGGCACGTCGAAATCGCAGGTGCACCGGGCGCGACTGAAACTGCGGGCTCTCTTGGGCACGTCGTGCCGCCCGTCTGGTTCGCGCCCCACATGAATGGGACGTCCCGGTGCGCCGACCTGAGCACGAGATGAACTGCACCACCGTGGAGCCGTACCTCGGAGAGTACGTCGACGGCACCTTGCTGCCCGCGGCCGTGACGGCAGTCGAGGAGCATCTGGCGTCGTGTGCGCAGTGTCGTGTACTGGTGTCGGACTTCCAGGTCATCCGAACCACGGCGCGCACGCTCGGAGATCATGTCCCACCGGCGCAGGTATGGACGAACATTGCGGCCTCGCTCGAAAGCCGGCACGCCCGGCGACACTGGAACCGCATCTGGGCCGCAGGGGGACCATCTCGCGCCGCAGCATCGCGGACTCCTCAGCTCGCGGGACCAACCGCCGTGACGCCGCTCCTCACTCCCCAACGTCTCATCGCCATGACTATGGCCGCGGCAATCGTCATGTCGCTCTCGTGGGTCGGTATGCGATTGACACTCCTGGTGCCGGAAGCGGAGATAGCGAGGCGCTCGGCCGCGCCGGCGGTCGACCGAGTGGATGCGAGGTTCGAACAGGCCGAACAGACGTTCACCAGTGCGATCCGAGACCTCCAGCGGATGGCGGAGGCCGACGCCGCTGCACTGGACCCGGATACGGTAGATGTCGTCAAGGCCAACCTCACCGTTCTGGATCGCGCGATTGGGGAGAGCCGTGCCGCGCTCGAAGTCGAACCGGAAAGCCTCATCGCCAGCGACAGCCTGTTCGAGGCACTGCGGAGCAAGCTGGCCCTGCTCCAGGACGTTGTGGCCCTCATCAACGAGATGCGCCAGGGCAATCAGGAAGCGGCTGCGCGCATCGCATCGGAATTCAACCAATGACCGTGATCCGACACGTCGTACTCCCCATCGCCTGGCTGACTCTGCTCACCACGCCGGCGGCCGCACAGACACCCTCCTGGGTGACCGAGCTCGAGCGGCGCGTCGAACGTCGTCTGGAGGCAGCTGCAGGGATGCTGGAGAGCCTCGAAGCGCTTCGCGTGTTGCAGCAGGGCCGGCTGTCACGCCCATCACCAGTTGTCACCGAGCCGGTCACCCACACGTTGCGGCTTGCGCGCGACGGCTCACTCGAGCTGACCAACGTGTCCGGCGCCGTCACCATCGCCGGCAGCGAGGGTGACGATGTACGCATCCACGGGACGAAGTGGGTTCGGCACGCGGACCCGTCCCAGGCACGAGCCTTCCTGAAGGAGATGCGCGTCCTGATTGCCGAGCGTGGCGGGACGATCGAGGTCCGGACGCAAACTCCGCAGATGCGACGCGGGTCCGGCGGCGTGGACTATACCGTGTCGCTGCCGAGCCGGGCCCATGTCACCATAAGGACCGTCTATGGCGACGTGCGGGTCACCGACCTGCAGGGCGAGGTTCGGGCCGAAGCCATGAGTGGCAACGTCATCGCCTCGTCGGTGCAGCGGGTGAGGGCCCTCAAGACCATCGCCGGCGACATCACGCTGACCGACGCCCAGGGGCGGGAGCTGACGGCCAGCACCGTCAGCGGCAACGTGATCGTCGCCAACCTGAGAGTGCCCACGATGGAGATCGAGTCCGTCAGCGGGCATGTGCGAGTGACGAGTATCGAGAGCGAGCGAGTACGGCTCCGTTCGATCAGCGGCGACATCAACTCCCGTCTGCGGCTCGTGCGCGGCGGCCGGTACGAGGTGCATTCGAACTCCGGCAACATTCGCATCATCCCCGATAGCTCGCAGGGGTTCGAGGTGGAGGCCCAGACGTTCAGCGGCCTCGTGCGTTCGGAAGTGGCGCTGCGGCTCCCGCCGGACGGGGCAGGCCGCGGACCAGCGCGCACGCTTCGCGGCATGGTTGGCGACGCGGGCGCCATTCTCTGGTTGCGTTCGTTGAGCGGCAATATCGACATTGGGCGGCAGTGAAGCTCCGCCTCAACCCGCCTAGCTGGCCCATGCTAGCTCAGCCTTTGCCTGGCGGAGACTCGCGCAACGTGAAGTTTGCAGGAGCATCTCTCGATACGTCCTACAGACTTGTCTTGAAGAATCGGTTGAAGAGCTATTTCCTTTTCGAGCGACCTGCTGCATACTGGCGCCGCAGCGGCCCGGCGGTTGCACGCCGGAAGTGACCTGTCACGCATCGGGCGTGACACGGCCCTCTCGGAGAGTCGCATGAATCCCCAAGACCCTGAGTCGGCGCATCGAATCGTCGCCGAATTCGCAGGGCTTCTCGAACAGCACGCCACGGACGCGCGTTTGCCGGCGTCGGTGCGCCTGCTCCCCTATCCCAAGCAGACCATCAAGGACGCGATTCTGACGTGTAAGGTTACGCTGCACAGTACCGACCAACTGACTCCAGACTTGCTGAAAATGCTCGAAGAGGCATACGTCGGGCTCGCCGAGTACATCGACGACGAGCTCGTCCGGATTGTCATGGAATACCGCGAGGCGGCCGACGCGTTGTCGGCCGATGGCCAAGCCGCCCGGGATAAGGTGCATACCCCGGCGTGGACGCGGCTCGCGGAAACGGGGCGGCTGGCTGGAGACGTCGCGCGCGCCGTCGCGGATGATGCCGCGGTCCTGCGCGCCGAGTTCCGTCAACAGCTCTCCCAGTCACCCCCACACCACACGACGGAGGCCAGCACATGAATACGACAGTACCGGAGCGACCCCACACTCCACCGATCCCCTTGATGCTGAAATCGCGCGAAGAACTGGAGGCGGATATCGCGCGCCGCGTCGAGGCCGAGCGGGAGCGACTGGAGCAGAGGGCCGGCCTTCGCACGACACGTCAGGCGCAGCACTTCAAGCGGCCGAGCGAGCGGGCCTTCACAGCCGCGGAACGGGACCAGGTCACCATCCTCATCGGCGGGCTGACCTGGAAGCACGAGTGGCTCATCAAGTCGGTGTTCGAGGCGGCGGGGTACCGGACGGCGATCATGCCCGTACCGGACGTTCCCGCCTTTCAACTGGGTAAGGAATTCGGCAACAACGGGCAGTGCAACCCGACGTACTTCATGACGGGGCACCTCATCCAGTATCTGCAGAGTCTCGAACAGGCAGGGATGTCGCGGGAAGACATCATTGACAAGCACGTCTTCTTCACCGCCGGCTCGTGTGGACCCTGCCGGTTCGGCATGTACGAGGCCGAGTATCGCCTCGCCGTCCAAAACGCCGGCTTCGACGGCTTCCGCATCCTCCTCTTCCAGCAGAACGACGGCATCAAGGCGGCCTCCGGCGAGCCCGGCCTCAAGTTCACCGTGGACTTCGGCCTTGGCGCCCTCGACGCGCTGAACCTGGGCGACATCATGAACGACATCGCGTATCAGATTCGCCCGTTCGAGGTGAACGCGGGCGAGACGGATCGCGTGTGCGCGGAGGTCATGACGGAGCTGTCGGACAAGATCCGCAGCTTCGAGCCGTTCGAGATCATGGAGCGCGCCCCGACGTTCGTCACCAGCCGCCTCGAGACCAGGAAGAAACTCCGCAATACGCTGAACACGCTGGGCAAGCTTCGCGATCGCTGGTACGGACCCCAGGTGAAGGAGGCGCTCGCGGCGGCCGAGGCAAGGCTCGCAGCCATCGAGGTGGACCGGCTGCGCGTGAAGCCGGTGGTCAAGGTCACCGGCGAGTTCTTCGCGCAGACCACCGAAGGCGACGGCAACTTCAAGATGTTTGCCTTCCTGGAACGCGAAGGGTCGCAGGTCATCGTCGAGCCGATTGGCAATTGGATTATGTACCTGCTCTGGCAGGCGCGGGAGCGGTACCTGGAGAAGCGCAAGGTGGACGCGCCGAAGATCCCGTGGTGGGCCGTCCATCAGAAGACGGCGGACCAGATGCGGCTGCGCGGCAAGCTCGTCAGCTATGCGATCGGGCGCGTGATCTTCGAAAGCCAGTACAACCGGTTGATCAACGGCCTCGGCGGCCTGGCACACCCACTGACCGACATGTTCGAGCTGGCGGACGTCGCCCAGCCCTACTACCATCGGCTGGCCCGAGGCGGCGAAGGACACCTCGAAGTCGGCAAGAACATCTACTACACGGTACACAAGAAGGCGCACATGGTGCTCAGCCTCAAGCCCTTCGGGTGTATGCCGTCGTCACAGTCGGACGGTGTCCAGTCCGCCGTGATGAATCACTTCAAGGACATGATCTTCCTCCCGATCGAGACCTCCGGGGAGGGCGAGGTCAACGCCCACAGTCGGGTACAGATGGCGCTCGGCGAGGCCAAAGCCAAGGCCAAGCTGGAGTTCCAGCAGGTGCTCGAGTCCACCGGGAAGACGCTCGAGGATCTCCGCGCTTACGTCGCCGATCATCCCGAGCTTCGCAAGCCGTTCTACCACGTTCCGCACCGCAAGGGGATTACGGGCACGGCCGCCAACTTCGCGCTGCACGTGTCGGACCTCATGAACAAGCGGCGGAAACCCGTGTGGATGGGTGGCTATCGACCGGTGGAGGTGCGCTGATGGCGGACGGCAGACAGTTCACCGTTGGCATCGACGTCGGATCGACGACTGTCAAGGCAGTGGCCGTGGATACCGCCACTGACGAGATGGTCTGGGCCGACTATCAGCGCCACGAGACCAAGCAGCCGGAGAAAACGCTCGAGTTCCTGGGACGGCTCGAAGCAGACCTGGGCATCAGCGCCGGCAACGCGCGGATCTTCATCACCGGATCGGGCGGCGCTCCCATCGCTCCGCTCATCGGCGCGAAGTTCGTGCAGGAAGTCACGGCCGTCTCGCTGGCCGTCGAGAAACTGCATCCCGAAGTGAACTCGGTCATCGAGCTTGGCGGGCAGGACGCGAAGATCATCGTGTTCAAGGAAGATCCGGAATCCGGGCGCAAGAAGAAGATCCCGTCGATGAACGACAAGTGCGCCGGAGGCACGGGGGCGGTCATCGACAAGATCAACGCGAAGCTCAAGATTCCGGCGGAAGATCTCGGCAACCAGGGCTACAACGACATCAAGCTCCACAAGGTGGCGGGCAAGTGCGGCGTCTTCGCGGAAACCGACATCAACGGGCTCCAGAAGGAAGGCACTCCCCCCGACGAGCTGATGGCGTCGCTGTTCGAAGCCATCGTGCTCCAGAACCTGACCGTGCTGACCCGCGGGAACACGCTGCGGCCGCACGTGCTCCTGCTCGGCGGGCCGAACACGTTCATCCGGGGCATGCGCGAGGCATGGCAGGAGAACATTCCCAAGACGTGGAAGGAGCGCGGGGTGGAGATCCCCCCGGGCGAAACGCCGGAGACGCTCATCAAGACACCCGCCAACGCCCAGTACTTCGCAGCGCTCGGAGCCATCGAGTTCGGGAAGAGCGAGGAGGACGCGATCGGCCAGTACACCGGCCTGCACGGGCTCACCCACTACATCAACATCGGCCGCCTGGAAGAGAAGGCCGCCGCGGGAGGCGGGGCGCTGAGCACGTCCGACGAGGAACTGGAGGCATTCAAGGAGAAGTACAAGCCCAAGACGTTCACGCCCGCCACGTTCACACCAGGGGAGGTCGTCCGTGGCTTCGTGGGCGTCGATGGCGGCTCCACGTCCACCAAGGCCGTGCTGATGTCGACCGAGGGGGACGTGCTCTGCAAGGTCTATCAGTTGTCCAAGGGGAATCCCATCCAGGACACGATCGACATGTTCGAGCAGCTCCGCGAACAGGTCGAGGCGCACGGCGCACGGATCGACGTGCTCGGGGTCGGGACGACCGGATACGCGAAGGACATCCTGAAAGACGTGTTGCACGCGGACGCGGCACTCGTCGAAACCGTCGCGCACACCGAATCCGCGGTGAAGTACTACAAGGACCCCCAGGTCATCGTCGACGTCGGCGGTCAGGACATCAAGCTGATCGTGCTGAACGAGGGGCGCGTCAAGGACTTCAAGCTCAACACGCAGTGCTCCGCTGGCAACGGCTACTTCCTGCAATCCACGGCGGAAACCTTCGGCGTGCCGGTGAAGGAGTTCGCCGATCTTGCATTTTCCGCCAAGGCCATGCCGATCTTCGGCTACGGCTGTGCGGTCTTCATGCAGTCCGACATCGTGAACTTCCAGCGCCAGGGGTGGGCGCCGGAGGAGATCCTCGCCGGCCTGGCCGCAGTGCTGCCGAAGAACATCTTCCTGTACGTGGCCAGCATCCCGAACCTCGCGAAGCTGGGGACGAAGTTCGTCCTCCAGGGTGGGACGCAGCACAACCTCGCAGCGGTGAAATCGGAGGTCGATTTCATCCGGTCGAACTTCCGTGGCGCCGGCGTCGAGCCGGAGATCATCGTCCACGAGCACTGTGGCGAATCGGGTGCCATCGGGGCGGCCGTCGAGGCGCTGCGCCTCTGGCGGAACGGCCACCGGACCTCGTTCATCGGCCTCGAGGCCGTCGAGCGCATCACGTACCGGACGACCCGCAACGAATCCACGCGGTGCAATTTCTGCAAGAACAACTGCCTCCGCACGTTCATCGACATCAAGATGACGCCGGAGC
>CAZDLW010000184.1:0-11593 GCA_964505975.1 uncultured Bifidobacteriaceae bacterium | reverse complement strand
CCGATCTGCCCGAGCTCGCCGCTCACGATCTCGTCGTGATAGACGAACTGATTGCTGCCGAGCGGTCCGAATGCCTGCGGGATTCGCAGGCTGTAGTGCCGGGTTCCGAACAGCGGCATGCCGGCCTCGTAGATGCGCCCAAGCTGATAGACGACCCCTTTCGTGATGAGATCCCGCGCCTCCAGCACCTTCGCGGGCGTGAGGCGATTGACGGCGCCACGCTGATCGTCGGCCCCCCACCGGGAGGGGTACCATCGGTCCGCCTGCGCAGCGATCAGCGCGGATGCAAGACAGAGCACGGCAGCCACTGTGCCTGCGGCTCTTCCAGCGCGAACGGGGCGTGACAGCTCGATCCGTTGGGACACGGCTTCCTCCAGGAGCGGGCGGCGTCCACGACGCCTGCGTGCGCGGTTCTCACCGATCGTCCTCGACGTTGCGGTACGGGCCAGCAGCGTACACGACCCGCCCGCCGACCATCGTGAGCAGCGATTCGATGTCCCCTATTCTCTCGACGGGAACCGTCAGGTAATCATCCGACAGCACTGCCAGGTCCGCGAGCTTGCCGACGTCGATCGAGCCGCGGGCCTCGTCGTCGTGCGAAAACCACGCGCTGCCGCGCGTGTAGAACCGCAACGCGTCGGCTCGACTCGGGATCTCTTCGGGACCGCGCAGCCCGATGCCTCCGACGGTCTTTCCGTCCAGCAGCCACTGGAGGGCGGTGAACGGGTTGTAGGAGGCCACGCGATGGGCATCCGTGCCGGCACCGATGATGACACCGATCTTCCTGGCCGTTTCGACCGGAGGCGTCCGGCGCGCGGCAGCGGCACCGGCCTGCTGCAGGAACTGCTCGCCACCGAAGTACATGGCGTTCTGGACCGTCCACCCGATGCCCAGCGCCTCCATGCGCTCGAGCGTCCGGGGAGAGGCGTCGTTCAGGTGTGCGATCGACCACCGGAGCGGCGCGATCGGCGTGTCGCGATTCACCCGCTCGAAGATGTCGAGCAGGTGTTCGACCGATCCGTCGCGCGGCCAGTGCATCGTGATCCCCATGCCACGATCGGCAGCCCACCGAACGATTCGATAGTACTCCTCCTTCTCCGCATCCGATGGCCTGTCGTTGTTGTTCATCGCCACCGTGATGCGTTCGCCCAGACCGTTGAAGCGCAGCATCTCGTCGCCGAATCCCATCGGCAACATCGACGTCAGGCCCTTCAGTTCTTCGAACTCGGCTCCGGCAGTCTGCCCGTTGAGACTGAACGTGACCCGTACCGTCATCGCGCGCTGGCGCCAGACGGTGAAGACGGCCTGATAGTCTTCCGGCGTCAGGTTGTTGCCCCCGGGATCGCCCACACCCGTCAGTCCCAGGCGATTCAACTCTCGAAAGAACTTCTTCGTTCCTTCGACCTGCTCGTCGAACGTCGGTCGGGGGAGACGATCGAACAGCGCGACGATGGCGCTTTGCGATCCGCCCACGGCGCCTGTCTGCCGGCCCTCATCGTTTCGCTCCAGCCGTCCGCCGGGCGGCAGGTCGGCGTCGCTCGTCACGCCCAGGGCGCTGAAGGCCGCCGGCGTCATCACGATCCAGCCGTAACCGAGCTGCACGTACACGGGGTTGTCCGGTGCAGCCGCCACGAGCTCCTCCTGCGTCGGGCGGCGATTCTCCACGAACTGCCGGGGATTCCAGCCGCCGGCGACGATGAGCCAGGTCCCTGGTCCACGCGCGCGCGCCGCATCGCGGATGCGACCGAGCGCGTCGGCCAGCGATCGCACGCCCGTCCAGTCGACCTCGGTGCCAAAGCTCGAGCCGGCCCGAATCGCATGCATGTGCGAGTCGATGAGACCCGGTATGACGGTTCGGCCCTGCAGGTCGATCACACGCGACTGGGGACCGGCCAGCGTCCTGATTCCGACTGTCGTGCCAACGGCCACAATCCGTCCGTCACGAACGGCCAACGCTTCATGAATCGAGAAGCGATCGTCGACCGTCACCACTTTGCCGTTGACGAGCACGGTATCTGGCACCTGCGCCTCCGCCGGCGAGGCAGCCATGGCCCCACACAGCAGTGAGACGACAATTGCCGCACAGGCCTTCTTCATGACGGACACTCCCGACGAGGACAGCGGCCGGCGCTGTACGACGCAGGCCGGACCGCTCCGCGTGAACACTGCCAGAGGTCGGCGCACGATTCTGTGATTACCGAACCGAAATCGTCATCGACGACGTTGGTCCGTCCCTCCGCCGCAGCCATCCGCGCCCGACCGCCCACTCGGCTACGGGATGGCGCAACAGGCACAACGGCCGGCAACTGCACAGAACTGCGCCGGCCGCCGAAAGAACGCCGTGGCACTCCGCGGGTTCGAACGCTCTCGCCGATGGGATCTGCGCACACCGCTCGACGTGGTACTGCCGTTGCTCTCGTGTCCCACATTGTAGTTTCACCAGGAGGTCCATGTGAGTCGTGCTATCGGAGCAGCCATCGGCGCCGTCATTTTCGTGCTCTTCGCGTCGATGCTCGCGACGACCCTGTCGAACCCGACGGCCGCGGCGCAGACCAAGACGTCCGTCGTGTCGCAGACGGACCTCGAAATCACGGTGCCGTCCACGATGCCAACCTCGCGCCGCCGATAGGCGTCGCGGGGCCCTCCGCAGACCCTGAGGTTGCCCACCGATCACCGGCGGCCTGGCATTCGTACGTGGGGACCACCTTCAGGTGGCCCGTGGAGTCGCAACGCCAGCGGTCAGAACGACCTCGGCATCCCCAGGACGTGTTCGCCGATGTACGAGAGGATCAGGTTCGTCGAGATGGGCGCCACCTGGTACAACCGTGTTTCTCTGAACTTCCGTTCCACGTCGTACTCCGCCGCGAATCCGAAGCCGCCGAAGGTCTGCAGGCAGACGTTCGCTGCTTCCCATGAGGCATCGGCGGCGAGCAGCTTCGCGAGATTGGCCTCCGCGCCCGACGGCATGCCGGCGTCGAACAATCGCGCTGCCTCGTACCGCATCAGGTCGGCGGCCCGCACGTTGGCGTACGCGCGCGCCAGTGGGAACTGAATGCCCTGGTTCCTGCCAATTGGACGATCGAACACGATCCGCTCGCTCGCGTACCGTCGCGCCCGGTCGATGAACCAGTACCCGTCTCCGATGCACTCCGCCGCGATGAGAATCCGCTCGGCGTTCATGCCGTCGAGGATGTAGCGAAACCCCTTCCCTGCGTCGCCGATGAGATTCTCCGCCGGAATCTCGAAGTCCTCGAAGAACACCTCGTTCGTCTCGTGGTTGACCATGTTCCGGATCGGCCGCACGGTCATCCCCCGTCCCACGGCTCCGCGGAGGTCCACGATGAAGATCGACAGCCCTTCCGTCTTCTTCGTCACCTCGGCGATCGGCGTCGTCCGCGCGAGCAGCAGCATGAGATCGGAATGCTGGATACGCGAGATCCAGACCTTCTGCCCGTTGACGACGTAGCGATCGCCACGGCGGACGGCGACGGTACGGGTCTTCGTGGTGTCCGTCCCGGTGGTGGGCTCTGTCACGGCGAACGACTGCACCCGCAGCTCACCCGCCGCGATTGGCGGCAAGTAGCGTTGCTTCTGTGCGTCGGACCCGTGCCGGAGCAGTGCCCCCATGATGTACATCTGTGCGTGGCACGCTCCCGAATTTGCTCCGGACCGATTGATCTCTTCGAGGATCACAGAGGCCTCCGTGACACCAAGGCCGCCGCCTCCGTACTCCTCCGGGATGAGCGCCGACAGCCATCCGGCGTCGGTCAACGCCTTGACGAAGGCCTCCGGGTAGTCGGCATGCACGTCGAGTGACTGCCAGTACTCGCTTCCGAACCCGGCGCACAGCTCGCGCAGGGCCTGACGATACTCCGAGAACTCGTTGGACTTGGGGTTGATGTCAGCCATGGGTCAGATGTTCAACCACCGCAGCCAGGGCACGACGAGGGCAAGGTACACGACCAGGAAGATGACTCCAGTCACGAATCCCAGCAGCCACACGTCCCGCCGTGAGATATAGCCGCTGCCATAGTAGATGACGATCTGGCCCGAGGCGTATGGGGTGAGAACGCCCATCAGGCCGAGCGCGAACCCGAACAGCAGGGCCCACGCCGTCTCCGAGAGACCGGGGATGGTGAGCGCCAGCGCCAGGAAGACCGGCATCAGTGTCGCCGTGTGGGCGGTGATGCTGGCGAAAAAGTAGTGGAGGAAGAAGAAGCTGCCCACCAGGGCGACCACGGCGACAGAGACCCCCACATCGGCGAACGCGGGCGTCAGCCACCCGGCAAGCCATTCGACGAAGCCAGTCTCGGCGAGGCCTCCCGCCAGCGTCACCAGCGTCCCGAACCAGATGAGGACGTTCCACGCAGCCGCGTGCCCGAGCACGTCCGCCCACGCCACCACGCGGAAGCCAATCATAAGGAGCAGAATCAGGATGGCCACGATGGCCGGATCGACGGAGTCTGCCGCGCCAATCCACAATGCCAGTGCCGTAACAACCAGCGCGAGCAGGATCATCTCCTTCCCCGAGATCGCGCCGAGGCGCCGCAGTTGCTCGGTGGCCCAGCGCGGGACCTCGGGAGCCCTGCGAACATCGGGGGGATAGATCACGTACAGAACGAGCGGAAGCCCAATGAGCAGCGTGAATCCGATGGGCGCGAATCCGACGAACCACTGCAGCCAGGAAATCCTGACGTCGATGATTCCTTCGATGATGCCGATCGCGAGCGCGTTCGGCGCGAGCCCGGTGATGAACATGCTGCTCGTGATCGCGCTCGAGGTCACTGCCGTGTAGAGGACGTAGGCCCCTATGCGACGCGCCGTCCCATCGTCGGGACGGGAGTGGTAGAGCTCGGGAATGTGGCGAATGATTGGATAGATGGTTCCGCCGCTCCGGGCCGTCGCGGACGGCGTGAATGGCGCGAGCGCCAGATCGGCTAACGTGACGGCATACCCAAGTCCCAGGGTCCGTTGCCCCAGCAGCCGCACCAGGTGCAACGCAATCCGCCTTCCCAGGCCGGTCTGCGCGTAGCCCAGCGTGAACATGTACGCCGCGAAGATCAGCCAGACGATGGTGTTGCCGAAGCCGCTGAGCGCCCACTGGGCGGATTGTCCAGGAGTGTCGCGGACGAGGCCCAGGGCTGCGGCGAGGGCCACGCCAGCCAGTCCCAGTGCGGCAGCCGGAATAGGCTCGGTGATGACACCGACGATGACCGTGACGAAGAGCGCGAAGTACAGCCACGCCGCGGGCGCCAGACCTTCCGGCGCTGGCGACAAGGCGATGACAGTGCCAACCGCCATCGGGACAATCGCCCGCACGACGTGTCCGGCGCGTGGCGGGCCACCGACCGGTGGCGGGGACGGGACAACGGTCGGGACTCCAGCCTGCACGCCGGCCGGAGCATACCACGCTCGCGGCACGCCAAAGCACGCGCGTGTTCAGCTCCCGGTCCAGAGCCGCGCGAAGCGCGGCAAAGAGATAGCTGCAACCAGCCAGGGGGCTCCGCGGGGATGGTCAAGGGGCGGAGCACCGTGGCTGGCTGGTTGCCAGTCTGTCAGCGAATCCGACGTACACGCACGGCGTGCGGATCGGCGCGCTCGATGCCGTCGTCACCCACGTTCGTCAGGCGCACGATGCCACGCATCCGGCCATCGCGTCCGTCGTCGGTGACCTCGATCACGCCAAGGCCCGGCGTACTGCCCGTGGCAATGTGCGGATCGCCGCTGAGCGGCGTCGGGCCCCGAAAGGCCACGAACACCAGCGCGCCGTCAGGAGACACATCGGTGAGATCGGGGGCGGCATTGTCGGTGAACTCGCCGTTGAGCTGGATCGTCCGCACGTGCGAGTCGTCTATCGTAGAGAGTACCTCCACGACATCCCCATGCCGATCCATCACCCACACGTAGCGGCCGCCTCCCGTCAACGCCATACCATGTGAGTCGTGCTCGCCGTCGGCAGTGAACACGACCGTCGGCACCGGCATGTTGGGCGCGAACCCTTCCGGATCGCGAAATGCGTCGAGCGAGAAACGGTAGACGTCGAAACCGTAGAGGTGCAGATGCTCCATCGGCCCAGGCCGGCCTCCGGAGTTCACGTACATCTGTCCGTTCACCTCGACACCGCCGCACCCATTACCCCTGACCGTTGCCATGTCGTACTCGGCCACGATTTCCATCGGTGTGGGTCGCGGATCCACGACGAACATCCCGCCGCCGCGTAAGGTCACGAATGCCAGGTCGCCGGACTCGCTCACGACCGGACAGATCGGTGCGTTGTCCGGGCGCAGGGCCGGTGTTTCACACGGCGCACCGCTCGGCGTGATGCACGTGGCCAGATCCAGCGTGGCGGCGCTGTTGTGGAGGAACGTGCCAGCGGCAAAGTCCGTATCGATGCGCTCCAGTCGCTTGCCGTTCTGATTGGCGACGAGGATGTAGGAGCCGTCTGGCGATGGAAACGCTGCGTGCGCCTGCCGGCCAGTTGGTGCCTCGGTCGTGCGGAGGCACTCGATCGGCTCGCGCGTCGACGCGTCGAGCACGACGACATGTCCGCTCGCCACGAACGCGAGCGACGCATGCGTCTGCTCGTTGTTGAAGAGCAACATGTGCGGACGCACCGGGTTGGCCCCAGTGCGGTCTCGACAAAGCGCCGCCACGTCACCAGCAAGATCGATCGACGCCGATGGAGCCGGCAGCGTCGATGTCCCGTTGGCGAAGTCCGCGCCAGAGAAGATGTGCAGGGTGCCACCGTGGTTCGACCCTCGCGTGTCGGACTGGTCGATAATCCACACCTCGTACGGTGCGGACTCCTGTGCCGTGGTGAGGTTCGCCTCGGATCTCCCGCAGCCGCTCCACAGCAGCGTTGCTGCCAGACACACCACGTATCCAGAACGAATCGCCCTCATCGCACCCTCCCCCTGAGATCGATCTCGAAAGGCGGAGGATAGCACGTCCCCCCACGCGGTGCGCCACGCTGCATCCACAGCAGAGCTATCACCGCATAGGCCGGTCCTCGCCGCGCGCGGCGAAGCCACAGACTCGCTGTCTCGCACGTGTGAATCGTGGTTGACTCAGTCGTGGGGGCCGATTTTGAGCCGGCCCTGGGGCCGCCTTTCAGGCGACCCAGGCGGGAGCGACACCTCTTGATCGTTCTGTGCGGAGGGTTTCGCGTCGGTGTTTCGGCGCAGCCTCGCTGTACGGTCGAGCAGCTGATGTTCCGTGTGTCAGCGGCTCGCCAGATCGGACACGACTACCGGCGCAGTGCTGTGGGCGTCGGTCCATGCCGACGCGCTGCATATCGTCAGCACGGTGAGCGCGAAGACGATGCCAACAACGGCAAAGCACCGAAACTCCCCGGGCTGCACGGGTTCGTACGCGTCACGAATGAGATCGGTCCAGTGTGGCATCATGTCGGCACCGGAGCGCAGGTCGGGGCGGGGCAGCTTCCCCGGCCTGCGCGAATCGTCGTGGTCCGCTCACGTTCGCGATCTGCATCGCGCGTGCGGCTCTCGGCCGCGGATTGCGCTGCCCGCCAGTGCGACCGTCACGGTGCGCCGCAGGTGTCAACCGGTCATGCACGAGGCGGACCAGAGGCACTGACAATATGGATGTGAAACGGTGATTCGACGTGAGCAGTGCCGGGCGCCGAAGGCTGCTAAAAGTCTGACAATCCGGGTGGATTCCAGCGGTGCATACATGCCTGTCGATTCACGCGTTCCGTTCGGCCGGGCTGGGCGCGCTCACGCGTCTGGCGCAGCGGTGTCCCGCACGCCGAACCGTCAGGATGGTGACAGCAAGATGGTCTGGGAGACGGAAGACAGCAGGAGGCTTAGGCATTCCGATACGGAATGCTGAACGCAAAATTCAGAATGCAGAAATGCGCCAGCAGCTTGCATTCTTCATTCTTGATTCTTCACTTTGCACTCTGCATTCAGGTGGCTGTCCTTGCCGCGACGATCGGACTCGGCTACTGGGGGCTCGAGCGTAGTGCCTGACTGGTCGGAGCTCGTCCTATCAACATTTGACGATGTCCCGAGCTGAGCGGCGGCGCACGTCGGGCAAATCGTGTGAGAGACGTCGTGCGCACTTCCCGATGTTGTTTCCACGTGCGGTTGTGGCGTCTTGCACCAGGCGCAAACCACGAGCATATCACCCGAACGAGCAGTACACATGCCAGCACGATGTCTCCGGCATACCCAAGCCAGGCGTGCACATCAACGCGGGTACGTGTCAGCGGCGCAGCCGTTATGGCACTTTTGACATCCGAACGTACGACAATCTGAAGGAATTTCTCGTATGCCCGCTCCACGATCACACATCTGTGTCGCGGCGGGCCGCCTGATGAAGGCGGCCCCCACGTCCGAACGATGGCTGACTCCAGTGGCGGGGCTACTTCTCGGATTGCCAGTTCCTGCGAGATGCGAGGACGGAAGAAGCGCTCGACCTGGAGGCTGCTGCCCAGTAGGTGCTACGACGCGCGGTGAAGCGTCGCCTGACGGACGAAGGCCAGAATGTCGGAAGCAGGACGGGCACCTGCTGTTCGTGCGATCTCTCCGCCATCGCGAAACACGGCCATCGTCGGAATCGATTGAATGCCGAAGCGATCGCCAAGCGCAGGGAGGGCCTCGGTGTTGACCTTCACGACGAGCAACTCACCGGCCGCCGAGCGCGCCACCTTTTCGAGTTCGGGGGCCACCATCCGGCACGGGCCGCACCATGGCGCCCAGAAGTCCACCACCACCGGCAGGCTGCTGGAGGCAACGACCGCGTCGAATGCCTCCACAGACGGCGCCTCAATCGGTACGTCAGGCCCGGCAAGCGGACGGTGGCACTGCCCGCAACGCGTCGTCTTGTTCAGTACTGAATAGGGGAGCCGATTCGTCCTTCCACACGATCCGCACTGAGTGAGGACTCCGCGGGCGTCGAGCTGCAAGGCGGCCACTGAAGCTCTCAGCCGCGCGCCGCCGCACCAGCCAGCCGGCTCGGGGCGTGATGTCCCACAGGACCCAGGATGCGCAGCATCCGGCGCAGCGGTTCCGCCGCGCCCCACAGCAACTGGTCGCCAACCGTAAACGCCGACAGGTACTCGCCACCCATCGAAAGCTTGCGCAGGCGCCCGATCGGCACGTGCAGACGACCGGTGGTGGCGGCCGGCGTCAGCTCGGCGAGACTTGCCGCCTTGTTGTTCGGCACGACCCGCACCCACTCGTGCGCGGAGCCCAGCATCGATTCCACCGTGTCGAGCGGAACGTCCTCGCGCAGCTTGATGGTGAGCGCCTGACTGTGACACCGCATCGCGCCAACGCGCACGCAAATTCCTTCTACCGGCACGGTGCCCGGAGCGAGGCCGAGAATCTTGTTCGACTCAGGGGTGCCTTTCCACTCCTCGCGGCTCTGGCCGTTTCCAAGATCCTTGTCAATCCATGGGAGCAGGCTCCCGGCGAGCGCATGGCCGAACTGCGTTGCCGGAAAATCACGGGACCGCAGCGCATCTGCGACGGCCCGGTCGAGATGCAGGATGGGCGAACGCGGGTCGTTCAGGTGCTCAGCGGCGGAGTCATGGATGCGTCCCATCTGAACGACGAGCTCGCGCATGTGCTGCGCGCCCGCACCGGACGCGGCCTGATAGGTCATTGCGGTCACCCACTCGACGATGCCCGCCCGAAACAGCCCGGCGGTCGCCATGAGCATCAGGCTGACCGTGCAGTTGCCGCCAATGAAGTTCCTGACTCCGCTGGCCAGGGCCACATCGATCACGTCCCGGTTCACGGGGTCCAGCACGATGACGGCATCGTCCGCCAGGCGCAAGGTGGAGGCCGCATCAATCCAATAACCCGACCAGCCAGTCCGGCGCAACGCCGGGTACATCTCGGCCGTGTACTCCCCTCCCTGGCAGGAGACGAGCACATCCATTTCCGCCAGCGCGTCGACATCCCGGGCATCCTTGACGGCAGGGACACGCTTTCCGATCTCCGGAGCCGCGGCGCCAGCCTGCGACGTGGAGAAGAAGACCGGAGCGACATGGTCGAAATCGCCTTCCTCGCGCATGCGCTGCACGAGGACGGAGCCGACCATCCCTCGCCACCCGATGATGCCTGTGTGCATGGCGTTCAAGTGTACAACACGTGATGCGCCACTCCGCCCCGCGGAGCGGGGCACAGCCGCACCGTGGCAAACGACCCTCTCTCGCACGAATCCATCCGTATGTGTCATCCGGCCAGCCCAAATCAACGCCCCGTTTCCGGCGGCACGCGACTATCGGCTGCGGTACTCTTGAGCAGCTTATGGACAGAGCGATGTTCCTGCCCGACGATGACGATGCTCTTTACGCTGCGCTGATTGCCCGCGATCCCGCCTATGAAGGGTTCGCGTACGTCGGCGTCCGATCCACCGGCGTGTTCTGCCGTCTCTCGTGTCCGGCCCGGAAGCCGAAACGCACCAACGTCCTGTTCTTCCGACGCGTGGAGGACGCTCAACAGGCCGGCTTCCGCCCCTGCCTGCGATGCCGGCCGCTCGACAGCCATTTCCGCACGAGCGGTGCGCTGGACGCCTTGCGGGAACGCGTGCAGGCCGCGCCTCGGAAGCGCTGGACGTCCGCCGCGCTGGCGGCCCTGGGCTATGACGCCTCGACGGTCCGTCGCGCCTTCAAGCGGGAATACGGCGTCACGTTCGCCCGGTTCACCCGATCGCAGCGCGTTGGGCAAGCGGTGGCCAGCCTGCGCAACGGAGCCAGGGTCATCGAGGCCCAGCTGGACGCTGGCTACGAGTCCGGGAGCGGGTTTCGGGAGGCGGTCAACGCGCTCGTCGGAGCAGCGCCAGCGCGCACAGTCGACCGGCGGATCCTGACCGCTCAGTGGCTGGACACCCCAATCGGCGCCATGTTGGCCGTCGTCGACGACGCGGGCGTACACCTGCTCGAGTTCGCGGATCGCGCGGCGCTGCCGGCAGCCATCGCACGGCTGCGCACGCGCCTCGGACCGGTGTGTTTCGGTCACAACGACGTCATGGCCGCGCTGACGGACCAGGTCACACGCTACTTCTCCGGCACCTGTACGTCCTTCAGTGTGCCAGTCGTCCAGACGGGAACGCCGTTCGAACGCGCGGTGTGGGCCGCACTGCGACGCATTCCCTCGGGCCGGACGCGCAGCTACGCCGAGGTCGCACGATCCATCGACCGGCCCACTGCAGTACGGGCGGTGGCGCGCGCCAATGGCGCCAACCGCGTGGCAATCGTCATTCCATGCCACCGCGTGATTGGATCGGACGGTTCACTCGTCGGGTACGGCGGACAGCTTTGGCGCAAGAAGTGGCTCATCGAACACGAGCACCGGTTGGCTGCCGCCGACAATGAGACGAAGGCCTGAACGACCACCGCGCGCTCCTTCACCCCACCGCGCTGAAGAATGCGCGGGGTCCTTGGCTGAACGTCGCCTGTTACGCCGGGGCTCGGCCCGAACGCGGTCGTCGTCGATCGGAGTCGTTCACAGGACCGGTCTCTCGTAGCACTTCTCGACCTGCATCACGACTCGACACGAGGCGGCTTCGATCTGAGGCCGCTCAGCGCAAAGTCCAGAAACACGGCCTCACCGTCAGTCGC
>CAZDLW010000183.1:0-11639 GCA_964505975.1 uncultured Bifidobacteriaceae bacterium | reverse complement strand
CCCCGGGGGACGCGCCCGTCGCGACGGCGGTCGGCTACGACTCCGGCCTCGCGTCGCGCGGGTCGGAGGCTGAAAGCCGGTCCCCACGACGCGTCACCCCGTCGCTTTCCCCCAAAACCCAGGCGCATTGAATGAACATCGGAGTCACTGAACATCACCTCCGGCACCACGCGGCAGCATCGTGCACGACTCGGCTAAGCGGTTCAAAGACAATCCCCACCGGCCGTTGCGCGGCAGCGGCAGGCCGGCGGCGTCGAGCGATCAATCAGCCAGCCAAGGGCTTCCGTCCTTGATATCCCCGCAGAGCCCTTGGTTGGTTGCCAGTATCTCCTGCCGCGCTTCGCACGGCTAGGACCGCTATGCGGTCGGGGCAACGAGTACAAGATTCGCGCTCCAGGCCGCATAGCGGTCCACCCGGTCCTACCGGATGGCGGGCGTGGCGTCGTCGACCCTGGAGTCCGCCGGCTTCGGGAGCGCCGGCAGGACGAGCTGCGCGCGGCGCGGACCCTCGTGGACGCCGTTGCGGAACTCGCGGAAGTCCGCGCGGCAGTCGTGCGCCGAGAGGAAATTCAGGAATCGCTTATAGTCCCCGCTGGTCATCCCGAACAGCTTGAGGAGGGCGCGGTAGTTACCGCGCGTGGTGGCCAGGCCGCGCCGCACCAGCTCGCGCATGTCGTGGCGCGTGATATCGCGTGCCAGAAAGAGCGGGTACACGTGGTCCCAGAACGAGTAGCCGGCGGTGACGATGGCTTCGTACAACTCGTCGGCCACCTGCCGGCGTCGTTCCCGGGTTGGAAGCAGGCTCTGGGAACCGGCCCGCACCAACTCGGGAAGCTGGTCGATGTCGATCCGTTCCTGTTCGGCCAGCCAGATGGCCTGCTCGATGACGTTTTGCAGCTCGCGCACGTTGCCGGGCCAGCGGTAGCGCACGAGCGCCTGCCGGGCCGACTCGCTGATCGTCACGTGCTGCCCCGTGCGGCGGGCAAAGAACGAGACGAGCTGCTCGACGTCCTCCCGCCGATCGCGCAGCGGTGGCACCTCGATGTGAATCACGCGCAGGCGGTACAGCAGATCTTCCCGGAACTGCCCGGCAGCAATCATTTCCGGCAGGTTCCGGTTCGTGGCTGCAATGACGCGCACGTCCACGCGGGTACCGCGGCCATCCGACCCAACCGCCTGAATCTCACCGTTTTCCAGGAACCGTAGGAGCATGGCCTGCATGCGCAGGCTCATTTCCCCCACCTCGTCCAGGAAGATCGTTCCGCGGTTGGCCGTTTGCAGCTTCCCGGGCTTGTCCCGGTAGGCGCCCGTGAAACTGCCTTTCACGTGTCCGAACAGCTCCGACTCGAGGAGCGATTCCGTGAGGCCTGCGCAGTTGACCGCCACGAACGGCTGGCTGTTCCGGCGCGACCGGGCGTGTATCCGGCGCGCGAACAGGTCCTTGCCGACGCCGCTTTCGCCCGTAATCAGCACCTTCCCCTCGCTCTGCGCGGCCCGATCCGCCAGCGCGAGCAACGCAAGCATCTTCTGACTGCTGACGATGAAGGGAGGGTCGATGGACTCCGCGATTCCGCGCCGCGACTCACGATCGGTCAACATGTTTCGACTCTTGCAGGGAGGACACCCGTACAATCACAGATGTCGAAGTGCACCTCCTGAGCAATCTGCACTCCACTAGTTCTTGAGAAGGATTCCCAAACTAGTCATGACTTTGCCAGGATGAGGCTAGAAACTAGTCCGTAAATTGGCAGACTAAATTCAGTAAGTCTTAAAAGGACACTATGTGAAATGGACAAGCGTTGTCGGGAAACTGCGAGGGGAGGGGCGTGACGAAGGGAAGGGGGGGGAAGGGGAGGGGAGGGCTGTGTTAGGCCTGGAGGGATAAGGCACGACCGGGAGGAGGTTCTCTTGGGACTCGAGGCTTCTACCTGCAAGCCTGAAACAGCCCTTCCTCCCCTCCCCTTCCTCCCCTCCCCTTCCTCCCCTCCCCTTCGTCACGCCCCCTTCCTCCCCTCCCCTTCCACCCCTTCCCTTCGCCAAGGGGCTAAGCCCGCGGCGCGAGCGCCCCGCGCAGACTGCTGTCGGTGACGGATCCGAGCCAGAGAAATCGTGCGCCGACGTGGTAAACGGACCCGGCGCCTTCGATGCGTTGGCAGCGGACGACGACCAGATGATCGAGCAGGTCGTGCCCGTCGATGGTGAGCCCCAGCGACGCCACGGTCCCCACCTCCATGGGGACTTTGGACTCCAAGAGGCAGCCGCCGCGGCTGCAGTTGAGCAGTCGTACGTCCAGTTCACGTACCAGCACGCCCATGACCTCCCCGGCTTCCGCCACGGTCCCGTCAGCCATCGGCGTTCACGCGTTCGTGTACCTCGGTCATCTGACATGCAACCGGGGCCTCGCCGCGTATCCCGTTCAGGACCCGCAGGCGGATGCGGTGCCGCACGGACCCATCGACGATGATTGGACGGCTCTCGACCACCTGGACCCGCAGGCTCGAGGCCCCGTCTGCTTCCGGCACTTCGAGCACGAGTCGTTCATCGAGCACACCGGGCTCCTGGCTCACCGCAACCATTTCGCCCGTGCCTTCGCAGCGCACGGCGACATCCCGCACCACCCGCAACATGCCCTCGGGGCTGGGATTCACCGCAAACCGCACGTGACTTCGACGACCAGACATGACTGCCTCTCGATTGATACCACGCGGTATCTCGCGACCCGCCCGGACTCCTGGCGTCTGAACAAGACGTGCGTTTCGCCAGGTTCACGACCGCTGTTGCTGCCGGGCCAACCCTCCACGGACTGTCCGTGGTGCCAGCCCCGCCCCCCGCGCAACCCAGGCAACCCTGCCGTGGCCACTGCGTCAACCTCACCAGCGGCAGCGCCCCCGGCATCGGTTCCCTGTCTGTCGTGTCGCGGCCCGATGCTCGATTTGTCCCCGGCTTGCTTGGGAAGCAAATCTTTCATTTCGCTCGCGTAACCACAGGGAAACCGCGCGGCTTCGGATGGCAAGGATGGTGCCGGATGCAGATTCTCACCTGTAGGCGTTGAAATCACCTGAAGAACTGGTCATGTTTCCTCGCCTTTACAGGCGCGTTCCATGGGATGGTGCAACAAAGCAGTCATCGGCTGACTGGCACGTTTGTCTGTTCTGGAACAGATTGACGGGAGCCCATTCGCGAAGGGGGAAGGGGGAAAGGACGCGTCTTACCTCAATCTGGATCGCGCGAGTCGTAGGTCGCATCGCCGCAGCGCACGCCGGCACGCCTAGAAAGAAGGGCGACCAGCGCGAGGTGAAGGCATCCAGAAAGGTGTGTCAAATAGGACCCCCACTCCCCTTACCCCCTTCCCCCTTCGCGAATGAGGGTGTCCCACCTTCGCGAATGAGTTTTATCCCATGGCAGTCAGACAACGCTGTTGCCGGGGCTACTGCTGATGAGCTCGAGTCTGTCGCCAGGCAACGTGTCGCACTGCTGCACAATGCCGGCGGGCATCTCGACGACGGCGTAGGCGCGGAGCGACGCGGCCAGGCGCCACGGACGCAAGGCGTGCCGCGTGCTGATAACCGTGCCGTCGCGCCGCACGAACAGGACGTCGATGGGAAACCGCATGAAACAGGTGTGAATGGCGTTCGATGGCGCAATGATCAGCGCGTGTCCCGGCTCGAAGATCTCCCGACCCAGCAGTCCCGTGCGGCGGGTCCTCGAGTCGAACGCTCCGAGGACATGGTCCGCAAGGGCACGTGCGTTCCGTGTGTTTCGCAGCACCCAGTGCGCGTCGGGGTTGCGGACGAGCGGCGACAGGAAGAGTTTTTGCACAATGAGCCACCCCTTCGCACGTTTTCCCTGGTGACACCGGATGAGCATGCGTCTCGGCACGAACAAGCCCGACTCCGATCCGACGCCCGACGAACCAGGTCGTGCTACTCCGGACGCCGGCGCGGCGCCATCACAACACACCACGGACAAGGATGTTCGGACTGCCAGTGCGAGCACCGGGACGCGATCGCCCGCAGAAGCCATCGAACCTCCCACCGTGGCATCGGACCAGCGTGGGAGGCCGTCTGACACGACTTCGCCGACGCCACCCTCACCTGTCGCACCGATCGTCGTGGGCGACTCCGACGAAGATCCCCTCGTTCAGTTCGAGACCGAGTCGCCGACGGGCGACTTCTGGGCCGAAGAGTCCGCACGTGGAATCAGCCACCCAACGGAATTCAGCAGCCTTGCTCCCATGGAGCGGGCCGCCGGCTCCAGCGGCACGACTCTGTACGCGGACGACGCCGATGAGGGAGTATCGGCTGAACGCACTGCGCACAGCGGTGCCCAACTGCTGGGACTCGACAGTGCACCGTCTGGCGCGGCGCACCCGGGAATTGTCACGCATACCTATCGACCCGTTCCCGGGACTGCCGCACGCCAGCCGGACCAGGCTCGCACCAGCGGCACCGCATCCGCGAAAGCACATGCGGGTGTGTCCCGCCCCTCGGACCAGCGGGCAAGCGACGGGCGCATTGCCCTGGTGAGTGTCGGCGGATCTCGTGCCCAGGAGCACACTCGTGCGGCTCCCGCGTCGGCTGATGCTCGCCCATCGGCGCGTTCGGCGGCTGGCTCGTCGCGGCGAGCCAATCCACCAAGTCCCGCAACGGCCCCACACGATACGCCGGACACACAACAGACCCCGGCACCGCCCCGTATCAGTCTGGATCAGGTACTGACGCGCCAGACGCCGGTGCAGTGGCACGAAGCGGTGGCCATTGTCGAACGCACGTGCGCGGCACTTATTGAAGAAGACGGGCACGAGCTCCCACCGCCGGAGCTGTCCGGCGTTCGCATTGGCGCGGATGGAACACTATCCGTCGAGCGCGGGAGCAGAGGCGAGCCCGGAGTTGCGCGTCTGGGCCGGATGCTCTACTCGCTGACACCGGCCAGTTCCACGCCCCCACGGCTACGCCTGTTCATCTCTCAATGGATGGCCGCAACCGAGGCCTCTCCACTTCGAGATCTGGCCAGCGACCTCGCTTACTTTGCCAGACCCAACCCCGAGGCGCTCATTCGGGCGGTGTACGAACGCTATCTCGCACGCCCTGCCGTAGCCGGCCCCATTGCAACGCAGCAGGCGCCGGCCGCGGACGATCAACCAAACCACGCGCCGCTACGGACGGCACTTGTCGTTGCCGCGGTGGCAGCCTCGCTCATTGCAGGAATCTTCGTATGGTTCCTGGTGAGCTCGAACGTAGGCAGCCCTCCTGCGGTGGCCGATGGCGTCGATCTGGACGTAGATGTCGATACGGCTCCTGGAGCGCAATCAGTGGATCCGGAGCTGATGGGTGCTACACCCACGAGCGCGATGGCCGTGGTCGATCCGGATCCCGCTCGTCCTCCCAGTCCACTTACCAATGCTGTCGGCTCCCCGCCTCGTGCAGACGCTGGCACTGGCAGAGCAACCGATCCTGTCAACTCGGCAGCTGACTCGCGAGCGCAAACTACTGGCGCCGCCGGTCTTCCGCCTGTCGTCGGTGGCGCCGGCGCGTCCGACGGAATCGACCGGCGAAGTGCATCGGCAGCCTCGCGCGAATCAGACTCGTCCTCAGAGCAGCCTTCTCCCACCGCTCTGGACGCTCCGCCAAGCTTCACGGGACCGGTCTATTCGGCCGCCGACCGCGAGGTGGATCCGCCCCGGCTCCTGTCTCCGGAGATTCCCGAATGGCTGATTGCGGGGTTTGGATCGCGAACCAATGCCGTCGAGCTACTCATTTCCGAGCGCGGTGTGGTGGAGAGCGTGCGCATGGTCGGCAACCCACAGCGCCTGCCGGATGTCATGCTCCTGAGCCGCACGAAAGCGCTGGAATTTGATCCGGCGAGACGCTACAGCCAGCCGGTGCGGTATCGCCTTATCTTCACGTGGAAGGTTGCACCATGAAGTCGGCTTCGCAGTTGGTGTCAGCGGTTGCAGAACCTGTGAAAGACAAATTCGCGCCCATCTCTGGGTGCTACAGCCCAATTGCGCTTGACCACGTGACTCGCAGCTGCTGCTCACCTGCAGCGGAACCTTCTCCATGGGGCGTTCAGCCCCTTGCGTTTTCACAGCACACGCGAAGGGGCCAAGTGTGTCTTCGCGCTATGTCGTCGGTGGGAAAGCTCGAGACACCTCTTCACGACCACCCTTAGACGACCCTTAGACGCCCTTAGACGCGACTCCTCGCAGTGTGGGAATGAGACCGGTGGCGGGTCCCCGGCGGTGCCGAAGCCACCGCCAACGGCCCGACGCTTCGATGGCGCTCGTCATAGACCGCGATACCGAAGTCGGATCCCTCAGAACCGCACGCCCGCCGACGCCCCCACCTGCGAGAACTCGAACGACCGCTCGATGGTGTGGAACGCCTTCCGGAACCGGTAGCTCACATCCAGGTAGGCCCGGCCGACGACGATGTTGAAGCCGGCCGCCAGCTCGCCCATCGGCCGGGTTGTGCTGCCGGAGGTGATGTCCACGACGCCGTCGCCCACGCCAAACTCGAGCAGGAAGTCCTCGGTCACGTCACCAAGATCGATTTCCCGGATTGCCCGCCGCAGGTTGATGGCGCCGACGCCCCCGCCCACGTACGGACGAATCTGCGAACCGGTTGGAATGAGATATTTGGTGCCCACGGTGAACGACAGGCCCCGGTCGCGGGCGTCGAACACCCACGGCACTCCGGTGGCCTCTTCCAAGTCGCGCCCGACCTGCGCCACCTGGTCGCGCGTGCTCCGCGACATCAGGTTGTAGAAGTAGCCGACGGATACGTAGACCTGCACGTTCCGGTGGACGCGCTCGGCAATCTCGGCGGTAAAGGAGGGGGACTGCTGCGGATTCAGCGACGCCCCGCCGCCGCCAATCAGGTAGCCCCGCACGGGAAACGGGTCCAGGTCCGCCGGCTGCTGCGCCAGCGCAGATGCTGTGAGGGCGAAAAGCAACACGGGAACCAGCGAAAGCGGCTTCAGCATCTGCATCGACACTCCTCCAGGTGCACGGGACAAGTCCGGGACGCGGCAAGGGCCGCCTTCGGCTGCTCGTGCAAGAGGCGTGCAACGAAGCGGTGACCGCCTCGAACGCGCCGGTGCCGCATAGCTGCCTGAAGCTGCGTCGCCATGCACATGATCCACGAAGCGCGCGGGTCAATCCGGTATGCGGCCCTTGGATGCTCTTCTGCGTATAGGCAGACTTTCTCGCGGACTTGTGATGGGCCCCTTCCCTCCGATGCGTTCCGCTCACCTCGTCTCGTCCGTCCGGGTCCTCGCACCGGCGCGCAGTGAGGGGTCTGCACACGCGGAGCGCGGCCCTGCCGGAAACGGTCGTTCGGTGCGATGCACTCACTCAGGAGAGCTGGCCGGAACGCCAGGACGACGCTGTTCCGAGGCAGATCTGCTGTGAGCTCATCGAGGGTATGGCAGCGAATCGGGAGGGCCAGTGGCCCGAAGGTGGGCAGGAGAGGATTAACTCCGGGCCGATATAAAAGGGAGGTATCCGCTGAGTCGCACCGACGTGCCCATGCGCCTTGTTCCCGACGACTCGCGCGGAAAAACGCCTCCTCCGCCCGTCGCTCGCGACCCGCGCTGGGTCCCCATCCCAGCGCGGCCATCACGCTGCGGATGCGTTTTATCGAACCCAGCTCGCGCGAGCCGTAGGTCGCGTCGGCGCAGGACACGCCGGCACGACATCCGAGGCGGAAACTCGCTGGTTATGCGATGACGTCGGGCTTGTCGATGGCCGACGTGAGGATGATGGTGTGGGGAGGCGCCGGTGTTCGCCGCTGCAGCTCGCGCATCACGTCCAGCGCCGAGAGCCCCGGCAGCGCAAAGTCCATCAGCACGAGGTCTGGCCGAACCTCCATGGCCAGACGCAGCGTGTCGCGTCCGTCCGCGGCTTCGCCCGCAACCACCGCGCCGGCCTCCACGAGCAGCGCCCGTAGACCTTCCCGGACCACGCCGTACGCGTCGGCAATCAGCACGCGAATCGGAGCGCCGTCAACTGCAGACGACGATCTGGAACGGCGCGACTTGAGAGGATGCGATTCGCGGGCCCGCGACGACAGCACGGGAATCAGCCGAGCACCCCGGGGTCTCCCACCCCACTGCGTGCCAGTATCTGGTGCGTGCACTCCGTACGCGCGGGAGTTCTTGGCGGGCACGCTCGAACATGCCGTCTCCGGCCCGCGGCAGTACAATCAAAGCATGCCAGAGTTGAGTGTCCGTGACCGGATCATGCAAGCCCTCGAGGATTTGCCACCGGATACGACGTTCGAGGAGGCGATCGAGCGCCTGGTGTTCTTGGCCAAGCTCGACGCTGGAATCGCCGAACTCGACGCTGGAAAGGGCGTGCCACACGACGAAGCCAAGCGGCGACTCGGGATGTGAAGCAGATCCTCTGGTCGCCGCAGGCAATTCACGATGTCGCGTCGATCCGCGCCTTCATTGCCCAGGACTCGCCCGCCTACGCGGAGCTGATTGCGGCACGCCTGGTGTCCGCAGTCGAGCGTCTGCAGGAATTTCCCGAGTCCGGCCGGATCGTGCCGGAACGCCAGAATCCCGCTATCCGCGAGGTGATCGTTCCTCCGTATCGAATCGTCTACCAGCTTCGCGGGAGCGTCGTCGAGATCGCGACGGTGTTCAGAAGCTCACGTCGGTTTCCGAAATCACTCTGACGGGCGGCCCGACATCCGCTTCCAGCCGTCGGCGGCTGGCGCGATCATGCCGCGCGAGGGGCGAGCCCTCCTGAACCGCTTTCCTGTGCGCCCGCGCGAACAGCGTCTCGGCGAATCCCATGGCGCGAGCCTTGCCTCATCCTGTTACGGGGGACGATGGCATAATGGCGGTACAGCCCGGAAGGGGAGGCGTTCTCGTGGAATTTCGACCGATGTCACCGGAGGACATCGAACGCACGGTGCAGTTTCTGCTGCAGCAGCAGGCACAGTTCGCTGCAGATGTTGCCAGGCTCTCAACGAAGACGGACCTGATCGCCGACGGCCTGATTGGCCTGACCGGCATCGTCGGCCGCCTGACGGAGGCGCAGGCGCGCACCGACGAGCAGCTGAAGAGGACTGACAAGCAACTCGAGAGGACTGACGAACAACTCAAGGAAACCGACACGCGACTGAGCGCACACATCGAACGGGTCGATGCGCACCTGAATGTCGTCATTGACATGTTCGAACGGCACCTGCGCGAGAACCACGGGCACAATCCTTCCTGAACCCCCGTCCACGCACCGCAACAACGCAGCGCGGCGTCGAAGTCGACCTGCGTCGGAGATGGCGCGAGCCTTGCCTCATCCTGTCGCGGGGACGATGGCATAATGGCGGTACGGCCCGGAAGCGGAGGCATTCTCGTGGAATTTCGACCGATGTCACCGGAGGAGATCGAACGCACGGTGCAGTTTCTGCTGCAGCAGCAGGCACAGTTCGCCGCAGATATTGCCAGGCTCTCGACGAAGACCGACCTGATCGCCGAGGGTCTGATCGGCCTGACCGGCATCGTCGGCCGCATTGGAGATCACGTCGAACGTCTGGCGGAGGCGCAGGCGCGCACCGACGAGCAACTCAGAGAGACCGACCAGAGGTTGAGCGCCAACTTCGAACGGGCCGATGCGCACCTGAATGTGGTCATTGATATGTTCGAGCGGCACCTGCGCGAGGACCACGGGCACGATCCGTCCTGAGCGCGAACGGACTCGAAGACCTGGCGCGTGTGCACAGGTTTCGGCCGCTCGAGACGTCTGCTGCTTCTCTGCTTGCCTCAGAAAGAAATCGCCGTCACGACGGGAACATGTGCGTTCGTGCGGGCGAGACGTCTTGAACGGCTGCTGGAAGACTTGACTCATGTGCAAGGATTCCCACCGTTCAAGCCGCCTAACGCGGCTCTCACGCTGCGGGCGCGTTTTACCTGATGCGGATCGCGCGAGTCATAAGTCGCGACGCCCAGCATGCCCGTCCGCCGGCACCGGTGTCACTGCGCGAACACAGGTGAGCACCGTGAAAGGCGCACAGCGCGTGATTCTTTCACACGCTCTTCAGGCGGCCCAGGCGCGAGCGACAGTCCTCCTCATCGGCCTTTGCGGACGAGTGTCTCTTCAGGCGCAGCCTCGCTGGACTTTTCCAGTGGACGATGGCATCGTCGTCGTCGATGGAGGCGAAGATGCTGCGCCGGATGACGCTCGAGGATTACTTGCGGACGGAGGAGACCAATCGGCCGCAGGAACTGGCCTACGGCCTCCTGCGCGAACCGCCGGCACCCTCGTTCGACCACCAGGTGATAGTCGGTCGGCTCTATCGACGCCTGTCGAATCACGTCGAGCGCTACCGGCTCGGCGTCGTGGCCATGTCGCCGATCGACGTGGTCCTCGACGCGAAGCGTGCGCTGGTGGTACAGCCCGACGTGCTCTTCGTGTCGTCGTCGCGCCGGAACATCTGCACGGATCGCGTGTGGGGACCGCCGGACCTTGCCATCGAGGTGCTGTCGATGGGCAATGCCCGGCGCGACCGGACGATCAAAGTGCCCTGGTACCGCGAGTACGGCGTGCGCGAGTGCTGGCTGGCCGACACAGCGAGCGCCTCCGTCACGGTGCTGGAGCTGGCGGCGCCTGAACGCGCCCGGGCGTACGAAGCCCGGCAGATCGTGAAGTCGGCCGTGCTCTCGCGGCTTCGTTTGAAACCTGCAGACATCTTCACGCCACGGTAGAACCGCCCCTCCGGATCTCTACGCGACGGCGAGCCCAGGGGTGGCTACCGCCTGCGGTCTGTCGGTCACCGAGCTCGCGGCCGACACCGAGCGTCAGAGGAAGGGCGCACGCTTGGCGAGGCCTGACTGCCCCCCAACGGAGTGCGGGCAAGAGATACTGCCCACCTAGTGATGTGTCCACGAAATAGCTGGGCATCGGCGGAGCCGTCCCCGACATACTGGGCAGTCCGAGGCGGAGCCTCGCTGGTCATGGACCAGCGCGGGTGGTTACCCCTCGGGCGGAGGGCGCGTTTTTCCGCGCGATGTCATCGGGAGCCAGCCCAGAATGCCCGTCCGCCGGCGCCGGGATTCGCGATGCATAAGCGCTCTGCACCTGAGCGCGAGGCGATGAACAGAGTGCACTAATCGACACCGGACGCACGAACGGGCGCCGCACAGCGACAGAATCGCAGCTCCTTCCAGAAACTCTGCGCGCCTTTCTGACCCACCCCAAAATTTCTCGCCTGCCCCTTTTGGTCCACCTGGCCGGACGGACGAGCGCAAGTCGTTGCCTGCAGGCGGCTTGCCTCCGACCCGGCACGCACTGAACCTCCCGGCGATGCGGTTGCACTCCGGTGGCTCGCGGACCTGCCGCCCCTTGAACGACGTCGAGGGCCGGCAAGCCTCGCCGGCGCCGTGCATCGGCAAGGCGGGACAAGGTCCGCGCCACAGATCATGCAACTCACTCGACCGACTACCGCACTTCGACTGGCCCTGCTGGCCGCACTGGCGTGGACCGCGGGCGCCGGAACCGCCGCCGCCCAGGTCACGCCGTTCGTGGACCTCTCCGGCGACCTGTCGCCCGTCACGATTGGGACATACGAGACCCAGTGGCAGGTGGGCCGCCTGACCGGCGGCGTCCTGGACGAAGGCCGCCACGGCGTCAC
>CAZDLW010000182.1:0-11689 GCA_964505975.1 uncultured Bifidobacteriaceae bacterium | reverse complement strand
CCTGGTGATGCCGACACCGGGCGCCGCCCGCGCCCGCAGGCTCCTCCATCCGCTGCGGCCGCCGGGAAATGATTCCGCCGTTTCACTGGTGGCGGACGGTGTTCTTCCTGATCCCCGCCATCAGTGTGTACACGATCGTCTTCGGGACGCTCTCCATCGGTTCCAGCGCGTTCGACCGGCGCGGGTACTTCGGGCACTGGTGCGCGCGCACGTGGTCCCGGCTGATCCTGCTCACGACCGGCGTGCGAGTGGACGTGGCCGGGCTCGATCGCCTCCATCCCGCCCGCACGTACGTCTTCGTCGCCAATCATCAGAGCATCTACGACATCCCCATCCTCTTCTGGGCGCTTCCCTATCAGATCCGGATCATCGCGAAGGAGTCGCTCGGCCGGTTTCCCATCCTCGGCTGGCACCTGCGGCGCACCGGGCACATGCTCGTCGATCGCCACCGGCCGAATCGCGCGAGGATTTTCGGATGGGCGTCCCGGCTCATGTCGGACGGGCTCTCGCTCATTGTGTTTCCGGAAGGGACGCGCAGTCGCGACGGACGCGTTGGCCGGTTCAAGGGGGGCAGCTTCTATCTGGCGCTCGAGGCCGGTCTCCCGGTCGTGCCGCTGTCGGTCGTCGGAAGCCGCCATGTCATGCTCAAGGGACGGCTGGCCGCCTATCCGGGCCAGGTGCAACTGGTGGTTCACGAACCCATCGAGACGGCCACGCTCTCCGGCACGGATCCGCGGGAATTCGCGGAGCGGGTGCGGCGGATCATTGCCCCCGCTGCGGAGGTGGACGTGGACGGACCACGCCCCGATTCCGGTCGCGCGCCCGCACCTGCTGCGCGACTCGACTCCGAGTCTCGAGTGTCTCGCCGAGACGCCGGGGCGCTGTCGAGATCGCACCGACCGGCCTGACGCGCCCTCACGGAGTGCGGGCGGAAGATACGGCCAGCTAGCGAGGCGGAGCGGCTGCCGACATGCTCGCGGGTCTGAGGCGCAGCCTCCCCAGGACACTCGATATGCGTGCCACCGTCTCTCCGGATCTGGCAGGGATCGTACGACCTGGTGTGTTGTGGCTGGACGACGCGGTCGTCATCGAAGCGGACGCTCGCCTGGACGCACCGCTGGCACGGGTCGAGGACGCCGTGCGGGTGCGGCCGCCGGTGGAGACCGTCACCGTGCGGACCATGTACAAGCGCGTCGGCCTGGACCCCACCAGGACGCGGCCGTCTTCGGAGGCGCTGCTGCGGCGCGTGCGGAAAGGGGGCTCGCTGCCGCGCATCAATTCGATGGTGGACGTGTGCAACTGGTGTTCGTTGGAGTTCCAGCTACCGTACGGACTGTACGATGCGTCGCACGTCGAGGGAGACGTGGAACTGCGTCGTGGAGATCCCGGGGAGTCGTACCAGGGCATCCGCAAGGACGTGGTACACGTGGGCGGCCGGATGACGGTTGCCGATCGTGCAGGTCCGTTCGGCAATCCCACGTCGGATTCCGCTCGCACGATGGTGACGACGGACACGACGCGGGCGCTGGTCGTGGTGTTCGCGCCGGCGACGATTGACGCGCGGCACCTCGGGGACGTGCTCGACGCCACGTCCGCACGGATGCGCGAGTTCACCGGATGCCGTGAGACGTCTCGCTGGATTGAGTGAGAGACCGGCGCGATGGATCCGCTCAGAGGCGACGTATGCCGTCCTCGTCGAACAGGTGAATGCGATCGGCGGGGAGGCGCAGTCGTACGTGTGTTCCGGCAGATGGCGGGTCGGTCGGTACGACGGCCGTGATCGTCGCGCCCCGGAGCACATCGCTGCGCGCGTGCACGACCGTGTCGTGTCCGCGCGGCTCGACGACGTCCACCGTGGCGGAGATCGCCCCCGAGCTGTCGATGGCGACGTCGTGCGGGCGGATGCCGATCGTCATGCCCGGTCCCGCGTCGACGCCGGGCAGCGGAGCGGGCAGCAGGTTCATGGGCGGCGATCCGATGAAGCGCGCGACGAACGTGTTCGCGGGTCGCGCATAGAGGTCGAGGGGAGGCGCCACCTGACTCACGCGCCCGTCGTGCATCACCGCCACGCGGTGTCCGAGCGTCATTGCCTCTTCCTGATCGTGGGTAACGTAGACGATTGTGGCGTGCAACCTTCGCTGAAGCCGCAGCAGTTCGGCCCGCGCCTGCAGCCTGAGCGCCGGGTCCAGGTTGGACAACGGCTCGTCGAGCAGGAACGCCTTCGGGTCCCGCACCATGGCTCGACCCAGCGCGACGCGCTGGCGCTGCCCGCCCGATAGTTGTGCGGGGCGCCGATCGAGCAGGGAGTCGATGTCGAGCGCCGCGGCCACGGCGCCAATCCGCGTCTCGATCGTGCTCCGGTCGGTGCGGCGCACGCGCAGGCCGTACGCGAGGTTCTCCCGGACGGTCATGTGCGGGTACAGCGCATAGCTCTGGAAGACCATTGCCAGATCCCGGGACTGCGGCGGGATGGTCGTGACGTCGGCATCGTCGATGAGAATCCGGCCGGCGCTTGGTGTCTCCAGGCCGGCAATGAGGCGCAGGAGCGTGCTCTTGCCGCATCCCGACGGTCCAACCAGCACGAGAAGCTCTCCATCGGCGATGTGCAGTTCGATCGCCCGGCATGCCACGTGCCCGTTCGGGTACGTCTTGCTCACGCGCTCGAGCGTGATAGCCGACACGATTAGCCTTTCACCGCCCCCGCCGTCAGGCCGGCCACGATGCGGCGCTGGAACATGAACACAATCACCGCCACCGGTATCGACGCCAGGGCGGCGCCGGCCAGGATCTGGCCCCACGGTACCTGATAGCGGCCGCGAAAGAGCGCGATGGCGACGGGGACGGTGTGCCGTTCGGGGCCTGCCGTGAACGAGAGCGCGAAGAGGAACTCGTTCCAGCAGTACAGGAAGGTCAGGATGGCAGTGCTCGCCAGAGCCGGCGCGGCCAGCGGCAGGACGACGTCGCGCATGGCACGCAGGCGACTCGCGCCGTCGATCATGGCCGCCTCCTCGAGCTCTCGAGGCAGTTGCCGGAAGAACCCGGTCAGCAGCCATATCGCCAGCGGTGTCGTGAAGGTGACGTAGGGAAACACGAGGCCAGGATACGTGTCGATGAGGCGCAGTTCGCGCAACACGAGGTACAGCGGGGCGACCACGGAGATCTGTGGAAACATCGAGACGGCAAGCACCAGCGCGAGCACGGCCCCCGTCCCGCGCATCCGCAGGCGAGCCAACGCGTACGCACACAGGGCTGCGACAGGGACTGCGATGAGCGTGGTCAGCGCCGACACGATGAGCGAATTGCGGACCGGCAGGAGGAATCCGCGCTCGCCGAACAGGGCGCGGTAGTGGTCGAGCGTGGGAGCCGTGGGCACGAGCGCGGAGGCTGGCTCGAAGAGCCGCGTCTCCGGCGTTACCGAGGCCGCCAGCATCCAGTAGACGGGAAACAGCAGCATCCCGACGAGGGCCGCACTGGCCGTGGTACGAAGGATGCGCCCCGTCATGCGCGCTCCCATCGTGCCGATCGGCTCAGCGCCCTCACGCACATCAACGCGAAGACGAACGTGAGGAGGAAGACCGTCATCGACAGTGCCGATCCGTACCCGAAGCGAAGACGCTGCATCAGTGCGATGAACGCATAGAGCGAAAGCGGCTCGGTGGCCGTGCCGGGCCCCCCGCCGGTGAGGACGTAGGGCAAATCGAAGAGGCGGAGTGCGTCGAGCGTACGAAATGCTCCGGCGACGATCACAGCTGGCATGAGCAGCGGGAGGGTGATGGTGACGAATTGCCGCGCCGGGCCGGCGCCGTCCATTCCCGCTGCCTCGTACAAATCTCGGTCGATGGCCTGAAGGCCCGCCAGGAGCAGGATGGCCACGAACGGTGTCGTCTTCCAGATGTCGGCGGCGCCGATCGGGACCCAGGCGGCGACGGGATGGACGAACCAGTCGAACGACACGCCGATCACGCCGACGGCGCGGAGTGGCACGTTGAGGATTCCGGTCTGCGCCTCGAACAGGAATCGCCACACCAGCGCAGCCACCACGGTGGGGATGGCCCAGGGGAGGAGCACCGCGATGCGCACGAGGGTCCGGCCGCGCACGAGGTGGTGCATGATCAGCGCGAGCGCGAGCCCCAGCCCCAGCTCGAGGGGCACCGTGATCGCGGCGAACACCACCGTCCGCGCCAGCGCCGACCGGAACCGCGGGTCGTGCAGCGCCTCGGTGAAGTTGTCGAGACCCACGAATGGCGTGCCCAGCCATGGAAACCGGAGGTCGTGCAGGTGCAGCGCCGTCCACAACGTCGCGCCAATCGGGACGAGTGCCATCGCGGCGATGACCGTCAGTGCCGGCGCCACGAGCAGCAGCGCCAGACGCCTGTCTGTCATCCGAGACCCGCGCGACGGAGGAGGGTGCGGATCTCTCGTGCTGCGTCGCGGAGCGCGTCCTCCGGCTCCTGTTGGCGAGTGAGCGCCCGGTGCAGGCGAACCTGGAGGAGCTCGGACAGCTCGCTGTAGATCGGTGTGACCGGTCGAGAGACGGCGGCGTCGAGCGCGAGGCGCACCTGGTCGAGCGGCAGGTTCAGAACGTGCGCGAGGTCGGGCGTGTCGTAAAGAGAGCGTCGCGCCGGCAGCTGCGCGGCAACACGGGCGCGCTCCAGCATCTGTTCCGGCGCGGTGAGGAACTCCATCAGCGTCAGGGCCAGCTCGGGGTGGTGGCTGTAGCGATTGAGGGCGAGCTGTGCCCCGCCGAGGGCTGCAGCCGGTCTGCCTCCCTCGGTCGCCGGGAATGGTGCGACGCCGACGCGTCCCGATACACGTGACTCCGCGTCGTCCTGCAGCGGCGCCCAGGCGTACGGCCAGTTCCGCATGAACGCCGCCTGCCCGCTTTGAAAGGCAAATCGGACCTGTTCCTCCTGCCATGTGAGCGCGGAGATCGGG
Organism: uncultured Bifidobacteriaceae bacterium; assembly: GCA_964505975.1. GTDB lineage: Bacteria > Acidobacteriota > Vicinamibacteria > Vicinamibacterales > UBA2999 > Gp6-AA40. The sequence continues at coordinate 6,754 of CAZDLW010000182.1, read as the reverse complement.
ACGCTGCCGTCCGCGTGCACGGCATCCCGCATGAACGTCAGCGCTCGTACCGCCTCGGGCCGATCAACGGTCACGGTGCCGTGGCGGTCCAGGATCTCACCACCAAATGCGGTGAGATGCTCGAGGAAGACGGTGACCAGACCTTCGTAGCGTGCCCCCTGCCACACGAGGCCGAACGGCGTACGTCCGTCGCGTACCGCGGCGCTTGCGCTCCGGCGCAGCTCGTCGAGGGAGGTCGGTGCGTGATCGAAGAGATCCGTTCGCCAATACAACAGTCCCGTGTCGACGAACCAGGGGAGCGCGTACAGCTGGCCCTCCCATCGATTGGCGTCGATCGCAGCGGGGAAGAAGTCGGCCATCTCGTCCGGCGCCAGTGTCAATGGTCGAATCCAGCCGGCAGCCGCGAACTCCGCGGTCCAGATGATGTCGAGCTGCAGCACATCCGGCTGGGGGACGCGCGCGTTCAACCACTGGACGTAGAGCTGATGCCGGTGGTCCGCCGCGTCCGGGGTGATGCGCAGCTCGACGCGAACGCCGGGATGCCGATCGGCAAAGCGCGCCAGTTGCTGCCTGATCACGAGGCCTTCGGCGCCAACCGCACTGCCCGAGAACGTCAGACGAGGTCGCGTGTCCCGTTCGCGACAGGCGGTGGCTGCGAAACATGCCAGACAGACGAGGACCGCCGCCAGCAGGCGTCGAGTCGACATGAAGCACGTGAACCGTGCTGCCCGGGTGCTCGATTGCCGTTCCACGACCGGCTCAGTCTACTTCCATACATGATCCGGTACGGGTCATGCTGTTCTTTCTCACGCTGTGGAGGTAACGATGAATAACGATGAGCTGAAGGGCAAGATGGATCAGGCAAAGGGGAAGGTCAAGCAGGGCGTGGGCAACCTCACCGATGACGAACGCCTCCGCGCCGAGGGAGCAGCGGAGGAGCTCAAGGGCGAGGCGCAGGAGACCTTCGGCCGCGGCAAGCGCAAGATCGGCGAGGCCATCGAAGACATCGGCGACGACGTGAAGCGCTGAGCCGGGCGCGGGAGGGGGACCGCACGTCCCCTTCCCGCACGCGAGACGCTCCTCGGATACAATCGAACAGCTTGCACGTTTCCGCCATCATCCTGGCCGCGGGTCGAGGAGTCCGCTTTGGCGGCGCCGGGCGCAAACAGTTTCTGCGGCTCGGTGGTGTCCCTGTCCTGCAGCGCAGTGTCGAGGCGTTTCTCGAGAGCAGCACGGTGACCGATCTCGCTGTCGCGCTGCCCGTGGAGTCCACCCGCGACGTCCCCGCGTATCTCGTCGGGCAACGCAAGCCCATCCGCCTCGTTGCGGGAGGCGATCGTCGTCAGGACTCCGTGGCGAACGCATTCGCACGCGTGGAAGACGCTGCCGACGTCGTGGTAATTCACGATGCCGCGCGCCCCCTGGTGAGCCAGAGCGTCATCGCGCGAACGGTGCATGCAGCCGCGGAGTTCGGGGCCGCCGTGGCAGCCCTGCCAGCGAAGGACACCGTCAAGCGTGCCGACGAGGCCGGCAACGTCGCCGAGACGCTCCAGCGTGACCGGATCTACCTGGCTCAGACACCCCAGGCGTTTCGTGTCCCGGTGCTGCGCGACGCGCTTGCGCTTCACGTGGACGCCACCGATGAAGCCATGCTCGCGGAGCGCGCCGGGCATCAGGTGCGCCTGGTGGATGGGGATCCGCGAAACCTGAAGATCACGACGCCAGACGACCTGGCGGCCGCCGAGCATCTGCTGGGCGCTGTCGGTTTCGCGCCTCCGCTGAGAATCGGGAACGGGTACGACCTGCATCGACTCGTCTCTGGCCGTCCGTTGATCCTCGGCGGGGTGAGCATCCCCTTCGACAAGGGGCTGCTCGGACACTCGGACGCCGACGCGGTGTGCCACGCTGTCACCGATGCCATTCTTGGAGCCGCCGGCGCCGGCGACATTGGCCGTCACTTTCCAGACAACGATCCGACGTGGGAGGATGCCAACAGCCTGGAACTGCTGCGCCGCGCAGCCGACGTTGTCGGGACGAGGGGATTCTCGGTGGTGAACGTGGACGTGGTGGTGATTGCACAGCGTCCCAGGCTGGCGCCGCACGCGGACGCGATTCGCGCGAACCTCGCGAGCGCCTTGTCCTGTAACCCCGAGCAGGTGAGCATCAAAGGCAAGACGAACGAAGGCGTTGATTCGATTGGTGCGGGCGAATCGATCGCCGCGCACGCGGTGGTGCTCTTGTCTTGGTCCCGATAGCGCTGTTGCGCATGCGTCTCAGATTCGCACCCAGTCCCACCGGGTACCTCCATGTCGGGAACGCCAGGACGGCGCTCTTCAATTGGCTGCTGGCGCACGGCAGCCACGGCACGCTGATCCTGCGCATCGAAGACACCGACGCTGAGCGATCGACCCCCGACTTCGAACGGGACCTCCTGGCGGACCTCCGCTGGATGGGGCTCAACTGGCAGGAAGGTGTGGAGGTTGGCGGGCCTCACGGTCCCTACCGGCAATCCGAGCGGCGAGAGATCTACGCGGCGCACACCGAGGATCTGCTGTCGCGCAACCACGCCTATCGATGTTTCTGCTCACCGGCGCAGCTCGAGGCCGACCGGCAGGCTGCGCTGGCGCAGGGACGGCCGCCGCTGTACGTCGGGCGTTGCCGGAGTCTCTCCCCGGATGTCGTGCGACGGCGTCTCGAGAGCGGCGAGCGTGCAGTGGTTCGCTTTCGCGTGCCCGAGGCGCGTGAGATCGCGTTCACGGACATCGTGCGCGGCGAAGTCCGGTTTGCCACCGACGTGATTGGCGATCCCGTACTGGTTCGGTCCGACGGCTTCCCCGCCTACAATTTCACCGCCGTCATCGACGATGCGCTCATGCAGGTCTCACACGTGGTTCGCGGTGAGGATCACATCTCGAACACGCCGCGACAGTTGTTGCTCTACGAGGCGTTCGGGTGGCATCCGCCCGTGTTCGCGCACGTGTCGCTGGTGCTGGGACCGGACCACACGCGGCTGTCGAAGCGTCACGGCGCCACGTCGGTGGCCGAGTTTCGTGAACGCGGGTATCTGCCTGAGGCACTCGTGAACTATCTGGCCTTGATTGGATGGTCACCTGGCGATGGTCGTGAACTGCTGCCGATCGAGGAGCTCGCGAGACGATTCAGGCTGGAGGACGTCGGTCAGAGCGCAGGCGTCTTCGACGTCGACAAGCTGGCGTGGGCGAATCGTCACTACCTGAAGGAAGCCGCCCCCGATCGACTCGCGCGTCTGACCGTTCCGTACTTCCAGCGGGAGGGATGGTTGGATGCGCCTGGTGAGGATGTGCTCGGGTTCCTGTCGGAGGTCGTTCCGGCCGCGGCCGGCGCGGTGGATCGGCTGGATCAGGTGACCGCCCGCCTGGGGTTCCTGGTCGACTATTCACCGCAGCGAACGCTGGCTCAACCGGGGATTCGTGCCGAAGTCGAGGCGGCCCGCGCGGTAATCGATGCGCTGGCCGACGAGCTGTCTCGATCGGCGCCGCTCACGGATCGACAGGCCTTTCGCGCCGCAGTGGCCCGGCTGCGGGAGCAGACTGGTCAGAAGGGGAGGGCTCTGCTGCATCCCATTCGCATCGTCCTCACGGGTGAATTGGAGGGACTGGAGCTGGATGTTGCGGTGCCGGCTATCGAGCGTGGTGCGGCGCTCGCCTCATCGGGGTTTCGGCGTCGTATCCACGGAGCTGCCGAGCGAGCGCGCGCCTTTCGAGCGGCACTCGACGAACCGTAGCGTCCGCGCATTGTCGTGGCCAGACCGCCAACCGAGGTCATATACGGAATCAACCCGGTGCTCGAAGCGCTCCGCGCCGGCCGCGTGACGGAGCTTCGAGTGGGTGACCGGGTGGATGCGCGCGTGCGCGAGGTGATCGCCATGGCCTCGAGCAGCGGCGTGCCGGTTCGGCGGGTCGATCTCGATGCGCTGGGCCGGCAGGCGCGCGGCGGCGTGCATCAAGGCGTGGTCGCGGACGTAGAGACGGGACGGGCGTGGAGCGTCGAAGAACTGGTTCGCGAGGCGCCCGGTGTTCCGCTGATCGTCGTGCTCGACGGCATCGAGGACCCGCACAATCTGGGTGCGATTCTGCGTACAGCCGATGCGGCTGGTGTGGACGGTGTGATCAGGCAGCGTCGCCGGACGGCGCCGTTGGGCGGGACGACCGCCAAGGCGTCGGCGGGAGCGGTGGTGCACGTCCGGATTGCGGACGTCGTCAATATTGCCCGGGCGATCGATGCGTTGAAGGCATCGGGGGTGTGGGTCATCGGCTTGGCGGGTGAGGCCAAGGAGCGGTACGATCGGATCGACTTCACAGGACCATCTGCCGTCGTGCTCGGCGCCGAGGGAATCGGGCTGCGCCGGCTGGTGCGCGAAAAATGCGACTTCCTGGCCGCCATTCCTATGCGCGGGCACGTCGAAAGTTTGAACGTGTCGGTTGCGGCGGGCATCGTGCTGTTCGAGGCGGTGCGGCAGCGTGTTCGCAATACTCGTGAGTCGCGAGACGAACGACGGTAGGGGACGGGACCGCGATGCGGCCAAGGACGCGAATGTTCTCGTGGTGTGTCGTGACTTGCGGCCGCATAGACATCTCCTAACGCTGAGATCGTCACGAATGAAGCAAGTTTTTCGCGCCGGCGTTAGGAGATGTCTAGTCCCGCGAAGCGGGGCAAAACCAATACTGGCGGCAGTGAAGCGGAGCCACTCGGGCTCGTGCGTCTCGGGGTTTGAGGCGGAGCTTCACTGCCGGTCCGGGCGCGCGACGCGCGCCAGGAGACGTGACAACCAGCCAAGGGCCCCTGCTGGGATCGAGGGCAAGAGCCCTTGGCTGGTGTGGAAATCCTGGCATTTCGGGGTCCAGGATGTGGTGAGCTGGAGGGGGCTTGCACTTCTGGCACGGGAAGTGCTAGCATGTGCTCTTTGTCTGGCTGGCGTAGCTCAGTCCGGTAGAGCAGCTGATTTGTAATCAGCCGGTCGGGGGTTCGAATCCCTCCGCCAGCTCCATCGGCGATGCCGGGCACCTTCAGGAAACGCGCCGACAACACGGATTCCACGCAGACAGATGAAGGCTTCGGGAATCAGGGTCTTGGACCGCGATGCGGCTCCCGACGAGTATGCCGTACTCGTTGTGGTCCCGGCGCAGACGCGCCTGTTTTGGACCGCTATGCGGCCCGGAACGAGAATGTTGTACTCGTTGTGGCGCGCGTCATGAGAGGCCGCTTGGCGGTCCTAGGCGCGCCAAGCAGATACTGGCAAACCAGCCAAGCGGCTGTGCGTCATCGGGATATCAAGGGGCAGAGCCCGTGGCTGGTGCATGCTCAGCAGAATCGCGGGTTCGGTGGGCGATGCACGCCGGCAAGTTCCGGCGGGCTTTCTCGGGTTCTCGTGAGTGCAGCATTCGGGGAGGTGGCGGAGCGGTCAATCGCAGCAGACTGTAAATCTGCCGCCCTTGTGGCTACGGAGGTTCGAACCCTCCCCTCCCCACCATCCTTCGCTCATGAATGCTGGCGAAGGATGCCGACCATAGCGCGAAGCGCGAAGGTGGGCCAGACAGGCGACCGAACGAGCTTCGGATGGCGAGCCAGCTTGTGCACCTAAGCCGCGAGTGCAAAGGTGGAGAGCGGCAGAGGCCGACCGGCGAAGAAGTAAGCGAGGCGCGTGGACGAGCGGGCCTGCCCGACAGGAAGCGGCGAGTCAGGGGAGCACGCACGAGGCGCGGGAGTAACTCAGTGGTAGAGTCACAGCCTTCCAAGCTGTTGGTCGCGGGTTCGATCCCCGTCTCCCGCTCCACCCTTCGCTCGCGCCTGCCACTGTGAGCGCGAGCTTCGGGTGGCAAGCCATCCGAAGGACCGCCGACCTGTCGGCCGTAGCTCGAGACTGGCAGGCAGCGGGAGCGAAGGGCTGGCCGACCTGTCGGCCGTTAGCTCGCGACCGGCAGGCAGCGGGAGCGAAGGGCTAGCCGACCTGTCGGCCGTAGCTCGGGACCGGCAGGCAGCGAGAGCGAAGGCCGATGTAGCTCAGTTGGCAGAGCGCGTCCTTGGTAAGGACGAGGTCACCAGTTCAATCCTGGTCATCGGCTCCAGACTTCGCTCGCTGGACCGCTATGCGGCCGGAACGCGAATTCTGTACTCGTGTCGGTCCGCATAGCGGTCCTAGCCGCGCGGAGCGCGGCAAGGAGATACTGGCAACCAGCCGAGGGGCTCTGCGGGGATATCAAGGGCCGAGCCCCTTGGCTGGCTTTTCCAGCGAGCTTCGTCCAGGCAGGCCGGCGAGCGAGGTCTGTCGCGCCGAAGCTCGCAGTACGAGCGGGGGCGGACTGACCGGCTGATTGGCCGGGAATGTCACTTCCTTTCTTCGAGAGCACACGACGCACATGGCGAAGGAAAAATTTGATCGGTCGAAGCCGCACGTGAACGTGGGGACGATTGGGCACATCGACCACGGGAAGACGACGTTGACGGCGGCGCTGACGAAGGTGGCGGCGGACAAGGGGTGGGCGAAGTTCGTGCCGTATGACGAAGTGGCGAAGGCGTCGGAGTCGCAGGGGCGGCGGGACGAGACGAAGATCCTGACGATTGCGTCGAGCCACGTGGAGTATGCGACGGCGAACCGGCACTACGCGCACGTGGACTGCCCGGGGCACGCCGACTACATCAAGAACATGATCACGGGGGCGGCGCAGATGGACGGCGCCATCCTGGTGGTGAGCGCGATGGACGGGCCGATGCCGCA
>CAZDLW010000181.1:4680-11815 GCA_964505975.1 uncultured Bifidobacteriaceae bacterium | reverse complement strand
GCCGCGCAGGCGGACGTGGTGGTGACGCCGCGCTTTGGCCCGGCAAACTGGCGCAATTTCCACCTGGCGGACCTGTTCCTGGAAGCCGGCCGGCGGGCCGCCGACGAGCAGCTGTCAGTCCTGCGCGCGCTGGCGCATCCCCAACCCCATTGAACCGACGGAGGACCCGATGGCCGATCAGCCATTCACATTCGATGATCTGCGGGACATTCTGGTGAACCGGGTCGGACTGCCCGCAGAGGACGTCGTCGACGACCCGACCGCCACGTTCGATGCCATGGGTCTCGACTCGCTGGCCTTCGTCGAGGTCCAGCTCGCGATGCAGCAGCAGTACGGCTTCGCGATCCCCGACGAGGATGCGCAGAGGATTACTTCGGTCGGTGAGGCCATCGAGTACACCAACCGCCGGATTCAGGAGATGAGAACATGAGCGTGCGGACCGACAATTCGATCGAGATCGCAGCGCCGCTGGCCGAGGTCTGGGACATCACCAACGATGTCGACAACTGGCCGACGCTGTTCACGGAGTACGCCACGGTGGAGATCCTCGAGCGGAAGAACGACACGGTCCGCTTCCGGTTGACCATGCATCCCGACGAGCAGGGCCGGGTGTGGAGCTGGGTCTCGGAGCGGACCGCCGATCCCCGGACGCACACGGTCAAGGCGCGGCGCATCGAGACAGGGCCGTTCGAATACATGCACATCGAGTGGTACTACGAGCCGACCGATGGCGGCACGCGGATGCGGTGGGTGCAGGAGTTCACGATGAAGCCGGACGCGCCGGCCAACGACGCGCAGATGGAACAGTACATCGACAACAACACGAAAACGCAGATGGCCATCATCAAGGAGCGCATCGAGCGCCGTGCGCGTCGGTCTGAGCAGTCGACTGGTTGATCAATCGCCCCGCGGGAACGCCACGTCGTAGATTCGCCGTTGGGCGCGACCTGCCCAGTACGGTGAGCGCATGTGTGCCGAGCCCCGTTCCCAGGCGAGGAACGCCTCGCGGCTCTCCCATTCGCTGAGGAGGACGTAGCCGGTTCCGCCCACGTCCGGTTCCGGCTCGGCGCCACGCATCACATCGTCACCGGTCGAGTGGCGAAGGAGCTCGTCCCGGATGAGTCCAGGCGTCCCCTTCATCCGGGCGCTCATTGCGGCGAAGTCGCGCTCGAATGCCGCCTCGTCGCCTGGGCGGATAGCCGCCGTGACCATGACCCGCACCCGCACCCGCCACCTCCTCACACCAGGTCGACAACGACCTCGTACACGGCCATGCTGGACGATTCGCGCAACGCCCGCAGCGGCGCCGTGAGCTCGTCCTGGGCGGAGCTGCGTTCGAACCGTGTGAACGCCTCGCGGCTGACCCAGTCGGTCATCACCACGAAGCTCCTGGGATCCTCCGGGTCGCGCATCAAGGTCTGGCGCACGGAGCCGGGGTCGTCGCGGACCTTCTCGGCAATGGCCGAGAACGCGCGGACGAATTCCTCCTCCGCGCCTGGCCGGACCTTCATGTGCAGGGTGGCTCGTATCATCCGTCCTCCTTGCGGCGCCGGCTCTCGACGCGCACGGCATAGGCCGATCGGTCCGCCCCCACCCAGCACTCGCGGAGTGGCATCGTCAGATCCCTGTGCTCGGGCGAGCGCTCCCAGGCCTGCGCCGCCTCGAGGCTCTCCCAGCGGCTGACGATGGCCCAGCGATCCGGTTCCTGCATGTGCTGACAGAGCTCGTGAGCGATGTGCCCCGGCAGGCCTTCCTCCATGCGCGCGGCCAGCGCGGCGTACCGCGCCAGGAAGTCCTCCTCCCGGCCGCTCGCCACACGCACCTCGAGCAGGAAGCGCACGCCAGTGATCTCGGATGCCATCAGATGCCGCCGTCCACGTTGATCGTCTGACCGGAGATGAAACGCGAGAGGTCGCTCGAGAGGAAGAGCACGACGTCGGCGATCTCCTCCGGCTTGCCCAGCCGATCGAGAGCCGCGAGCTTTTCATAACGCGTGCGTCCTTCGGGGGTCAGGCCGCTGACCTGGTCGGTCTCGATGATCCCCGGGGCAATCAGGTTCACACGGATGCCGCGCGGCCCGACCTCCCTGGAGAGCGAACGGCTGAAGCCGATCGCTCCCGCTTTGGAGGCGGCGTAATGCGTGCGCCCCACCAGTCCACGCAGCGCCACTGCGGAACCGATGTTGATGATCGATCCACCGGCTGGCATGGCCTGCACCACCGCTTTCGTGACGAGATACAAGGCCGTCAGGTTCGTGTCCACGACCCGGCGCCACTCGGCGAGATCCAGGTCCGCGAGTGTGGCGTGGCTCACGACCCCGGCGTTGTTCACCAGAATCTCGATGCTGCCGAACCGGGACCGTGCCTCGTCGACCACCCGCGTGACAGCGGTGGTGTCGGCGACGTCGGCCTGGGCGACGTAGCTCCCGTTCCCCACGGCCTCCAGGTCCGCCGCAAGGCTCGTGACAGCCTGGCTCTCACGTTGATGGATCGCCGCCACCGCCACGCCCTGCCGGGCGAGCGCCAGCACGCAGGCGCGCCCGATGCCGCGCGAGCCTCCGGTAACGAGCGCATGTCTGCCGGCCAGGTCGAGATCCATCCACTCTCCTCTCGCCGCTCACGCTACGGGTTGGTGGAGCTTGAAGAGCCGCTCGGCGTTCTTGTGCAGGATGTTCGCCTTGTCCTCGTCGGAGAGGGGAAGTGCGCCGATCATCTCGATCCCCGCCTCCAACGGTGTGGCAAGCGGGGGCGAATCGGTTCCGAAGAGGATGCGCTCGCACCCCATGAGCTCGACGTTCGCGAGCTGGTTCGGAATGCTCAGGTTCGCGGTATCCACATAGATACGCCGCAGATAGGCGCTCGGCGGCTGCGCGAGCGCGGTCTCGGCCCGTTCGGGGCGGTCGGTGAAATGGCGTGCGCGGGCCGCCAGATCCAGACGTCCTGCGACCAGTCCGATGGGGCCACCGGCCGTTGCGGCAACCACCTTCAACGAGGGGTACTGCTCGAGACGCCCGCCGAACACCAGCGCGGCGAGGCTGGCGGCCACTTCCAGATAGCGCCCGAGATACTCGACCACGCGGAAGTCGGCCAACGCGCGCGTGCCCACCGGCTCGGCGGGTGGATGGAGGAAGATGGGCGCATCGAGCTCGGCCGCCATCGCGAAGAAGTCGTCGGCGCGGCTCGAGTCGAGGTACTCGCCGCGGATGCTCGTGTTCACGATGAAGCCGACGAAGCCCGGCTCCGTGATGGTTTCGGCGGCCTGCGCGAGCTCGGCGGGGCCGCCGAACGGATTGGTGTACACGTACGCAGCCAGATGTGGCGCATGCGCACGAATCGTCTCGGCGAGCCACTCGTGGAAGGCCTTGAGACGGTCGAGCGGCTGGTCGTAGGGATCGAATCCGGCGACCGGCGTCATGGTCCCGGAGCCGACCGGGCTGCCGACGATCGTGAGGCCGATCCCGGCTGCCAGCTTGCGCTGGATCATTCCCTCGACGTCGCGAAGCGCGGGCGGCATGGGAAACCGCGCGAACAGCTCGGGCGGCGTGATGTGCCCGTGGATGTCGACGATCACGTCTCGCCCTCCTGCGGCGGGAAACCTGGCGAGGGGGCTCCCGGCCACGGGTAATCCTGCATTCCCGCCTGGCGTTCCACAAAGGCCAGGATCGCCCCGACGTCCAGCTGGCCGAGGCCCTGCCGCTCGGCCGCGGTCAGCGCCAGGAACGCGCTGTCGGCGACCGGGAGCGGCACACCCCGTGCGTGCGACTCCTGGAGCGCGAGGAGCATGTCCTTGCGCATGAGCGCCAGCTTGAACGACGCGTTCTCGAACTGGCGCTTCTTCATGACCTCGCAGCGGAACTTCATCACGAGCGAGCTGAAGCCGCTCGCCGCGATCATGTCCAGGATCGTGTCGCGGGGGAGCCCGGCCATCTCGCCGAGGACGACCGCTTCGGCGAGCGACGCCATCTGGACACCCATCAGCATGTTCAGGACGAGCTTCATCGTCGCCCCCATCCCGCTGCCACCCAGATGGGTGACCTCCCGGCCGACTGTGCGGAGCACGTCGCTGACCGCCCGAACGTCGGCATCCTCGCCGCCGACCATGACGCGGAGCTCTCCGTCCCTGGCCTGCTTCGGATTTCCGAGGACGCACGCGTCGATCGCGCGGTAGCCCGCGGCGCGTGCCTTCCCGGAGAGCTCGCGCGCGAACCCCGGCGGCACGGTGCTCATATCGATGATGGCGCCGCCCTGACGGAGCGCTCCGAACACACCGTGATCGCCGAAGAGCATCGCTCGGACCACGTGCTGGTCGGCGACGCTCAGCATGACCACGTCCGCGTCGCGGACCGCGTCGGCAGGGGAGGCCGCGACCCTCGCACCGAGCTGCCCGACGCGCTCGCTCCTGGAACGGGTCCGGTTGTAGACGGCGATCGGGAAGCCGGATTCGGCGATCCTCGACGCCATCCCCATGCCCATGCTTCCGAGGCCGATGAACGCAATGTGCTGCCGTCCTGGGTCGTTGCGCGGGTCGGTCATGAGCTTGCCGTCACGCCTCCGTCGACGAAGATGATCTGGCCCGTGATGAAGCTTGCCGCCGGCGCAGCGAGAAACAGGACGGCACCGGCCATCTCGACGGGCGTCCCGAACCGTCCGAATGGGATCCGGCCCAGCATCCTCGCCTTGAACGCTTCATCCATGACGGTATGCTGCACCAGGTCCGTCGGCACGAAGCCGGGCGCGACCGCGTTCACCGTGATGCGGTGGCGGGCCCACTCGGTCGCGAGCTGCCTGACGAGCGCATTGAGCCCGCCTTTGCTGGCGGCATACGCCGCGAACCCTCGGCGGCCTCCGGCAACGCTGCGGGTCGACGAGAACTGGATGATTCGGCCACCTGCGCCCGCATCGATCATGGCCAGGCCGGCGCTCTGCGAGAGCCAGAAGGCGCCGCTCAAGTTGACGTCGAGGACCCTGCACCAGTCGTCCTCGGGAAAATGCTCCGCCGCCGCCTCGAGATCGACTCCGGCCATGTTGACGAGGATATCCAGCCCGCCAAGCCGATCGACGACCGATGCGACGAGCGCACCGACACCGTGGCGGTCCGCGATATCCACCTGTGCCCCGATGGCGTGTGCGCCTCCGGCAACGATTGCTGCCGCCAGCGTGTCCGCCCGCTCGCGCGACCGCCCGGCGATGGCCACCGAGGCCCCGTGTTCCACGAACAGACGCGTCACGAGCTCGCCGATGCCGCCGTAGCCGCCGACGATCAGTGCCCGCTTGCCGTCGACCCGGAAGAGCGACCGCAGATCGGGCGCACTCTCCGAGTCCAGTCCTGATCCTGGCGCCTCCGGCGACGACATCGCAGGTTTGCCCTCACGCATGGACACGCTCACCTATGCCAGCCGCGCGCGACGAGACAGTCCATTCGTCGACCCGCGACGAACTCCTCCGCCCCCACTTCTCCACGTCGAGCGGGACAACGCGGCGACTTGACAGTCGCCGGGTATCGGACCCATCATCCGGCCGGCGCGGCCGGCGTCTGGTCTCGGTCCGCATGGCGCCGCCCACCTCGACACGCAATGGCTATGGCAAAGACGCACGACGTGATGGAACACCCTGTGCACGGCGACAGACTGACATTTCTCGTCACATCGGAGGATTCGAAAGGGGAATCGCTGAAGTTCCACCTGCGCCTCGACGGTGCCGCGAAAGGCCCGCCAGAACACCGGCATCCGACACAAACCGAAACCTATCACGTCCTCAGTGGCCGAGTCGGCATGAAATGCGATCACGAGGAGCAGGTCCTGACCGAGGGGCAGTCGTTCGTCGTGCCCGTCGACGCTCCCCACAGATTCTGGAACGCTGGCGATACGCCTGCGGAACTGACGATCGAACTGAGGCCGGCGCTTCGCAGCGAGTTCTTCTTCGAAACCATGTATGCCCTGGCGCAGCGGGGGCAGGTCGACAGGAGCGGCGTTCCGAAGAACGTCCTGCATTTCATGACGATCCTCGACGAGTTCTACGGCGAGTCGATACTCGTCGGCCCCCCTGTGTTCCTGCAGAAGCTCGGGGCGAAGGTGCTGGGTCGACTTGGGCGGCTTCTGGGGTATCGCGGGTTCGTGCCCTACGAGTACGGCTGACGGCGCTCACTCGTCGTAGCTCCGTGCGACCAGGCATTCCATCCCTGCCCGCCTGAAGAACGCCTGCGCCCCTTCGGGTGTCGACATGTCGCGCGGTTCCTCGAGATAGGGATCGAGCTTCCTCTCCAGCTCCTGGATGGCGGGCTGGCTGCGCAGGTGCCTGGCGAGCATCTCCACGTCCTCGACCTCGGCATCGGCGACACGCACGACGACGTTGTCCTTCATGAACACCAGGGTGCTCAGCAGCTTGCCCCGTTCGACTCCGTGCTCGTCGCGGATGATCATCTCAGGACGGCCGTAAGTGGCGAAGAGCTCCTTCACCTTCTGCTCGCTTCCGCGTTTGACCGCCCACATCAACGCCGTGCGCAGGCGCATACCAGGCCTCCTTCGCTCCTCGCCGAATCGACATGCACGCCCGTCATGATCCGGATCCGGCGCCCTCCGGCGAACGAGCGGCGTGGCTCAGGAGTCCGAGCTGGACGAAGATACTCGGCGGGTCGTCGCAGATCCAGGACTCGACGACCTTCCCCTTCGCGATCCGATGCAGCTCTTGGCCGTGGACGACGATCGTTCGTCCCGTCGGAGGAGCACCCATGAGAGCGCCGGTATGCGTCCCGGTTGTCGTGAACCGGTTCGCGACCAGCTCGCCCTCCGCCACGAGCTCCTCGATCGTCATGTGCCAGTCGGAGAACGCGGCGCGCCACATCTCGACGACCTGCTTGAAGACGCCCGGCCCGTGAGGCAGGTCAGGGCGCGAGGGGATGTGGACGACGTAGTCGGGGTCGAAGTACTCCTCGGCGATGGCCAGGTTGCCCTTGTTCAGAGCTTCGTCCACGATCAGCCGAATCAGCGCCTTGTTGTCCTCCGCAGACATCGCGATCACCTATGCGCAGCCGTTCTCACTGGTGCGCGCGTCCTTCCAGCGGGCGATTCAACGACGCGCCGCGCGCCCGCCGCTCGCGACGCTCCCGGACGTGCCGTGGAGATGATGCGCTCGCGCGA
>CAZDLW010000181.1:0-4580 GCA_964505975.1 uncultured Bifidobacteriaceae bacterium | reverse complement strand
GACATCCAGCGGCTCGATGACACGCACGGTTGCCGTCCTGGTGGCCCGGTGGAGCAGCGCCATCTCGCCGAAGCATTCCCCTGGACCGAGCTCCGCCAGCTTGTGCTCGACGCCGTTCTCCCGACCAATCACCTCACATCGGCCCTTGACGACGATGTACAGACGATCGCCCAGATCGTGTTCGTTGAACACGGTCTGACCCGTCTCATAGTGCTCCTGCATGATGCCCCGCCCGTGCTCGATCTGGAGCTGCACCGTGTCTGGAGGCACGACCATGTCCATGAGCCACGACAGGGCGGTCCTCGCCCGGCGGTCCCAGCCTGGCAGCTTCATGAGGTAGATGCCTCGCCACAGCGCCCATGCCAGCACGCCGCTGAACTGCATGCCGAGGATTTCCGCCACGGCCGACCGATGGCCGAGGGCGCCCATCTTGCCCAGTTCCCTGAAGTCGAACTCCTTCGGCTCCCCCCCGCGAATGGCGCGCACGATGTTGTGTGCCGCCACCGGCGCTTCGCGCACCGCATGCTGGGCCGTCGGCGGACAGAAGCCGTTCCCGCCGGGATCGGGGACGAGGGCACAATCGCCGACAGCCCAGATGTGATCGCTGCCCACCACCTGCATGCGCAGGTCCACCGTGATGCGGCCACGCTCCTTCGGCAGCTGCAGGCCGTCGATGATGGGGTTCGGGCTGCTGGGCACGGTGGACACCACGGTCTTGGCCGCGACCCGGGAACCATCGCTCAGGATGACTTCGTCGCCCGTCGCGGCCGCGATGCCGGTTCCGAGGCGCACGTCCACGCCTCGTCGCGTCAACTCCCGATGGGCCAGCCGCCTCAGGTTGTCAACGAGTTCGGGCAGGATGTGGTCGGCCATCTCGAGGAGAACCACGCGGATGTCGCCGCGCTCGATGCCGCGGTACGTTCCGGCCACGCGACGGACGAAGTCGTTGAGCTCCGCTGCGCATTCCACGCCGCTGAAGCCGCCTCCCACGACGACGAAGGTGAGCAGGGCGCGTTTCAGCGTGGGATCCGCCTCAATCGACGCCTCCTCCAGCGCGTGGATCGCGTGGTTGCGGAGGTAGAGCGCATCGCCGAGGTACTTGAAGGGCAGTGCATGCTGGCTGAGGCCCGGGATTCGGCGCAGATCGGTGACATTGCCGAGCGCGAGGACCAGGTAGTCATAGGGGATGTGGTGGGCCACTGGCTTGAAGCCGGGGCTGGTCGTGACCACACGGTTCTCGAGATCCACGGCTTCCACCGTCCGCACATGGATGCTGGTGTGCCGCAACAGCCTCCTGAGGGGACTCACCGTATCGAAGATCCCGATGCTGCCGGAGATGATCTCCGGCAGCATCGGCTGGTACACGAAGTAGTTGTCGCGGTTGACCAGCGTGATGTCGAAGTCGTGCTGCCGGCCGCGCAGCTTCTCGAGAGCCCCGGCGGTGTGGACGCCGGCGAAACCGCCGCCCAGGATCAGGACTCGGGGACGACTGGTGTGTGGAGCGGCTCCTGCGGTCATTCGCGTGGCTCTGAGGGCTTGTGCAGCCCACGGCTCGGCCGGGGGTTCCTCGTCATGGCACCTCTCATCCATGCGGCCGCGGCTCCGGCGAGCAGGAAGTAGAGTACGCTGCCTGCGCCAGTCTTTCGAGTCCCGTCGGATCGAGGGGTGTGAACTCTATCCGTGCCCTGCGAACGCGTCAAGTACGACGATGGCCGTGAGTCAGCGGCGGGTTGAGCGCGGGACGGCGGTGCCGAGCAGCGGGTCTGTCATCGTCGGGTCGAGGGTGGAGGCACACATGTACGCGGAGATTCTCAATCGGTGTGAGGCGTTGCAGGAGCTCTCCGACCAGGAGCGTGCGGTCATCGGCTCGCTCGGCGAGGCGCTCTCCTTTGGCGCCGGGGAGCGGATCATCGAGGAGGGCTCGATCGGGAGCGGGTTCTACGTCCTCGGCGCCGGACGTGTGCAGATAGTCAAGCGCGACCGTCCGGTTGCCACCCTGGAACCGGGGGCCATCCTCGGCGAGATGGCGCTCTTCAACGAGCACGTCCGGACCAGCGAGGTGCGCGCCCTGGAGTCCGCCACACTGTTGCACGTCCCGTTTCGCCGGTTCTTCGACCTCGTGTTGCGACAGGAGCCTGCAGCCGTACGGCTGATGGAAACGCTGGGACGTGTGATGGTGCGGCGCCTGCAGGCCCAGGAGACGGAGCTGTTGCAGCGCCTCGCCGCCACCGACGCGGTCGCCGCCGTCACGCTCGACGAGTTCGCCGCCGTGCGAAAGCGCCTGCTCTCGGACTGGGCGCTCAAATATCACTCCCTCGGCCGTGCCGGCAAGCTGGCTATCGTGTCGTCGAAGCCTGTTGGCACAGCAGCTGACCTCTCCGTCGCGTATTCGCCCGGTGTCGCGGAGCCTTGTCTCGCCATCGCTGCGACGCCGGACGCCGTCTACGACTACACCTCGCGCGGACATCTCGTCGGGGTCGTCACCAACGGCACCGCCGTTCTCGGGCTGGGTCACATTGGTGCGGCGGCGGCCAAACCGGTGATGGAAGGCAAGGCCGTGCTCTTCAAGCGGTTTGCGGACCTGGACGCCTTCGACATCGAAGTGGACGAGACGGATCCGCAGAGATTCGTCGACGTCGTGAGCGCCATCGCTCCGACGTTCGGAGGCATCAATCTCGAAGACATCCGCGCGCCCGAGTGTTTCGAGATCGAGGAGCAGTGCCAGCGGCGCTGCGATATCCCGGTCTTTCACGACGATCAGCACGGAACGGCGATCGTGGCCGGGGCAGGGCTGTTGAATGCGCTGGAACTGACGGGCAAGCGTATCGAGGACCTGCGAGTCGTCTTCTCCGGCGCGGGCGCGGCCGGGTTCGCATGTGCGAAATACTTCCTGCGGCTTGGCGTGCGCCGCGAGAACCTGGTCCTGACGGACATTCGGGGCGTTGTCTACCGCGGCCGGGGCGACGACAACTACCTCGACGAGCTGGCTGCGGAGACCGATGCCCGAACCCTCGCCGACGTCGTGCGGGGCGCCGACGTGTTCGTCGGCGTTTCTGCCGCAGGCGTGCTCACGCCGGCCATGCTGGCGTCGATGAACGCGTCTCCCATCGTGTTTGCGCTCGCGAACCCGGTGCCCGAGATCAGCTACCCGCTCGCGATTCGGACGCGGCCCGACGTCATCATGGCGACCGGCCGCAGTGATTACCCGAATCAGATCAACAACGTGATCGCGTTTCCCTACATCTTTCGTGGCGCCCTGGATACCCGGAGCCGCAGCATCACCGACGAGATGAAGCTGACGGCCACGCGAGCCATCGCGAGGCTGGCCCGGGAGCCGGTCACGGAAGAGGCTGGACTCACCGGGGTGTCGGACACGCACGCGCTCGGTTTCGGCCGCGACTATCTGATTCCGAAGCCGTTCGACCGCCGGCTCCTGTCCCGCGTGGCCTCAGCCGTCGCAGAGGCCGCCATGCAGACACCGAACGCCCGCCGCTCCGTCGATCCGGACGAGTACCGGCAGAGCCTGCAGCGGGTCCGGCCGTATGTATGAGCGGGGCGACTCAGCTCCCGGGTGGCACCAGGAGGCGGTCGATGCTCTCGGCGGTGCGCCCCGTGGCGCGCGCCAGCGCGAGCTTCGCGAGATTGTGGCCCAGCACGCTGTCGATGTAGGCGAACTCCGCAGTGGTCAGCGATTCCTGCGACTGCACCACGGCGATGTTATCGCTGACGCCGGCGTCGAAGCGCTGGCGCGTGAGGCCGAGCGTGTCCCGGTTGATCTGCAGATTGAGCTCCGCGACCTTGACCGCGAGCTCCGAGGCCTGGAGATCCACGTACGCCTTTCTGACATCCGCCTCGATTTGGGCCCCGACATCGTCTCGCTCGGCTCGGCGGCGGTTCAGCACGGCGACGGCCTGCTCCACTTGCCCTCCAGTGCGGCCACCGTCCCAGAGCGGGACGCGCACCACCCCGGCGACCATGTAGGTGTTGGTGGCTGGTGTGCCGAGCGCACGGTTGGCGCCGTAATCTGCGGTCAGCTCGACCGTCGGCAGCCGTTCGGCGCGCACGGCCGACAGGGCCAGATCCGCACGGGTTTCGAGCGCTTCCCTCACCATCTCGTCGACCGGCACGGGCGGCGCGGCGGCGTACGCCAGGGCGTCGTCCAGATCGAACTGGTCGGTCGGCGGCAGCCCGGTCGTGCGCACGAGGTCGATCTTCTGCTTGGCAAACGCCCCCTCGAGCGAGGCCAGTCGCTGCCGCGCCGTGAGCGCTTGCACGTGGGCGCGATTGACGTCGAGCGGGGTGGCGAGTCCGGCGGCTTGCTGCTGCATGGCTCGTTCGTGAAGCGCCGTGGCCGTGTCCACCTCCGAGCGCGTCGCCTGCACTCTCGCGCGCCCCGCCAGCGCCTCGAGATACGTTCGTCCCACGGCGAGGATGATCAGATCACGGGCGTCTCTCAGCGACAGCTCGCTCGCGCGCACCGCCTCGCTGCTGGCTCTGTGGCTCTGCAGCGCCGTGACGTTCACCAACGACTGGGACAGCCGTGCCCGCCAGTCCAGCACGTTGAAGGGGCCGACGACGCG
>CAZDLW010000180.1:0-11996 GCA_964505975.1 uncultured Bifidobacteriaceae bacterium | reverse complement strand
CTAGCGAGGCGGAGCCGCAGCGGACATGCTCGTGAGTCTGAGGCGCAGCCTCGCTAGCAGCGTCGTACCGGGCAGGGTCGAGCTGCGGCTCGCGTCCGGACGCTATAAGATCGGGCCATGAGCAGAGTCGTCTACGCGAACACCGCTTCCACACCGGATCAGGAGGCATTGCGGTCCGCACACCAGGTCAGGCTGGTCTCCGACGGGGAGGAAGGCACGGGAGTGAATGCGCTTCCGGAAGGCGTCTACGGCTTCACGTACTCACCGGGACTCCCGAACGCGCCGCTTTTCGCCATTCGACGCTATCGGAGCTACGAGACGCACAAGACGCCGAGCGGCGACGTATTCGTCGTTGGTTTCACCAGCTCCGAGGATGCAAACCGCCTCGCCACTACGGAGCGCGAGATCACCCTCCAGGTGCAGCCGGAGCCGGAAGAGGGGGCCACTACCCTGGTGACGGTTCCGTACTCGCGGATCCAGAGACACCGGCAGTATGCTGCTCCCAATCAGCACGGTTTCACGGTAACGGTGATGCCCGGCGTCGAGATTGCACGTCCGGATAGCACCGCTCACAGGGGAGGATCGTCCGCGCAGGGTTAGTGCGTTCCCGGGCGTTTCGCTGGCGGACCGGTTTCGACGGGGCGGGCCGCATCCGCGATCCACTCCGACCAGGAGCCAGCGTACAGCCTGGAACCATGGAGTCCGGCATGGGCCATGGCCAGGAGGTTATGGCAGGCGCTGACTCCAGAGCCGCAATACATCACGACGTTTTCCGGTGCACGTTCCCCAATCAGGCTGCTGAAACGCTCGCGCAGTGAGTCCACCGGGAGCATCGTCCCCGTGTCGGAAACGTTGAGCTTGTAGTAGTGGTTGATGGCACCCGGGATGTGCCCCGCAACCCGATCGATTGGTTCGGCACGGCCCTCGAATCGGTCCGGCCCTCTGGCGTCCACGAGCCGCATCGCCGGATCCGCAAGGTGCCTGGCGACCACGTCGACGGTCATCTGCCGCTCGGGTCTGGGAGCCCCCGCGAAATGCGTCGCCGTTCGTGTCTCCTCTCCCGCCCGTGCAGGCCGTTGCTCCTGAACCCACTTTGCCCACCCGCCATCGAGGACAGCGACCGCATCGTGTCCCATGTACTGCAGCATCCACCAGAGACGGCTGGCAAACATGCCTGCGTCCTGGTCGTATGCCACCACCTGCACGGTGCGATCGATACCGAGGCGGCCGAACGTGGCCGCCATCGCCTCGGGCGTCGGCATCGGATGCCGTCCGTTGCTGCCGGTACGGTCGCCGGCCAGGTCGTCGGAGAGGCTCACGTAGACCGCACCCGGGGTGTGACCCTCCAGGTACTGCTGCCGGCCCCACGAATCGTCCTGCAGATCGAACCGGCAATCGACAAGGACCCAGGAACCGTCGAGATGGGATTCGAGCACGTCGGTGGCTACCAGGGTTGTATGGATCATTCGACGTCTATCCATGTCGTCCGGTTCAGCTTGATCGGTACCGGCCTCGGCAACCATACTGTTCAGGCAGATCCACCATGACCCCAACGATGCTCGTTCTCGTCGCCCTTGCCACCGGCGTCGTGCTGGTCGCGTACATCATCCGACGAGCGACCGGCGGTCGCGACGCGGCCCAGAGCGTCGATCTGGGCGCCGTCAGTACTCGCTGGCTGGCCGAGCTCCGGCGAGACGATCCCTGGAGTCGATAGAGCGGAAGGAGGCGCGGCGATTTGCCGCACCTTCATTCAATCGTTACACGCGTCCCCGCTCGAGCGCCGCGATCCTGGCTTCGAGTGGCGGATGCGTTGAGAAAAAGATCATCCAGTTCTTGGAACCGTTGATCTTCAGCGTCGCGAGGGACTCGTGCCGGGTGTCCACCAGCTGCCGGTTCGACGCCAGGCGCTTCAGGGCCGCAATCATGCGCTCGCGACCGGCAAGCGTGGCGGCGCCGTGGTCGGCCCTGAACTCGCGCTGTCGCGAAAACCACGCCGTCACCAGCGAGCCCAGGATCCCCAGGACGATCTGCAGCACGATCACGATAATGAAGTACAGGCCCCCGCCGCCATCGCGCGAATCGCTCCGCGTCACGGCGTACGCGATGAGGCGCGCGAAGAACATGACGAAGGCGTTCACGACGCCCTGCAGCAGCGTCATTGTCACCATGTCGCCGTTGGCGATGTGCGACACTTCGTGAGCCAGGACGCCCTCGACCTCCTCCTCCTTCATGGCCCGAAGCAGCCCCGACGACACGGCCACGAGGCTGCGGTTCTTGCTCGGCCCGGTCGCGAACGCATTCACCTCCGGCGAATCGTAGATACCGACTTCCGGCATCGGCAGATTGGCCTGCCGGGCCTGGCGGGCGACCGTTTCGTACACCCAATCCGCCGTGGAGTTGCCCGTCCGTCCGTTGATCAGCCGCACACCGGTGGCGCGCTTGGCGACCCAGCGCGACATCTGCAGCGAGATGAATGCGCCACCCATGCCCCAGAAGAGACAGAAGATCGCCAGGGCCTGAATGTCGAGCCCGGCGGGTCCCACGTATCGGTCGAGACCAAGCAGGCTCATGACAATGACGAGCATCGTCATGATCGCCAGGTTGGTCAGGATGAAAAGAAAGACTCGTTTGCCCATGAATCTAGGATACCTCAACGATCGCAGCCGCAGGCACCGGGGCGAGGGTCGCGCCTCGCGGGAGGTGAGCTGCTGCTGTGCCGGAACGGGCCATCCTATGCGCGCAGCGCCTCCGCCAGGCGGTGCAGGAACAGCCCCACGTCGGTGACGACGCCGACCGTCTGCGCCGAGCCGCGGTCGCTCAACTTCGTGACCACCGCAGGATTGATGTCCACGCAGACCACTCGCACCCAGGAGGGGAGCATGTTCCCCACGCCGATGCTGTGCAGCATCGAGGAGAGCATCAGGACCATCTGGACGTTGTGCGCGAGCGCGGCGGCATAGCGATCCTGTGCGTCCACCAGATCCATCAACGTATCTGGCAACGGCCCGTCGTCGCGAATGCTGCCGGCGAGCACGAATTCGACGCCGTGCTTCACGCATTCGTACATGACGCCAGACCTCAGGACGCCAGCCTCCACGGCGGCGTGAATGCTGCCGGCCCGATTGACCGTGTTGATGGCCGCCATGTGATTGCGATGTCCCTGCTCCACGGGCGCACCCGCGAGCAGATCGATGCCGAGCGACGTGCCAGACAGGGCGAACTCGATGTCGTGGACCGCGAGCGCGTTCCCGGCAAGTACCACGTCCACGTACCCATTGCGGATCAGCTCGCTGAAATGCTCTACGCCGCCCGTGTGCACCACGACAGGTCCGGCAACCACGGCAATGCGTCCCCCGGCGTGCCTCACGTCCCGCATCATCGCCGCGATGCGTGCGACGGAGCCTTCGACCCGGCGCTCGGACGACACGTCATTGCTCATGAACGCGAAGCCGAGGCGATCCCGCTCCCGGAACTCCGGGGTGACGCGGATTCCGTCGTGCCCGCACACCACGGCGTCGCCGGCACGCACGTCTCGCAGCTTCCGGCATTCGGCCCGATCCCCCTCCACGACGATCACCGCGTCCATCCGCTGATGCGCAACCTCTATCCAGCGCCCCCGCAAGCGCACGTGAGTGCGGTGATTGGTCGTCGAATAGAAATCATCGGCGACACAGCGGTCCTTCTCGGCCGGTGCCACGAGTGCGTCCCGCTCACGGACAGGATGGCATCCGAACGTCGTCAACTGTTGAAGGAGCTCGTCGAGAGTGGGGCCGTCTGGCGCGACGATTCGCATTTCGATACGGGACGGGTCGTCGTTTGTGCGGCCGATATCGAACTTCAGCACCTCGTACGACCCCTTGACCTCGATGATCTTGTCGAAGATCGCGGACAATAGGCCGGAGTCGATCAGGTGCCCCTGGGCCTCGATCGTGTCGCTGGCAGCCATGCGGTCAATTGTAGTGGCTGGATCGGCAGTGACGCCGACCGCAGGCCGGGTGTGCGTCAGGCGCCGTCCGCCGTGTCGGTCTCTGGCCCCGGAACGAAGCGGTATCCGACGCCACGCACGGTCTGGAGAAACGTCGGCGACGACGGACGGTCCTCCAGGTAGCGGCGAAGTCTGACGATGAAGTTGTCGATCGCGCGCGTGTCGGTCTCCTCGTGGAGCCCCCACACGTCCTCCAGGATGGCTCGTCGCGAGACCACCTGCCCGGCGCTCTGCACCAGATACCGCAGGAGGTCGGATTCCATCTGCGTCAGCCGGTACGAGTGCCCGCGCGCCCGGACTTCCATGGCCGAGAAATCCAGCGTGCGCCCGGCGAAGGTGTAGGTCTCGCGCACGGGGGCGGTGGCGGCCGGCACCTCCTGCTCGTTCCAGCGCCGGCGGCGCAGCAGGCCGTTGATCCGGGCCATCAGGATGGAGAGCTCGAACGGCTTCGGCAGGTAATCGTCGGCACCGGCTTCGAAGCCGCGCAGGACGTCCTCGGGTCTTCCGCGGGCGGTCAGCATGAGGATCGGAACGAACTGGCCCGCCGATCGGAGCTCGGAGGCGACGGTGAACCCGTCCTTGCCGGGCAGCGTGATGTCCAGGACCACCACGTCGAACACGCCGCGTTCTTTCAGCAGGAGTTCGAGCGCTCGTTCGCCGTCACCGGCGATGACCGCCTCGTGCCCCTCGGCGGCACAGTTGAACCGCAGCCCTTCGGCGATGTGCTGCTCGTCATCGACGATGAGGATGCGGCACATGGTGAAGCTGCGGCGTCCGGCCGCACGCCGTCGGGGGCGCCTTCGTGGGTCCTCCACACCCGGCTCGGTGCGCCGGGAGCCGGCGGTCACTCGGTCCTCATTCGAGTCAGGCTCCGCGTTCCAGCGCGGTCGGTTCGATCGAGAGCCGGGGCAGCTCGACCGTGAACGTGGCGCCTCGCCCTTCGCCCTCGCTCTGAGCGAACACGCGGCCGCCGTGAGCCCGCGCGATCGCGCGCACGATGTAGAGGCCCAGTCCCGTTCCCTTGACGTGCTTGAGGCCAAGCGTGGGGACTCGATAGAAGCGATTGAAGATCCGGTTCAACTGTTTCCGGGGAATCCCGACGCCCCGATCTTCCACGCGGACCCAGATCTTGTCCGGGGCCGGAGCCACTACGGATACCGTCACGCGCACATCCCGTCCCGAATACTTGACCGCGTTGTCCAGGAGATTCGTGAGCACCGTGCGCAGCTTCTCCACGTCGCCGCGCACGAGCAGAGAGCCGTCCTGCGCCGTCATGGTCAGGGCTTCTGGCAGCAGGTGATGGCGCACGGTTGCCAGGTCGACGCACTCGCGGGCCACGGCGACGATGTCGAGGGCTGCATGTGCAGCCGACGTGGGCTTTTCCCGGGCCAGCCCCGCTTCGAGTACTTGATCGACCGTTTCGTGCAATCGCTTGGCGTCGGCCAGCATGAACTCGTAGAACTCCCGTCGCTGTGCGTCGCTGACCGACCGTGACTGCAGCGTTTCCAGATAGAGACGGATGGAGGCGATGGGTGTCTTCAGCTCGTGGGTGACGGCGTTGATGAAGCTATCGTGCTCCTCGTTGCGACGAATCTCCATCACCAGGAACACCGTGTAGATGATGATACCGGCAATGATGAGGGCGAAGAGGAGGATGCCGAGCACGAGCAGGGTGCTGCTGCGTGCGTAGGTGACAATCCACCCGACGTTCAGGGAGACCGCAGCCGACACGAGCAGCACGCACAACGCCACGAAGAATGCGATGGCCTTCTGTCGGCGGGTCACCGGGGCATTGTACAGCGGGCCTCCTGAGCGGCCCGCTGTTGTGTCTGTTGGGAGGTTCTACCGGCGCGGGCTGACGTTGAACCGCATCCCCAGCATCGCCGATCGGGGGAGGCCGGCATAGCCGAGGGCGCTCTCGTAGACCGCGTCGCCGATGTTGGCGACGCGGAAGAACAGCGTCAGTGTGTTGTGCGCCCGCACGTCGACTCCCAGCCCGGCCACGGCATAACTTGGGTTCACGGTGATGTCCGTGGTCACGGCGGTGGGCCGCTCGGCATTTGGCATTGTGCGGAGGAACAGGAAGCTGTTGTCGTGTCGCCGGCCGATGAACCGCACGTCGAAGTTGACCGTGGCGCGGCCCGCCGCATACGCGGCGCGCAGCGAGCCCGAGTGCTTCGGCCGGCGCAGCAGCGGCTGGCCCGGCTGGAACTGCTGGCTCGTGCTGATGTTCGTCACCACTTCCGTATCGACCAGCGAGTACGTGCCGGCCGCCGTCACGCCCGCGAACGGGCGCTGCAGCGCCACCTCGAGCTCCCATCCCTCGGCACGTGAGCCGTCGATGTTGATGAACTCGGGGATTCCATCGCCCACGGTGCCCGAACGAAACGCAATCTGATCGCGATAGTCGTTGTTGAAGTACGTGATCGCGCCGCGCAGGCGCTGATCCGCAAACGTCGCCTCGACCCCGAGATCGGCCGTGCGCGCGCGTTCGACCTTCAAGTCGGGGTTCGGGTCGGCGAACGAGGCGCCGAAACGCTCGGAGAACGTCGGGGCCTTGATGCCCCTGCCTATGTTGCCGAACACCTTGACCGAGGACAGCGCACCGGTTCGGAATGGCACGGGGAAGCCGCCCGCGGAGAGCTTCGGGCTGAAGAAGCTGTCGTAGCTCTCCTTGAAGTCGCCCCGCGCACCCACGGTGATGAACCACTGGTCCTGGACGCCGAACTGCTGCTGCACGAAGAGCGCGTGGTTGTGCAGACTGTGCACGCCCACCAGCGGATTCGACTCCCGCTCCCAGTCGTAGCCCGCGCTCAGGCGCTGGCCCGAGGCCCAGGCGTAGTCGCCCTGGTATCTCAATGCCGGGCGCCGGAGCTCAATCGTGTTGCGAAAGGGAAAGTCGAACCCCTGCGCCGAGGCGAGGAACTGGCCCGGTGCGGGCAAGGCCCCGGCAGCAGTCAGCGCGTTGAACTCGGCCTGGTCGATCAGACGCACGAGCTGCGTTCCGTTTGGAAACAGGGCATTCGGCGTGCCCTCGAGAATCGCGTAGACGTTGTAGGGTGGATCGGCAACCCCGTCTTCCGAGAGACCCGTGTACCGGAAGTAGCTGACGGTGGCCGACCCGGTGTACTGCCGCCCGAGCACGTGTGACGTCTCCAAGTACCACGTCAGATCCTTCGTGTCGTACTGCGTGCCCGTATCGCGCGCGCCATACACGGTCGGACCCACGGCGCGCCCCTGTGCACGACTGAAGCGGACGTTCGTGCGCAGGCTGGCACGGCTCCCCATTGCACCGCCGAGACCGCCGTCGAACGAGGTCTGCTCGAACCAGTCCTTGTCGGGCAGGATGTCCCCGAAGGCGCCGTCGCTCCCGCGGTAGGTCACACCGCCGTGGTAGTTCATGCGGCCGTTGATGCCGCCAGCCACACGGGTATCCCCACGCCAAGTGTTGAACGACCCGCCTTCAACGGATCCCGTGACCCGTGGGGCATCGCTGGCGCCGGCACGTTTGGTGAAGATCTGCACGACCGATCCGATGGCATCCGACCCCCACAGTGACGACTGTGCGCCCCGGAGCACCTCGATACGATCGATCTCGCCTGCGGAGATCCGGCTGAAATCGAAGTAGCCGCCGTTCTCGTTCGCGCGTACGCCGTCGATGAGCACGAGGTTGTAGTCGGATTCGCCGCCGCGCGAGAACACCGAGGTCGGGCTACCTTCGCGACCGGCGCCCTCGACGCTGAGAGCCGGCACGAAACGCAACACGTCGGCCAGAGACGTACTGCCGAGCGCCTGCACGTCGGCCGACGTCAGCACGGACGTGGACTGCGTGACGCTGGCGCGAGCTTCTGGGCCGCGCGTGGCCGTGACGACCAGCGTGTCGGACACGCCGCCCACCTGCAGCGTCACGTCATGGGTGACCATGCCGCCGGCCCCGCGCATATCGGCCACGTAGTCGGCAAAGCCGGCACGCCGTACGCGCAGCTGGTAGCGTACATCCTGGGGTACCTGGAGGCCGTAGCGGCCATCTTCGCCGGTCAGGTCCGTTGCCACCACGCGATCGGCGACGACCGCCTCGACCGTGGCACCTGGAATTACTGCCCCTGAAACGTCCATCACGCTTCCGGCTACCGTCGCCCTCGGCTGGGCGTCGGCCAGGCTGGCGAGCGATAGGATCGATAGGATACAGAGCACCGCGAGTGTCGTTCTCGTCTGCATGTCTGGCTACCCTGTCGTGCTCCTTGGGAATGATGAACCGCGAGTGGGCGCCAGTCTAGTCAAGGCCCTGGCGGAAAGGTCCTGAAGAGTTTCTGAATTCTTGGGGCAACGGTCTCTGACAAAAACTTCAGGCACTCTTCAGGCTCCGGCGTGTTGCCACGGGGCTAGACTGGCGCCCCCGGCGCCAGTCCAGCGAGGCTGAGCCTCGGAGCCGCGAGCATGGCGTCAGGGGCTCCGCCTCGCTGGATGGCAGTATCTCCTGCCCGCACTCCGTGCGGGCAGGACGCCTTGAACGGCCAGTCGTAGACTTGTCTCATTTGTATGGGGCCGTTCAAGCCGTCTCAGCGGGGTCCAGGGCAACGGAGGTTCGTATGCGTCACGCGTGGTGTCTCGTCGCCCTTGCTCTCATCTGTGCGCCTGTCGCCGCCCAGGACGCGACCGGGGCGCTGGCGCCGCTGCAGGGCCGCTGGGTGGTGACCGGGGGCGAGCACAACGGGAAGCCAATGGATTCCCTCAACGGGGGTGTGCTGTCGATTACCGGCAGCGATTTCGAGATTCGCACGGCCAGCGGCAACCTCCTTCGCGGCACGCTCCGCGTCGACACCGCGCGCCGGCCCTTCGAGATGGATCTGCTCCATGCCGATGGCGTGCGCTGGGAGGCCGTGTACGAGGTGACCGGCGAGTCGCTTCGCCTGAACTACGTTGATGCGGCGGAGGACGACCCGCGGCCCAAGGCGTTCACCACGTCGCCGGCTACTGAAGAGTCGGTCGTGACGCTGTGGCGCGAGCCGCGTTGACGACGTGGCTCCCGGCCTGTCAACTTTGATGAAGGCCTTTCTATATCGGCCGCAGTCGGTGTTCCTGCGCCGCGTGTTCTTCCAGATACACCTGTGGATTGGTGTCTTGGCTGGCCTGTACGTCTTCGTGGTGTGCATCACCGGTGCGGCGCTCGTGTTCCGCATCGACATGCAGCGCGCGCTGCACCCGGATCTGTTCACGCCGAGTGCGGACGGCACGCTAACTCACCCCGCCGACGTGCTGGAGGGCGTGGCGCAGGCCTATCCCGGCGGGCGGGTATCTGGCGTAGACGCGCCCACCACCGCCCGCCCGACCTATCTCGCGTACGTCCTCGAGGACGACCGCTTTCTCACGGTGCTGGTCGACCCGGTCAGCACTCGCGTGCTCGGCGAGCTTCCCGATCGCTCGTTTGTCCGCGTGCTGCAGGACCTGCACTTCGATCTGCTGGCTGGTCGCACCGGCCGTGTGATCAACGGCGCCGGTGCGCTCCTGCTGTTGCTCCTCTGCGCCACCGGGCTGGTGATCTGGTGGCCGGGGGCAGGTCAGTGGCGGCGCGGATTCACGGTGGACTTCTCGCGTAATTGGAAACGCGTGAACTGGGATCTGCACAGCGCCACAGGGGTCTGGACGGTTGCACTCATCGCGATGTGGGCGGTTACCGGGATGTACTTTGCCTTCCCGTCGCAGTTCCGTGCAGTCGTCAGCGTCTTCTCCCCGGTGACCGTGACGCGGCCCCCGCTGTCCGACCCGTCCGGTGCCGACCGCGGAACGCCGCCGACGTGGCGGGTTCTCATTGCGCGGGCGCAGGCGCAGCTGCCGGATCAGTTCGTGGCGCGCGTGGTGGTGCCCTCGACGGAGCAGGCGGCCTTCCACGTGCTGTTCTCCAATGTTCGCCCGACACCGGCGGCGACGTCGGCGCTCACCTCGGTGTATCTGGATCGGTTCACGGGCGCGCTGCTCCAGGAGCCGGCGACCGGCCGGCGCACGGCGGGCGACGTGATGATGGCATGGGTGGGGCCGCTGCACGTTGGCAATTTCGGCGGCATCTGGGTCAGAATCGCGTGGCTCGTCCTGGGCCTGGCGCCCCCCCTGCTCTTCGCAACCGGCTTCCTCATGTGGTGGACACGCGTCGTCCGCGTCCGCTGGCTGCGATCGCGTCCGAGTCCCGCGATCGATCTCTCACAGGTGGCGGGGTAGCGTTGATGCGCCGCGTGCTGCTGGGCGTCGTACTGCTGTGCGCCATGGTGAGCGCCGTGGCGACGCGTTCCTTTGCGCAGCACCAATGGGACCTCCCGCCGCGAGTGGCGCCCCCGGCCGTTCCCGCCGAGGCTCCTCTGACGGCTGCCCGGATCGAGCTGGGGCGACGGCTCTTCTACGATACGCGGCTGTCCGGCAACGGAACGCAGTCGTGCGCGTCGTGCCACGTGCAGGAGTTGGCGTAGACGGGGATCTCGGAGCTGATCTTGGTGAGCGAACGGACGAGCAGCCCGAGGACGACCAGCAGGCCCGAGACATCCAGGAGCAGCCTGATCGTCACGGCCAGTCCTGCGGCAAGCCCGTGGGCTCGGAGGCGATTGACGACCGGAAGACTGGCGACAGTGATGAACAGCGCGAGGGCAATCGGTACGAGGATGTCGCGCATCATCGACGCGACCGATGTCGGGCAGCACGGCGGCCGCGCCGGCCGCCTGCGCCGCGCAGGTCAGAGGAGCGGGGAGCAGAGCCGGGACGTCGAATCGATCAGGCGGCTCGTCACGTGGCGGGCCTTGTACTCCTCGGCGGAAAAGGGCACGCAGTGCTCGAGGTCGGCACGGAAGTCGGCCTCCAGCCTCCGGCTCAGCCCCTCGTCATAGATGACGAGGTTGGTTTCGTAGTTGATCGAGAAGCTGCGGATATCGATGTTGGCCGAGCCGATCGAACAGACGGCGGAGTCGACGCAGATCGTCTTGGGATGGAAGTAGGCGCCTTGGTACAGGAAGACCTGGACGCCGGCGCGCGCCATATCGGCGGCATAGGTGAGGCCGGCGCGGTAGGCCGGCGAGCACTCAGCCCCGCGGGGGGCGATCATGACCCGGACATCCACCCCGGCGAGGGCCGCCGTCTTCAGGGCCTCCGCCACACTCGTGTCCAGGATGAGGAACGGGGATTGGAGGTACACGTGCGTACTGGCGAGCGCGATCATCGCGAGGTACGACTGGCGAATCGCCTCCCAGCGTGAGTCCGGACCGGCGCTCACGACCTGGATGGGCACCCCGTCACCAGCGTCATCGGCCGCGGGGAAGTGGCGGTTGTCGAACAGGTTCTCGCCGGTCCTGTTGTGCCACATCGTCGCGAACACCGACTGCAGGATGGCCACCGCCTCGCCCGTCATGCGCGCATGCGTGTCGCGCCAGCCGGTGAAGCCTCGCGGACCGGTGAGGTGCGTCTGGGTCATGTTCAGCCCGCCGGAATAGCCGACGCGCCCATCGATCACGGCGATCTTGCGATGGTTCCGGTAGCTGAGCGCGTGGAGGTCGTAGAGGCGGGAGAACGGGTACATGCGGATGCCCGCGCGACGCAGGTCCCGCACGTCGCGATGGCTCAGCCTCCAGAAGCTGCCGACCGGGTCGTAGATGATCCGGACCTGTACGCCCTGGCTGACCTTGTCCGCGAGCACCCGGGCCACCTGCCGCGTGAACGGGTCCGACGCCCACTCGTAGTAGAGCAGGTGGATCGAGCGGGAGGCGTCCCGCATGTCCGCTATCAGCCGTGGATACTTCTCACGCGCGTCCTGCAGCACCTCGAGCTGATTGCCGAACGTCAGCGGCGAGCGGGCCGTCGCCCAGAGCATCGTGGCCAGCCTGGCGTACTCGCCGTGCTCGCGGGCGAGACGCGCGAGCTTCGCCGGCTGCTGGGCCACGACCAGGCCAGCCCTTCCGGCCAGCGGCCCGCCCTCGATCAGTCTGGTCAGGGAGCGTTCCCGGCTGAAGGCGTGGCGGCCGCGGCCGAAGAGGAC
>CAZDLW010000179.1:0-12035 GCA_964505975.1 uncultured Bifidobacteriaceae bacterium | reverse complement strand
GGCCGAGAAGCCGGATGGCAGGTGGCGGTCAGCGCGGGATGCCCGGACACCGACCGTGGGCGGGAGGCTGCGGGCAGGCGCGGCCGCGGCATCGAGCGTTGAGGGTCCATCCGCCATCGATGAGGACCGGATGGGGTTGAACGTGATCATGATGGGGCCCCCGGGTGCGGGAAAGGGCACGCAGGCGGCGCGGTTCGCGCGGCAGCGCGGCATCCCCCAGATCTCGACCGGGGACATCCTGCGAGACGGCGTCAAGGAGGGAAACCCAATCGCGCTCGAGGCGAAAGCCAGCATCGACCGGGGCGAGCTCGTGAACGATGAGACGATGATCGCGATCGTGCGGGACCGGCTGGCGCGGCCCGATGCCCGACGGGGATTCGTGCTCGATGGGTTCCCTCGAACCGTGGCCCAGGCGCGGGCGCTGGATCGCATCATGGACGAGTTCGGGAAGGCGGGCGTCATCGTGGTGGACATCGACGTGTCCGAAGCCGAGATCGTGCGGCGTCTGGGGAGCCGGCGGATTTGTTCGGCGTGCGGGACGACAGTGGACCCCTTCGACGCGGCCGACGCGTGCCGGAGGTGTGGTGGGGCGCTGGTGCAGCGGGCCGACGACAGCAAAGAGGTCGTGCTGGAGCGCCTGAAGGTATACACGCGGGCAACGGCCCCGGTGCTGGACTACTACCGGACGCGCCCGACGTTCCGGACGGTGAATGGAGCGCAGGATCCCGATCGTGTGGCCATGGACGTGAGCCGGACGATTGACGAGGCTGCGGCGGCGGCCGCGGTGGAGCGAATGCCGTGATTGTGTGCCGCTCGCAGAGTGAGATTGCGAAGCTGCGGCGAGTGAACCAGCTCGTCGCCCGGATTCTCGCCGAGCTCCATGGGATGGTGGTGCCCGGGATGACGACGCGGGAGATCGACCGAGCGGCTGAGGCACGCGTCCTCGAGGCCGGCGCCGTCCCCGCCTTCAAGGGCTATCACGGCTACCCGGCCACCGTCTGTGCATCGGTGAACGAGCAGGTCGTGCACGGCATTCCGTCGGATCGGCGGCTCGAGGAGGGTGACATCCTGTCGCTCGACATGGGCGCCAGGCTCGACGAGTTCTTCGGGGACTGCGCCGTCACCCTGCCCGTCGGACGCGTGTCGCCCGATGCGGGGGAGCTGCTGCGGGTGACGCGAGAAGCGCTGTTACGGGGGATTGCGGCCGTCAGACCGAACGCGCGCGTGTCGGACATCGGGGCTGCCGTCCAGGCCCACGTCGAGGCCCACGGCATGTCGGTTGTCCGGGAGTTCGTCGGCCACGGGATTGGCACCGCGCTGCACGAGGAGCCGCAGATCGCCAATTACGGGCCGGCCGGCCGCGGGCCGCGATTGTCCGAGGGCATGGTGCTGGCGATCGAGCCCATGGTGAACGCGGGCAAGGCCCCCGTGAAGGTGTTGTCGGACGGGTGGACAGCGGTGACGCGCGACGGCAGCCTGTCGGCGCACTTCGAGCACACCGTCGTGGTGACGCGCGAGGGCTGCGACATCCTCACGCTCGTTGGGGACGAGGAGAACGCCACGAAGGGCACGGAGGAAGCGACGGGGCCGGGGCTCTCGAAGCACTGGGCGATACAGTGAGGCGGCTCTCGCCAGGAGGCGTTCGCCAGATTGAAAATGCAGCATGCAGAATGAAGAATGGAAATTGCGAATTGTGCATTCTGAATTCTGAATGGTGAATTACATCGAAGGCGTCATCAAGGTCCAGTTGCCGAGCGGGTTGTACCGTGTCGAGGTCGAGGGCGCGCACGACATCGTGGCGCATGCCGGCAGCGGGCAGGGCCGAAACTTCGTCCGGCTGCTGGTGGGCGATCGGGTGGCCGTGGAGCTGGCGTCGAGGGATCTGACGCGCGGCAGGATTGTGAGGAGGCTCTAGCAGCGGCATGAAAGTCAGAGCGTCGGTGAAGCGGATTTGCGACAAGTGCAAGATCGTGCGCCGCCACGGCGTGGTGCGCGTGATCTGTCCGAACTCGAAGCACAAGCAGCGACAGGGATAAGCGAGACTCACTATGGCACGTATTGCGGGCGTGGACTTGCCGCGCACCAAGCGCATCGAGATTGGCCTCACGTATATCTACGGCATCGGCCGAAAGCGGTCGAACGACATTCTCGGCGCCGCGGGTGTGAGCCCGGACGTACGGGTGAAGGACCTCACCGAGGACGACGTCCGGAAGGTCAGCCGCGTGATTGAAGAGGTCGGCGGCGTCGAGGGCGATCTCCGGAAGGAGATCTCCATGAACATCAAGCGGCTGATGGAGATCGGTTGCTACCGTGGTTTGCGGCACCGACGGAACCTTCCCGTGCGCGGCCAGCGCACCCGGACCAACGCGCGCACCAGGAAGGGCCCGCGCCGCGGGGCAGTGGCGAAGAAGAAGACCGTGTAGGGCCGGGTGGCGGCCGGCACGCTGACGGACAGCAGCGGACAGGACCGAGATGGCAAAAGCTGAAGGACAGAAGTCGGAAGGGAAGAAGGCGTCCCGCAAGACGTTCAAGAAGCGCGGCGAGAAGCGCGTCGTGCATCACGGGTTCGCCCACATTCACGCGTCGTTCAACAACACGCAAATCACGATCACCGACATCGAGGGGAACGTGATCGCGTGGTCGAGCGCCGGCGGGATTGGCTTCAAGGGCTCGCGGAAGGGGACGCCGTTTGCCGCCACGCAGGCCGCCTTGAGCGCGGCCAACGCAGCCAAGACCTACGGGCTGCGATCGGTGGAGGTCCGGGTCAAGGGGCCCGGATCCGGGCGTGAATCGGCCGTCCGGGCGCTGCAGACCGTCGGCATCGAGGTGAAGTCCATTCGGGACATCACACCGATTCCGCACAACGGCTGCCGCCCGACGAAGCGGCGGCGAGTGTGACCGATCGCGTGTGAGGACTGACTGAATGGCACGTTACATTGGACCCGTTTGCCGTCTCTGCCGCCGCGAGGGCATGAAGCTGTTCCTGAAGGGTGAGCGCTGCTACACCGAGAAGTGCGCCATCGAGAAGCGGAACTTCGCTCCCGGACAGCATGGGAAGAGCCGCAAGTCCAAGCTGGCCGGGTATGGCGTCCAGCTCCGCGAGAAGCAGAAGGTGAAGCGCATCTACGGGGTGCTCGAGGACCAGTTCCGGCGGTACTTCGAGCAGGCCGAGCGGACGCGTGGCATCACCGGAGAGACGCTGCTGCAGCTTCTCGAGCGCCGGCTCGACAACGTGGCCTACCGTCTGGGGCTGGCCACGTCACGCCCGCAGGCCCGCCAGCTCGTGCGCCACGGGCACGTCACCGTGAACGGCCGCCAGGTGGACATCCCGTCGTTTTCCGTGAAGCCGGGCGACGTGATCGCGGTGCGGCCGGGCAGCCGCAAGCTCCCGGGCATCCTCCACGCGATGGAGGAGGTGAAGGGGCGGGGCGTGCCCGAATGGCTCCAGTTCGATGCCGAGGCGTTCTCGGCCAAGGTTGGCTCCATCCCCACGCGCGAACAGATCAATCTGCCCGTGCAGGAACAGCTCATCGTCGAGCTGTATTCGAAGTAAGTGATCACGTAATGCAGAATTCGCCCCCCCCGGCCCGCAGCCTGACAGACCTGCGGTGGGAGGCCGGAGGAGATGACAGCAGGTCTGGAGGCCGGGGCTGCCGGCCCGTTGGCGAAAGGACGAACGATGCTCTGGAAAGGCTTTCAGCGACCCAAGCGGCTCGAGTTCGAGCGTGAGACGCTCACGGACCGGTTCGGCCGGTTCTACGCCCAACCGTTCGAGCGCGGGTTCGGGACGACCATTGGCAACGCCATGCGGCGCGTGCTGCTGTCGTCGATCGAAGGCGCCGCGGTGACGGCGGTCAAGATCGATCGCGTGCTCCACGAGTTCTCGCCGATTCCGGGTGTGGTGGAGGACGCCACCGACATCATCCTCAACCTCAAGCAGATTCCGCTGAAGCTGCACGTGGACTACACGAAGACGCTGTATCTGCGCGCCGAGAAGCCAGGCATCGTCCGCGCGAAGGACATCGAAGGCGATGCGGACGTCGAGGTGCTCGAGCCGGAGGCCCACATCGCCACCGTGTCGGAAGGCGGGAAGCTGCACATGGAGCTCCGGCTGAAACGCGGCCGCGGGTACGTGTCGGCCGACAAGAATTTCGACGAAGACCTTGGCATCGGCTGGATCCCGGTGGACTCGGTGCACTCGCCGGTGAAGAAGGTGAACTACCTCGTCGAGGCGGCGCGGCTCGGCCAGACGACCGACTACGACAAGCTGACGCTCGACGTGTGGACGAACGGATCCGTGACCGCGCGTGACGCCGTGTCGCTGGCCGCAAAGCTGGTACGGGATCACCTGAACATCTTCATCAACCTCGAAGAGACCGGTGAGGCGCAGGAGGCGCAGGCCGAGCAGCCGCGCGCCGGTGCGCTCAACGAGAACCTCGACAAGAGCGTCGAGGAGCTGGAGCTCTCGGTCCGTTCGTACAACTGCCTGAAGAACGCCAACATCAGGACGATTCGCGAGCTCGTGCAGAAGACCGAAGCGGAGATGCTGAAGACCAAGAACTTCGGCCGCAAGTCGCTCAACGAGATCAAGGAGATCCTGCACAGCATGGGCCTGAGCCTGGGCATGCGCCTCGACCAGCCCGCCCAGGCCCGCATGGAGTAGTTGGTTCCACCATGAGACACAACGTCGCACATCGGAAGCTGGGGCGGGTGACGGAGCACCGGCTCGCGCTGCTCCGGAACCAGGCCATCGCGCTGCTGCGCCACGAGCGCATCGAGACCACGGTGCCCAAGGCCAAGGAGCTGCGACCGTTCGTCGAGCGCCTGATCAGCATTGCCAAGCGCGGCGTGGCATCGGAGGACCCCAACGGCAAGACGCTCCACGCGCGCCGAATGGTGCTGGCGGAGCTGCCCGACAAGGCCGTGGTCGGGAAGCTGTTCGACACGATCGCACCACGATTTGCGGATCGTCCTGGCGGTTATACGCGCATTCTGCGCGTCGGCTTCCGCCGGGGCGATGCCGCGGAAGTCGCCCAGATCGAGCTGGTCGGCAGTGAGTACCAGCCCAGGACCGCCGAGCAGAAGACGGACGAGGACAAAGACGTCAAGAAGAGCCGTGGCGTGGGCGAGCGGCTCAGACGCGCGGCGCAGCGGATGCGCGGCGGCCAGACCGAAGGGCCCTCGAAGGGGCAGGCCAAGGGCCAGACCGTGGGCGCCACTCGGAAGACCACCACTCCGCGAAAGGCGGGCGGCTCCTAACGCCGTTTCCCGGCGACGACGCAGTCGCGGGGGGCGCACCGACGTGCGCCTTGCGCCTTGCTCCCGACGACTTCGCGCGGTAAAACGCATCCTCCGCCCGTCACTCGCGACCCGCGCTGGGTCCCCAACCCAGCGCGGCCCTCGCGCTCCGGATGCGTTTTACCCAATCCGTATCGCGCGAGTCGTAGGTCGCGTCGTCGCAGGGCACGGGCGCGGCGCCCCCCGTCGCCGCAGGACACGTCGGCGCGCCGGACTCAGACCTCCTCCACGGCCTCCTGACCGCGCTCGGCCTTGGCCGCCGCGATGATTTTGGACTGGAGGTGCTGCGGCACTTCCTCGTAGTGCGAGTACTCCATGTGATAGGAGCCCCGGCCGCCGGTGACAGAGGTGAGATGCTGTTCGTAGGTCAGCATCTCCGCCATTGGCACCTGGGCACGAATGATGGTGGTGGTGCCCCGCGTCTCCATCCCGGCGATCCGCCCGCGGCGGCCGTTCAGGTCGCCCATCAGATCTCCCGCGTAGTCGCTCGGCGCGTACACCTCCACCTGCATCACCGGTTCGAGGATGGTGGGCCTGGCGCGCGTCATGGCATCCTTGAACGCCAGTGAGCCGGCCAGCTTGAACGACAGCTCGTTCGAATCCACCGGGTGGTAGGAGCCGTCGAACACGGTGGCCTTGAAGTCCACCATCGGATACCCGGCGAGGAATCCGCGGACGCGCGCGTCCTGGATGCCCTTCTCGACCGCCGGGACGAATTGGCGGGGGATCGAGCCGCCGAAGATGTCGTCCTCGAACTCGAAATCGCTTCCCCGTGGCAGCGGCTCCACGCGGATCTTGCAGTCGCCGAACTGTCCGTGGCCCCCCGTCTGCTTCTTGTGCCGGCCGTGCGCCTCGGTGGCAGCCGTGATGGTTTCACGGTAGGGAATCCGCGGCGGCTTCAGATTCACCTCGACGCCGAATCGCCGCTTCAGTTTGGCAACGGTGACCTCGATGTGCAGCTGTCCCTGACCCGCGAGCAGCAATTCGTGCGTCTGGGGATCGCGGGCGTAGCTGATGGAGGGATCCTCCTCGCGCAGGCGCTGCATGGCGCTGCTGATCTTGTCCTCGTCTCCTCGGCTCTTCGGCTCGATTGCGTAGGACAGCACCGGCTCCGGAAAGTCAATGGGGGCAATGCGGACGGTCGTGGCCTTGTCGGCGAGCAGGTCGTTGGTGCGCGTGTCCTTGAGTTTGGCCACGGCCCCGAGGTCCCCGGCCTTGAGCTCCGGCACCTGTGTCTGGGCCTTGCCCTGCAGCACCAGCAGATGGCCCAGGCGCTCGCTGGTGTCCCGCGTCGTGTTGAACACCGTGCTGTCGGACTTGAGCGCGCCGGCCACGACGCGCAGCATCGTGATGCGGCCGGCAAACGGGTCTGCGATGGTCTTCCACACGAATGCCGTGTACGGGGCGCTCCCGTCGGCTGCCACGGCCGTTGGCTGACCCTCGGCGTCGAGCGCCGGAAAGGCGCGTTCGGACGGCGGCGGTGCGTAGCTGACGACGGCGTCGAGCAGCGGCTGGATGCCGATGGCATGCGCGGCCGACGTGCAGAACAGCGGGAAGAGCTTGCCGGCGCGCACGGCCGCGCGCAGTCCGGCGACGAGCTGGTCCTGATTGAGCGTGCCCTCGGCGAAGAAGGCCTCCATCAGCTGTTCGTCGGCCTCGGCCACCATCTCGATCAGCTGCTCGCGCGCCTGCGCGGCCTGCTCGCTCAGGTTCCCCGGGATGTCGCCTTCGGTGACGCTGCCGCTGTCGTCCGGCGCAAACGTGAGCGCCTTCATCGTGACCAGATCGATCACGCCGGTAAACGCCTTCTCTTCGCCAATCGGCAGCTGCACGGGAACGATCTCGCGGGCGCAGTCGCGGCGCAGCGACTCGAGGGCGCGATCCAAGCTGGCGCGATCGCGATCCAGGCGGTTCAGCACCACGAAGCGCGGCAGGCCGAGCGAGGCCGCCTCGGTCCAGAACTTCTCCGTCTGCACCTCGACGCCGGCCACGGCATCGACGATCAGCAGGGCCGCCTCGGCCACGCGGAGGGCCGCGCGGCCGTCGGTCATGAAATTGGCGATGCCGGGTGTATCGATGAAGTTGATCTTGGCCTTCTGCCATTCGGCATGGCCGAGGCTCGAGGACAGCGTGTGCTTGCGCGCGATCTCCTCGTCGTCGAAGTCGGTCACCGTCGTGCCGTCGTCTACCCGCCCGAGCCGGTTGACCGCGCCTGCCACGAAGAGCATGGTCGTGACCAACTGGGTCTTGCCGCACCCGCTGTGTCCTACGAGTGCCACGTTGCGGATGCTGGCTGCGTCGTAAACCCTCATGGGAAACCCCCCACAACAGAAGTGGACCGTGAAAAGCCGTCGCGGGCCCGTGAAACAGATGGGTCACACCGGCTCGAGAGGAGGGCGATGACGAGCCGGCAGGATGGCCGTCCCATGGTCTGCTCCGCCGCCCCGGATGCCGTCTGCGCATGATAATCGCGGCCCGTACGGGCCGCAAGGCATGGAGGGCGCGCCGGGATCTCGTTGCGCGTTCGCCATCGTGGCCCGACATCTGGGGACATGCGAGGCGTGGCATGAAGTCGGACAATTGTGTTTAAACAAATATGTCGTAACTTGGAGTCTTGTCGACATTGTTGTCTTAGAGAAGGCATGCTCGTGATCCGCTACGGGGAATCCGGCCGGTCGTTCGGTCCCACGTGCCAGGTCTGAGCCCACCACCTTCCAGGCGGTCGCCTTCCCAGCCGGTCCGGATCTGAACGCGGCGTCGCGCCGGGGATCGACCTCGCAGCACGTTCGTCATCACGCGCAGAGTGCTTTCGCTGGTGAGAAATAGAACATTTCTGATCCTAATCACAGTCTCGTATACATGTTTGTCGTTCTGCTGAATGCGAGGAGCGGCGGCCGCATGGCGTCACGAGGGGTTTTTGGGCCTGTTTCTGCCGATTCGTGGTGGCGCGCCCTGGCGTTCGTCTTGCTCTCCTGCCGAGCGGCACCTGCGCTCGTCGCCGCGTGCTGTCCGTTGAGAGGCCTGCGAGGCGCGCCCGCGTCCGTCGCGCCGGCTCCGCAGTCCACTTTCGCGCTATCGAGGTGAGGAATGAATCAGGCTGACACCGCATGGATGTTGATCTGCACGGCGCTGGTGCTGCTGATGACACCGGCCCTGGCCTTCTTCTATGGCGGGCTCGTGCGGTCCAAGAATGCGCTCAACACGATGATGATGTGCTTCATCTCCCTCGGCTTCGTCGGGGTGATCTGGGCGGTGGCCGGCTATTCGCTGGCGCTGTCGGAAGGGAGCCCCTGGATTGGCGGGCTCTCCTATGCCTTTCTGAACGGCGTCGGCCTCGAGGCAGAGGGCACGATCCCGCACATGCTGTTCATGGCCTTCCAGGGGACCTTCGCCATCATCACCGCGGCCCTGATCTCCGGCGCCATTGTCGAGCGGATGCGCTTCTCGGCCTATGTGGTCTTCATCTCACTGTGGGTGCTCGCGGTGTACGCGCCGATTGCCCACTGGGTCTGGGGCTCGGGCGGCTGGCTCGGCGAGATGGGTGCGCTCGACTTTGCCGGCGGCACGGTCGTCCACGTGAACGCGGGGATGGCGGCGCTCGTGGCGGCGCTCGTGGTCGGCAAGCGCACGGGATACGGAACGACGCCGATGTTGCCGCACCACGTCCCGTTCACGCTGCTCGGCGCCGGGCTGCTCTGGTTCGGCTGGTTCGGCTTCAACGCCGGCAGCGCGCTCGAAGCCAACGAGATTGCGGCGCTGGCGCTCGTGACCACGATGCTGGCGCCTGCGGCGGCGCTGGTCATGTGGGCCGTGCTGGACATGATGCGATCCGGGAAGCCCACCGCGGTGGGAGCGGCGACGGCGATTGTCGTTGGTCTCGTGGCCATCACGCCGGCGGCGGGTTTCGTGGGCCCCATGGGAGCCATTGCGATTGGCGCGCTGGCCGCCATCCCCTGTTATTTCGCGCTGGTGTTCCGCGCCAGGACGCAGCTCGATGATTCGCTCGACGTGGTTGGCGCGCACGGTGTCGGCGGTGCGGTCGGCGCGCTGCTCACGGGCGTGTTCGCCCAGGCCAGCTTCAACGGCGACGTGGACGGTCTGCTGTTCGGCAATCCAGGGCAGCTCGGGATTCAGGCCGTGGCGGTGCTCGCCGCGATGGTCTACTGCGGCGTCGCCACGTTCGTGCTCCTGAAGCTCATCGGCCTCGTCATCCCCTTGCGCGCGACCGACGCGGAGGAAGTGGAAGGGCTCGATATCACGACGCACGGCGAGGAAGCCTACCTGCACATTGGTGGGTCCACTCCCGTTGGCACCACGCGATCCCCGGAATCGGGCGGCATGCTGACGCCGGCCCGCGTGGACGCGTGAGCGCCACGAGTGGAAAGGCGGACCTTCGTGACTAGACCCGCGGCCGCTCATTGCGGCCGCGGCTAAGCCAGGGTTGCACGGCAACCGTTCGTACGCATTCAGCCCGTGCAAGCACGGCTGGCGAGCTCGGCGGGAGTGAAGGCAGGGACCTTGTGGTTGGTGTGGATGGTTGATGACAGGGGCGCACGGGCCCCAATCGGAGGGACGCTGATGTCTGCGATGTCTAGAGTACGGCGTAACGTTCTCGCGCTTGTCGCGATGGCAGGGTTGGTGGTCGTGTCGAGTGCGCCCGCCATGGCGCAGGACGCTCCCAACGAGGGCAACGTCTCGGTCAGTGTCGGGATTGATGCGACCAATGCCTACCTGTTCCGCGGTATCTACCAGGACGACACCAAGCTGATCACGTGGCCGTATGCCGAAATGGGTCTGGAGCTCTTCTCCGGCGACGGCGGTCTCCAGAGCGTCGGCATCACCCTCGGGACGTGGAACAGCCTGCATCCCGGGGATGCGGGTTCCGACGGACCCAGCGGCAAGCTCTGGTACGAGTCCGACTTCTACGCCGGATTCGGCCTTGGATTCGCCGGCGGCGTCAGCCTGGACACGACGTTCACGGCCTACACGAGTCCGAACACCGCCTTCGACACGGTGAAGGAGATCTCGTTCCAACTGGGCGTGGACGACAGTGCCTGGCTTGGCGCGGGAGCCTTGCAGCCGTACGCCCTGATTGCCTTCGAGCTGGACGGGCAGGCGGATGGGGGCTTCAACGAAGGAACGTACCTCGAGCTGGGCGTGGCGCCAGGCATCGAGGGCTCGCGGGCCGGGCTCTCGTTCCCGATCAAGGTTGGATTGAGCCTGAAGGACTACTACGAGTTGTACGACGTCGACACCGACACCACGGCGGACAACACGTTCGGGTTCTTCAGCGTGGGTGCGATTGTGAGCGTGCCGCTCTCCGGCATTCCGGCGCGATTCGGCTCCTGGAACATCCAGGGCGGCGTGGAGTTCCAACGGCTCGGCACGACGACCAAGGCGTTCAACGACGGTGACGCCTCGCGCGTGATTGGGCTCTTCGGAGTGGCTCTGTCGTACTGAATGGACCTGTGAAGGGAGCGGTCAGGGGGGCAGGCGGGGTAACCTCGCCTGTGCCCCCCTGCCCCCCTCCCCTTCCCCCTTCGTGAGTGAGCCTTCCCGTCCCTCAGCTATGCTTGACGCGATGTCGGTCACGGAATCGGGGTCGGGGAGGTCCGCGCTCGGCGCAGCGCTCGAGAGTGCCCGGGCGACGCTTCGTGCGGACACGCTGCGAGGCGCGGCCGGGCGTGACGCGCTGGAACGATACGCGGACCAGGTCGACGGCGTGCTGCGCCAGTTGCTCGCGGCCGCCGGACCCTCGGATTGTCCTGTGGCGCTGCTGGCGCTCGGGGGCTACGGCCGGCGGCATCTGTGCCTGCAGTCCGACATCGATCTCCTGTTGCTGTTCGGCGGGAGCATCGGTCCTCGTGAGGAGGCGCTCGTACGAGCCTTCCTGCATCCGCTGTGGGACCTGGGCGTCGTGATGGGCCATCAGGTTCGCGAACTGGACGACTTCGCGGAGCTCGAGACCGACAACCCGGAGTTCCTGCTGGCGCTCCTCGATGCCCGTCCGGTGGCGGGGGAGCGTTCGTTGTTCGACCGCTTCGCCGCGATGTTCCACACGGCGTCGACGCACGCGTTCGTCCTCGGGTCGCTGCTGCAACTCGTCGAGGCACGCCACGCCCGGTTCAACGACACGCTCTATCAACTGGAGCCCGACGTCAAGGACGCGCCGGGGGCGCTGCGCGATCTCACGGCCACGCGCACCATCGCGATGCTGACCGATCCGCTGCTGCTGCGCCGCGGCCCGGCGGATTCGGCGCGTTTCGATGCCGCCGAGGATTTTCTGCTGCGCGTGCGTTCGGTACTGCACCTCGAGTGCGGCCGCAACCAGAACGTCCTCAGCCACGAGCTGCAGGAACGCGTCTCGGAGGTGCTGGCGTATCCCGGCGCCGAGCCGCGCCAGCGCGTGGAACGGCTGATGAGCGATTATTTCCGGCACGCCCGTACGATCAATCGCGCGCTCGAGTGGGCCCGGACGACGGCGCCGACGCCAGTTGGGCCGAATCTCGGCCTGTCGCGCGACGGAGTCCGTTTCCTGGATCCGGTGCAGGCGGCCCGGAACCCCTCCTCGTGGATACCTGCGTTCCAGGCCGCTATCGACGCGCAGGTGGTCGTCTCGGACGACGCCCTGTCGTGCATTCAGCAGCACGTGGACCGCTATCGTGCGGACGATTTCTTCCCGCAGCCCGCCGATCGCACCGCGCTCCTGCGGCTCCTGACGCCGAGGCCGGGCCTCT
>CAZDLW010000178.1:0-12055 GCA_964505975.1 uncultured Bifidobacteriaceae bacterium | reverse complement strand
AACGTCGAAATGCGCGTGGGCGCCCTCGAGGAGACGGTCACGGTCACCGGCGAGTCGCCCATCGTCGACATCCAGAGCACGAACCGGCAGCGGGTGATCAACCAGGAGCTGTTGACGGCCATCCCGACCGGCCGGACCCCGCAGGTGGCAGCGTTTCTCATCCCTGGCGTGAACCTCACGAACGTGGACGTGGGCGGCACCAACATCATCAACACGACCGGCGGGGGCCTGTCGATTCATGGCGGCAGCGTGGCCGACACGCGCCTGCTCATCGACGGCATCACCATTGCCAATGCGGAGGGAACCGGCTGGTCGGCCAACATGCTTCCGAATATGGGGA
The DNA here is from genome assembly GCA_964505975.1 of uncultured Bifidobacteriaceae bacterium. Lineage (GTDB taxonomy): Bacteria > Acidobacteriota > Vicinamibacteria > Vicinamibacterales > UBA2999 > Gp6-AA40. The sequence continues at coordinate 11,715 of CAZDLW010000178.1, read as the reverse complement.
GCACGCAGGAGGTGGCGGTCGACTACTCCTCCGTTACGGCGGAGAGCATCACCGGCGGGCTCCAGATCAACATGATCCCCAAGACCGGTGGGAACACGTTCTCCGGAACACTGTTCGCCACGGGTGTCAACTCGGCGTTCGAGGGATCGAACACCAACGACGAGCTGCAGGCCCGCGGCCTGCGGACGCCCAACACGCTGCGGCTGCAGTACGACGTCAACCCGGGGCTGGGCGGTCCGGTCAAGCAGGACAAGCTGTGGTTCTACACGTCCGGGCGATTCACCCGCCAGTCCAACTACATCGGGGGGCTGTTCCAGAACAGAAACGCATACGACATCACGAGGTGGACGTACGAACCCGACGAGACGAGTCGCGCCTTTTCCAACGCGACTGAGCAGAGCGTGAACCTCCGCCTCACCTGGCAGGCCACGCAGACCAGCAAGTTCAGCTTCTTCTACGACCAGCACTGGCGATGCCAGTGCCGTACCACGTCCCCGACGGTCTCGCAGGAGTCCGCCCACAACCTCCAGTACCCGATCAGCGATCTGCGCTCGGTGTCGTGGACGGCCACCCCAACCGGCCGGTTCCTGGTCGAGGCGCGCGCGGGCATCCGGAGAGAGCAGTTCGCCTATCAACCGAACAGTCTTGACGACCCGGATCGCCTGCTGATTCCCGTGATTGAACAGGGCGGTTTGATTCCGGGCCTGCTGTACCGCGGTGAGGGGCTGCAGACCGCGACGCAGCCGTACCAGCGAACCTTGGGCGTCACGATCCCGTTCTCGGCTGCCGTGTCCTATGTAACGGGAAGTCACTCCGCCAAGGTCGGCGTCTACAACGTGACGGCACTGCGTACCTCCCGTGTGCCCGACAACGCGGCCAAGTTGACCTACACGTTCCTGAACGGAGTACCGACCTCGCTGACGCAGCGCGCCACGCCGCTCTACCGGGCCGAGCGCCAGAAGTACGACCTCGGCATCTACGCGCAGGACAAATGGACATTCCGGCGCCTGACGTTGAGCGGCGGCATCCGCTTGGACATGTTCAACAGCTATTTCCCCGAGCAGACGCTCGAGCCGGGACCGCACGTCCCCACCCGCAACCTGACGTTTCCCCGGACCGCCATGGCGAACTGGAAGGACATCGTTCCCAGAATGGGAGCGGTATACGACCTGTTCGGGAACGGCAGGACGGCCATCAAGGTCGCGCTCAACAAGTACATGAGCGCCCAGGGCCTGCAGGGCGTGTACGGCGACACGGCCAACCCTGTCAATCGGCTGGCGAACATCGTCTCGCGGAGCTGGATCGACGGCAATGGCAACTTCGTCCCGGACTGCGACCTGACCAACGTGTTCCTGCAGGACAACCGCGCAACCGGCGGCGACCTGTGCGGGACGGTGTCGGACACCAACTTCGGGCAGCCCACGCTGAGCCTCAACTACGATCCCGAGGTCCTGAATGGCTGGGGTACGCGTCCCTATCACTGGGAATACTCGACCAGCGTGCAGCACGAGATCGGGCGCGGCCTCTCCATCGACGTTGGCTACTTCCGGCGCTGGTACGGGAACTTCGGCGTCAGCGACAACCTGAATCTGTTGCCCAGCGACTTCAGCACGTTCAGCGTCACCGCTCCGGCGGACGCCCGGCTGCCGAACGGAGGGGGCTACACAATCAGCGGGTTCTACAACGTCAACCCGGACAAGGCCGCCCTCGTCCCCGACAACTACTTCACGCTGGCAAGGAACTACGGCAACCAGATTGACCGTTGGAACGGATTCGATGTCACCGTCAACACGAGGCCTCGCGCGGGTATGACCCTGCAGGGCGGCATCAGTACTGGCCGCAGGCTCACGGACAACTGCGACGTGATTCGCGGTCTGCCTGAGGCTGCGGTGCTCACGGCTCCTTACTGCCGCCAGCAGGAGGCCTTCCTCACCGATGGCAAGGTGGTGTGGACCTATCTCGTTCCAAAGGCCAACGTCCAGATCAGCGGCCTCTTCCTCAGCCGTCCGGGTCCGGCCATCTCTGCCAATCGCGTCACGTCCAATGCCGAGGTGCGCGAGTCGCTTGGCCGCGACCTGTCACGGAACGTCCAGAACGTGACGGTGAATCTGGTGACACCGGGCACGCTGTACGGGGATCGCCGGAACCAGCTCGACCTCCGGTTCACCCGACCGTTTCGCGTCCAGCAGGTGCGCATTGGTCCCAGCTTCGAGATGTACAATGCGCTCAACGCGAACCCGGTGCTCACCGAGAACGCGGCGTATCGCAACGCCACGATTTCGGGATGGCGAATCCCCACGAGCATTCTTCCGCCGCGATTCGTGAAGTTCAGCCTGCAGATCGACTTCTAGCCCGAAGCACGACTGGCCAGGCAGGAGCAGACGGGACCCCACCCCAGGTGGTGGGGTCCCGCGTCGACGAGCAATGCGGCACCTTCGCTCCCCGCTCGCGCCGCACGGCCTCGCGCTGGCCGCACTCCTCCTCTGCCCACCCGCCTCGTCCGCTCAGTCCGACGCGGGGTGCGACACGGACGAATGCCGTCGTCTGACGGAGGATATCGGCGACGCGTCTCGCCGCATCCAGGATGGCAAGACGGGATTCGCCAACGCGCTGCACCTGTTCCTGGCCTCGACAGCCGGCACGTATGGCGATGAAGGCCCGTTGCTTCGCCAACACCTGGACTCGGCAGCGTTGGCCCTCGCACAGTGGGATGGCGCCATCCGCATTTACATCCGCCTGCTCGGTCCAGTGACCGGTAACGCGGACGTGCACGTCGCCCTCGGCAGCGTGCATCTGGACCGCGGAAACGTGACTCGAGCCCTGGACGAGCTGTCCGTGGCCGGTCGCCTCGCGCCCTGGCGGCCAGACGTGTTCATCCTGACGGGACTCGCGCACCAGGCCGCTGGAGGGACACCGGACGCAGCCACGGCCTTCGCTCGGGCCGCGGTGCTGGCGCCGGAAAGCGCGCTGGCACTCTACGGCGTCGCGCGGCAGCACCAGCGTCTGCGGAGTGAGGCGGCGAGCCTCGAGGCGCTCGAGCACTTTGCTCGGCAACACGCGGTTGGATCGCGCCAACCGGGCTCACCTCTCCCCTTCGCGCGCGTGGCGCTCTTTCGTGAGGCGGCGAACCTTCCTCCGATGCTCGCGCCGGCACCGTACATCCCCGGACTGCAGTTGATGGCCCGTGGCCGGTACGAGGACGCGGTGGCAGCGTTTCGCCAGGCCATGGATCGAGATCCCCTGCCGGGGGCGACCGGCACCGTGCCGCCCGCGATCGCTGCGGGTAGCGCAGCGCTGCGAGCGGGCAACATCGGCGAGGCCATCGGGCACCTCGAAGTAGCTGTGAAGGAGACTCCCGGTTCGGCCGAGGCTCGACGACTCTTCGGTGCGGCATTGCTGGCCGACGAGCAGTACGAGGCCGCCATCGAACAGCTGGAGAGATCCGTCGGGCTGAGCCCTCAGGACGAGCGGCCGCGGCTGGCGCTTGCCGAGGCACTGGCCTTGTCCGGCGGCACAGCCGATGCGGAGCAGGTGTTGCGCAGGTGCATCGAGCATCTGACGGACTCGGTGCGAGCACACCTGGCTCTCGGGCGACTGCTGCAGTCCGCCGGGCGAGCGCGAGAAGCAATCCAGCACTTCGGCGTCGTGGCGGAATCCCGGCCCCTCGTTGGCCTCGACTACCTGTACGACCAGATCGGATCCCTGTCTCTTGCCGAAGCCGATCTCGATGGCGCGGTGGATGCGTTCTGGCATCGCGTGGATGTCAATCCCAACAGCGCCGATGCCCATCGCCGCCTTGGGGTGGCCTATCTGCAGCAGGCCCGTCAGAGTGAAGCCCTGGCCGAGTTCGTGGCCACGCTCCTGCTCGACCCCGACAACGTGGACGCCCACGCCGGGCGCGCGCAGATCCTGCTGCAGCGCGGAGACTATGCCGGCGCCGAGGAGGCCGCGCACCGTGCACTGGCTCTCGATCCCACGCACATGGCCGCCCGGTATGCGCGAGGGGCAGCCCTGCTCCGCCTGGGCCGAACGGAAGAGGGTGCGAACGAGATCGCGGCTTTCGAGCGGCTGCAGACGGACGCACGGGTTCGGGATGAGCGCCGCTGGCAGCTTGCGCACCTGAAGCAGGCGGCGTGGGCGCGTGCAGACGAGGGGGCATTCGACGAAGCGGCCACGCTCCTGGCCGACGCGCTGGCGCTCGAACCCGACGACCCGGTCTCGTACCTCGGGTTGGGCGTGGTGCTCAGAAAGGCCGGCCGGGATCAGGAAGCGGCAGACGCGCTCGAGCGCGCGCTCGCCCTCGGGGCCGGCGCGGAGGTTCACTCGCACCTCGCGGAGGTATACGACGCGCTGGGGCGCGCAGACGACAGCCTCCGACACCGGCAGTCGGCAGATGCGGTGAAGGCCGATCGGATCCCGCGTGCCGGAGCAATCCCTTGAGACCATCATGGGTGGCGCTGACCGCCGTGCTCGCGGTTGCTGGTTTCCTGCCTGGCCTGCTCTCGGCTCGCCAGTCGGGTCCACTGCCGGCGCCCGGTCCGTTTCACGAGGTGGCCGCGGCTGCCGGCGTCTCCTTCCGTCACACGAACGGTGCCAGTCCTGACAAACACCTCATCGAAACCATGGGATCGGGTGGGTTGTTCCTCGATTTCGATGGCGACGGCTGGCTCGATATCTTTCTCGTCGACGGCGGATCGGTGGTGGACCCCGCTGTTGCCGCCCGCGCACGGCATCGCCTCTACCGCAACCTGGGCGACGGCACCTTCGTGGATGTCACGGAAGCGTCGGGAATCGCGCACCGGGGCTACGGCATGGGCGCCTGCGCCGCGGACTACGACAACGATGGCCGCATCGACCTCTACATCACCGGCCTCGGCGCCAACGCGCTCTATCGCAACAACGGCAATGGTACCTGGACGGACACGACGAGTGCCGCTGGCCTCGGCACCACTCGGCTGACTACGAGCTGTGCGTTCGTCGACGTCGACCACGACGGCTTCGTAGACCTCTACGTCGTGGGGTACGTGGATGTGCAAAGCAATCCGCAACCGTGCGTCACCGGCCGCGTCCGCGTGTACTGCCGCCCGGACGTCTACGCAGGCGTGCCGGACATCCTGTACCGGAACAACGGCGATGGTACGTTCACCGACATCAGCCAGCGCGCGGGCATTCACCGTGCCGATGGCAAAGGACTTGGGGTCGTGGCCGGCGACTACGACGATGACGGGCTGGTGGATGTGTTCGTGGCCAACGACCTGACGCCAAACCTCCTGTATCGGAACGAGGGTGGGGGCACCTTCCGCGAAACCGCCCTCCTGGCGGGCGTGGCCGTCGCCAGCGACGCGCGGGTGCGTGCCGGCATGGGCACCGACTTCGGCGACTACACGGGGGACGGCCGGCTCGATCTCGTGGTCACCAACTTCGAGCTCGAAATGCACACCCTGTTCAAGAACCTCGGGAAGGGCCTGTTCGGAGACGCCACGTTCGAATCCGGCATCGGGCCTGCCACCAATCCGTATCTGGGCTTCGGCGCCGTCTTCCTCGACGTGGACAACGACGGCGACCTGGACCTGGCGATCGCCAATGGCCACGTGCTGGACAACGCCAGCCTCTTCCGCGCGTCATCGACGCACGCGCAGCGGAACCTTCTGCTCGTCAACGACGGCGCCGGGCGGTTGCGGGAAGCGGGCATGTCGGCCGGACCGGCGTTTGCGATCGAGCGTGTGAGCCGTGCGCTCGTCGCGGGAGATATCGACAACGACGGCGACCTGGATCTGCTCGTGACCAACAACGGCCAGGCGGTCCAGTTGCTGCGAAACGACGGCGCTCGCGGGCAGCACGCGATCCTCGTGAACCTCATCGGACGGGAGAGCAATCGCAACGGCATCGGCGCACGAATCCGCGCCACCGCGGGCGGCCGTACTCAGGTACGTGAGGTCAAGGCGGGCTCGAGCTACCTCGGGCAGAACGACCTGCGCGTGCATATCGGGCTTGGCGCCAACACGCGTGTGGACCAGCTCGAGATCCGATGGCCCAGCGGACGCATCGAGGTGATTGCAGGTGTCGACGCGCAGCAGATCGTCACCGTGACCGAAGGTCTGGGGATCACCGCGCGTGTACCGTTCGCGAGAAGATAGCGGCGGCCGCTACCTCGCCGTTCTCGCCTGCCCCACCGCCGGCCAGTTCACGATCAGCGTAGGTTCCTGGGACCGCCGCGTGTCGACGGCGTCCATGAGAATGCGGTTTCCATCGCTCGTCACCTGATACCGCGTCCGGTATCGGGTGAGGTCGCCCACCACGGGAGCGCGGAACAAGGGCTCGGGGCGCCCGCTCCGCCAGACGGTGCCCGGCGTGACACTGACCGACATCAACGTGTTGTCGAGCGCCAGATAGAACAGCTCGCGTCCGTCCGCACGCCATTGCGGCTCGCCGCCGCCTCCCGTGGACACCACGTGCTTGGCGCCGCGCTCCGGGAACGACTGCACGTACACTTCCCAGCGGCCGGATTCGTCCGATGTGTACGCGAGCCAGCGTCCGTCCGGCGATACTTGTCCCTGCAGCTCCTCGAAGGGCGTCTGGAGGAACGGGACGGGTACCCGCTCGCCCGTCATGGGGAGCACCCACAAATCTTTCTTCGTGCTCGTCGTGGTGGTGAGGAACACGATGTACCGGCCGTCGCGTGACCAGTCGTTCAGGCCCTTGCTGTCCGGCGTGTGGAGGAGCAGTTCGCGATCGGATTCGCCCGACGGTGCCACCAGATACAGATCGCTGATGCCCCTGTCGGCGGTGGCGAACGCGATTGTCCGGCCATCGGGCGACCAGAGCGGCGATCCGCCGGCGCCAATGCGCACGCGTGTACCTCGCGTCAGGTCGATGTGCCACAGCCCGCCCAGCACGGAGTTGACCTCGCCGGTCGTATCGGCGAGCAACTGCGTACCATCGGGAGACAACGTGGGGTTGTGGAGCGCCGTGGGCGCGTCCACCTCGCCGAGCTGGCGGCCCTGCCGGTCCAGCCACACGAGCCGCCCTCCAACCCTGCCCCCGCCATACGTCAGCAACCCGCCGGACGACGCGGTAATCGCAGTACCGTTGAGGAAATCCGGCGAGGTGATTTGCGGCGCGATGGTCATCGGCGCGCCCATTCGCCGTGCCGCTGCCCCGGTCACGTCGAACCGCTGTGCGAGCAGCGCCCCTTCGTGAACGTACAGCACGTGTCCCGACGGTACGTAGGCGGCAAACGTGTTCGGCGTGTCGAACAGGCGCGTGGACTCGGCACTGTCGAGCGACCCGAGATACGTGCCCGCCCGGTCCTGATCCGAGCTCACGATTGTGTAGAGAAAGCGGCGACCGTCGGGAAGGAAGGACGGCCACCGGTGCGCGCGATCGCGACGATCGAGATTCAGCGCGGTCACCTCAGTGACACGGCCCCCGGTATCGGGTATCAGGTGCAGGCCAGACCGCGAGGCGGTGAACAGGATCTCGCCGTGTGCGCTCCACGACGCACCGGCCGGGTTGATCCCGACGGTGGCAATCGTGCGCGGCGCGTCCGCGTTGAGCGCCAGGGTCTTCAGGCGTCCGTGGGCAAAGAATCCCACCGCTGCGCTGTCGGGCGACCAGAACGGGCGTACGGCGCCGTCGGTCCCCGGCAGTGGCCGGGATTCGCCCGACGACAGCGTCCTGAGCCAGAGCTGGATGCGGCTCGAGTCGTTGTCCTGCGCCACCAGCACGACATAGCGGCTGTCGGGCGAGACGGCGCCGCCGGCAATCAGCGTCGTGTTCTCGGGTTGGGCCAGCAAAGCGCGCACGGCGCCGACGGGCGGCGGCAATACCTCCCGAGTCGAGACGACGGCAAACAGCACGAGCCCCACGCCGGCAACTACGGCCCCCGCCGCGAGCGATCGCCACACAGCTGAGCGCTTAACGGAGTGCGCCCGCGTGTCGGCCGTGGGTCCCGCAGACGGGCGGGACGGTTCATCCCGCTGCAGCGGACGCCCCACGGCGTCCGGAACGGCTGATGCAACGGCTAGCTGTGGGTCGGGAGAAGACTGTGCGGTCACGCGGGCCACGAATCGGTAGCCACGCCGTGGCACAGTCGCGATGTACTGCGGATGGCTCGAATCGTCCTCGAGCACCCGGCGCAGCGCCCAGACGCTGTGCGTCAGGCTGTCCTCGGACACGAATGAGTCCGGCCACACGCTCTTGAGCAGTTCGTCCTTCTCCACGACGCGGTCCCGGTGTCTGACCAGTACGAGGAGCGTGTCGAACACACGGGCGTTGAGCGCGACAACGTCGCCATTGCGCCAGAGTTGCCGGAGGCCCACGTGCAGCCGGAAGGGTCCGAACGTGTACTCGGAAGCGTTCGAGGGAACTTCAGTCTCGGCCATACGCCGGAATCGACGGATTCAGCCGCGATTTAAGAAGTTTCACGCCAATTCAGCAGCGGATTCAGGACATGCCCGGGTCGAACCCTGTACCCTCGGCAGCCGGGGACGTGTGCAGTGCGCGACCCTGGGGTTGCCGATTCTAGCACGGTGGCCGCTGGTGCGAAGCGCCGGCGCGCGAATCTCTGGAGGTAGGGGTGATTCGGCGAGCAACCATCGTGGGTGTCCTGGCGGTGTCCTGCTGGAGCGGACTCGTGGCGGGGGGAGAGCAGCGCCCTCCGGTTCCGGCGACTGCATCCTCCCCTGGTGTGCAGACGCCGCCTGTCGCCAACCATTCGGCCACGATTCAGCGCTACTGCGTTCCCTGCCACAACGATCGCACCCGGACCGGCGGTCTGGCCCTCGAAGGACTCGACCCCGCCGAGGTGGGCGCGAATCCCGATCTCTGGGAGAAGGTCGTGCGAAAGGTCCGCGTCGGGATGATGCCCCCTCTCGGCAGCCCGCAGCCGCCTGAGGCGGTCCGCGCGGACCTGTTGTCCTCTCTGACCACCTCCCTCGACCGGCTGGCGACGGTACAACCCAATCCGGGCCGCCGGCCGGTGCACCGGCTGAACCGCTCCGAATACGCGAACGCGGTGAGGGACCTGCTGGCGGTGGAGGTCGACCCGGCTGCCCTGCTCCCGCCTGACGATTCGGCGTACGGTTTCGACAACGTCGCGGACCTGCTGGGCGTCTCGCCCGTGCTCCTCGAGCGCTACCTCAGCGCGGCCGGCACAATCAGTTCGTTGGCCGTCGGGGATCCGGACATCGGCGTGGCGGGCGACACATTCCGCGTTCGACAGGATGCCTCGCAGGATCGGCACGTCGAAGGACTGCCACTCGGTACGGTGGGCGGCATGGCAGTGCACTACACAGCGCCGCTCGACGGCGAGTACGACATCCAGACGAAGCTGTTCCGGACGAACCTGGGCGCGATGCGGGGCCTCGAATACGAGCATCAGCTCGAGGTGATCGTGGACGGCGCCCGCGTGCACCTCGCGAGGTTCGGTGGCGATGCCGACTTCCGCGCGTCGCTGGCCAACCCGACGGCCGCCGGAGACGATGTGGACGGGCGGACGCGGGTACGGGTGCGGTTGAACGCGGGGCCGCACACGATTGGCGTGGCGTTCATCGAGCGGCCCCCGGTGCAGAACAGCCATCGCCTGCAGCCGTTCATCAGGAGCTCGCACGACACCTTCGACCCGGCCGGCTATCCGCACATCGACGTGTTCTCCGTCACGGGTCCGTACAACCCCACCGGAGCGGGAGACACGCCAAGCCGCCGCGCGATCTTCTCGTGCCGGCCGGCAACGCCGGCCGACGAGGAACCCTGCGCCGGCCAGATCCTCTCGCGCCTGGCGCGTCAGGCCTATCGTGGTCATGACACGCCGGACGACATCCAGCGCCTGATGGCGTTCTTCGCGACAGGACGGCAGCACGGGACCTTCGACGCCGGCATCCAGCTTGCGCTGCAGCGCATTCTGGCCAGCGCGAAGTTCGTAATGCGAATCGAGCGCGACCCAGCCGGCGCCGCCGTAGGCAGCATCCACCGAATCAGCGATCTCGACCTGGCGTCGCGGCTCTCCTTCTTTCTGTGGAGCAGCATTCCCGACGAGGAGCTCATCCGCGACGCCCAGGCCAACCGCCTGCGCCAGCCCGATGTCCTGCGCCAGCACGTTCGGCGAATGCTGGCCGATCCAAAGTCCACGGCGTTCGTGAACAACTTTGCCGGGCAGTGGCTGTATCTGCGCAACCTCAAGAACATGGTGCCGCTGTCCACCGAGTTCGTCGACTTCGACGACAACCTGCGGCGCGCGTTCGAGCAGGAGGCGCTCCTCTTCTTCGACAGCATCGTGCGCGAGGATCGCAGTGTCGTGGACCTGATGACGGCGGACCACACGTTTCTGAACGAGCGGCTCGCCCGGCACTACGGCATCCCGCACGTCTACGGCAGCGACTTCCGTCGCGTCACTCTCACCCAGGACGTGCGGCGGGGCCTGCTGGGCAAGGGCGCCGTGCTGATGGTGACGTCACACACCGACCGGACGTCGCCCGTCGTGCGCGGCAAGTGGGTGCTCGACAACCTGCTGAGCGCGCCGCCCCCGCCAATGCCGGACAACGTCCCGCCGCTCGACGAGCAGCCGCAGGCCGAGGGTGGGCGGGTGCTCACCATGCGCGAGCGTCTGGCCACGCACCGCCAGAACCCGGTGTGCTCGGGATGCCACCAGATCATGGATCCCATCGGCCTGGCCATGGAGAACTTCGACGCCGTCGGTGCCTGGCGCGACCGCGAGGGCGGGACGCTCGGCAGCCCCATCGATGCGTCGGGCGTGCTGCTCGACGGCACGAAGGTGGACGGCATCGTCTCGCTACGCACTGCGCTGCTCAGGGATCCCGAGATCTTCGTGGGAACCGTCGTGGAGAAACTCATGACGTACGCGCTCGGGCGCGGCATCGCGTACTACGACATGCCGACGATGCGCGCGATCGTGCGTCACGCCGGCCAGCAGGAGTACCGGTTCTCGTCCATCGTCGAAGGCGTTGTCTCCAGCGCTGCGTTTCAGATGCGCACCGCGTCTGCAGGGGAATAGCCCGGTGCCAGGTGTGTCCGCGTTCACGTACCTCGACTGAAGGAGCTACCACTATGTTCGTCACCAAGATGGCTCTGTCGCGCCGGACGGTTCTTCGCGGACTGGGGGCGACGCTCGCCCTTCCGTTCCTCGATGCGATGGTGCCTGCGCTGACCGCCACGGCGCGGACGGCCGCCAATCCCGTCCGGCGGTTCGGTGTGGTATTCGTTCCACTCGGTGAGCGCCCGGGGTTCTGGGATCCGGCGACCGTCGGCCACGACTTCGAGCTCTCCCCCATCCTGCAGCCGATGGCGGAGTTCAAGAAGCACCTGACCGTGGTCTCGCAGTTGTGCGACCCGCTCGACGGTCATGCGACCACGGTGGCGGCGTGGCTGAGCGGCGCCATCCCCAAGCGCACGCTCGCCGAAGACGTGCACGTGGGCGTGACGATCGACCAGGTCATCGCCGACCAGATCGGCACCGAAACCCCGATGCGGTCGCTCGAACTGGCAACGGAGGACTTCACGGGCTGGATTGGCGGGTGCGACCCGTCCTACAGCTGCGCGTACATGAACACCATCTCGTGGAAGAACGCCACAACGCCGATGCCGATGGAGATCAACCCGCGCATCGTGTTCGAGCGGCTGTTCGGCCGGCCCGGAACGGCCGCGCAGCGCCGGGCCCGCATGGCCGCCGACCGCAGCATTCTCGACTCGCTCGAGGAC
>CAZDLW010000177.1:0-12056 GCA_964505975.1 uncultured Bifidobacteriaceae bacterium | reverse complement strand
CACACGTCGATCTCGGTCCAGTTCGACAGGGGGAATGCGCGCATGGTTTCGCCCGTCCTTACGCGCGTATTATAGAGCTGCCACAATTCGGGGCGCTGCTTGCGCGGCTCCCACACGTGGCCCGCGGAGCGATGCGAGAACACACGCTCTTTGGCCCGGCTTTTTTCCTCGTCGCGGCGGGCGCCGCCGATGGCGGCGTCGAAATTCCCAGCCTGGAGGCCGTCGAGCAGCGCCTTCGTCTTGAGCAGCCCGCAGCAGCGCTGCGTGCCGACTTTGAACGGCTGGGTTCCGTCGGCAATGGCCTCTTGGTTCGTGTGGACGATCAGTCGCGCGCCGACCGCCCTGGCCATCTCGTCGCGGAACTGAATCATCTCGCGGAACTTGTACGTGGTGTCGATGTGCAGCAGGGGAAACGGGATGGGGCCCGGGAAGAAGGCCTTTTGAGCCAGTCGCAACAGGACGGACGAGTCCTTGCCGATCGAATACAGCATGACCGGGCGCTCGAACTCGGCGACGACTTCACGGAAGATGTGGATGCTCTCGGCTTCGAGGGCGCGAAGATGGTCGAGCCGCAGCGTCAGCGAGGCATCGAGATCGGGCGCGGTAATGGTTGGCATACACAAAAAAAGCCTGGGACAGGGTCCCAGGCTTTCGATCGCTCACGTGTTATGGGCTGTCTTCGATCGCTCTACCCAAACACCAGGACCGTCAGCGCAGGGACCCCGTGGGTCCTCGTACAACAACAGGCGCACTGACAGCAGATGGGGCGAACCACGGTCCCCAGATTCTACCGGGTCGGCCGGGGTTAGTGCAAATGTCTCCGCGTCCCAGGGGCAGCACCCACATCCGTGGCACCCGCCCCCCCCCTCGCGACCAGGTCAGCCGTCTTCCCGGTGCCCCAATGAGCTCCGGCGATGAGGCGGTGAGCCGTTCAGTCCCACGTACGTGCCAGGTCCTAGCGCACCGCCTTCCAGGCGGTGAGCGTCCAGCAGGTCCGATCTGATCGGCGGCGTCGAGCTGGTGAGCACGTGGGACTAGCGCGGGCGCCGGTCACATGAACATCATCACAATCGACAGCGCGATGAGGAGGATGATGATCCATTCGAGGACTTCCAGACGCCGCGTGGCCGCCTGATCCGAGAGCTTCTGATAGATGCTGTCGACGGTTTGGAGCTTCCGCAGGATACTGGCGTCCCATTCCGGCAGGTGCATGCGCTGTGCAGCAAGACGGTACAGACGGGCCAGGTACTGGTCGCCGATGAGCTTCAGCGCGTTGCTGACGCCCTCGAACAGCATGGCGCTGTCCATCTGCAGCTGCGCAATTCTCCGGAGCTCGCGATCGGGAATCAGCGGGAAGCTGCGCCGCCAGCGTCTTTCGGTGCCGCGACGGGCGAGCGTGTCGTACGACTGGTTCAGCACGAGATCGAGCTGATCGTCGAGCCATCGCAGTTCGAGGAGTTCCACATTGACGTACTCCAGCACCGCCAGGATGTCGTCGATGTCCCTGTGAAAGAGCACCGCACCGTTCCAGTCGATGATGACGGCGTCGCCAGGGGCGTACGCAATGCACGAAGCGAGCGCGTCATCGACTTCCTCCGTGCTGAGCGGCTGTGTTTCCGCGCGGAGGATCTGCGCCAACCGCTGACGGTTGGATGCGATGATGTCCGTCGTGTTGTCACCCGGTGGCGAGTCGAGCGCGGCGATCTGGAAGATCGCGTAATCCTCCACGAAATCCGCGATTCGTGGCCGGTGTACGGCAGCCGCAATCGACTCGAGCAGCCCCGCAACCCGCTGCCGGGAATCGTCCAGCAGCGCCCGGTTCTCGTACAGATCGCCGCTGAGGACCAGGAGCCCCGAGAGGAGACCGTCGATCGGCAGCTGATACGTCACCGACACTGCGCCGAAGTCGAACAGCGCCATCTCGACGCGTGGTAACGTGGCGACCTGCCCGACGGCGATCGGCTCACCCTGCTGACTCGTGCGTAACGGAGGCTGGGTGAAGTTGAAATAGCGCGGCGTCGGCCGCTGGTGTTTCACGGCATCGCGCTGGGCGAGCTCCCGTACGAGTGGCGCCGCGGCGTTCAGATCGATGCCCAGACCAACGTCGTAGGCGAAAAGCGCGTAGCAGACGCCGGCGCGTATGATCGGATCGTGCGCGGCCTCCGTGTTCGTGACGCTCCTACCGTGGTCTGGCACAGGGGTGGGATTCATGGGTGTCGGCCCGCTTCGTTCGTCAGGAGGAGGATATCGGCGCCATGCGCTGAAAGTTACGTTGCCGCGTCTTGTGACACGCCTGTCGATCGGCTGTGCTCGAATCGTTACACACACACGCTAGGCTGGATTCATATGCACGTGGGTATACCGCGGCATGGTGCCGGCCTCGTTGCGCGGTCGTGCGCAGCGGGGTCCGGCATCGCACGATGTGTCCGTCACACCGAACGCTCGTGGCGCGACGTAGCCGGGTGGGCGTTCTCCCGCGCGGCCACTCTCCAGGGGGCATCGGGATGGCGCTGCGGGTGAGCGTCATTGTCTGCGCGCACAACGAGGCCTCGACGCTGCCTGCCTGTCTCTATTCCCTGTTGGCTCAAGCCCGTCCTCCGGACGAGATTCTGGTCGTCAACAATGCGAGCACCGACGAGACGCGCACGGTGGCGCAGGAGGTCCCGCACGTACGCGTGGTCGACGAGCCGCGCAAAGGACTCGTGGTCGCGCGCGAGACAGGACGCCGTGCGGCTACCGGCGATATCCTGGCCTACGTGGACGCGGACTGCCGTGCGCCGCTGACCTGGCTCGAGCGAGTGGAGCGGCGCTTTCTCCGGGATCGTGCCCTCGTAGCCGTGTGCGGTCCATACCGGTATTACGACTGGGACTGGTGGGGGCGGTTCCTGGTGCGGACGTACGACCTCACGGTTGCGCCAATCACGCAGCTCCTCGTCAAGCACATTCTGCGCATGGGGGCGGTCTTCTACGGCGGGAATTTCGCCGTGCGCCGCGAGGCGCTCGAACGTATCGGGGGGTTCGACACGTCGATCGAATTCCACGGCGAGGACACGAACATCGGCCGGCGGCTGCTCGCCGTCGGCAACGTGACGTTGTGCCGGGAGTGCCACCTTCATACGTCGGCGAGGCGCTACATCACCATGGGGAAAATCGCCGTGTTCCGATTGTACGTGCGCAACTTCGTGTCGGAACTGCTATACCACCGGCCGAAGGACAGGGCGTACGTGGATGTCAGAACTGCCGCGCCAGCACGACAGCGCGGCGAGGGACAGGATACGCATCGCCACGCATGAGTCCCCCGTCTGTAGGGCGCATCGTGAACTGGTTGCAGCATGCCTGGGTACGAGCCGTTTCTGCTGTGTGACTTCCACGTGCACACCCGCTGGAGCGACGGAAAGCTGTCCATCGCGGAGGTTGTGGACCTGTACGGCTCGACTGGCCGGTTCGACGCGATCGCCATCACCGACCACATCCTGATGAAGCGGGATCTGCTGGCAGGCGCCGGACGACTGGTCACGCTGGGCCGCTGTGCCTTCGGCGTCAGGGAATCGGATTTCGAGGCGTACCTGGAGGACATCCGGGTCCAGGGAGCGCGGGCCCTCGCACGGTACGGCCTGCTCGTCCTTCCTGGCGCGTAGATCACACAGAACCGTCTCCGCGGAAAGAAGAACTCGCACATCATCGCGCTCGGAATCTCACGCTACAATCAGTGCCGATCAGTCTGCTTCCGAGATCCTCCATGAGATTCGACGGCAAGGGGCGCTCAGCATCGCCTGTCATCGACAATCATCGGACCACGCGCCGCATCGAGATCAGCACGTGCTACCTGTGGGATCATCGCGAGGAACTGTCGGATCTGGTGGATGTGTGGGAAGCAGCCAACAGGGGTGATCTCTTCTCGGTGACGAGCCTCAAGCACTATCCGGACGTCGCCAACAGCGACTTCCACCGGCCGAAGCACCTGTATTCCTGGAAGACACTCGTGCGGTGTGAGAAGAGCTGGCCGGCCATCCGGCAGGCGTTGCGCCGCAACGTCGACGTGGCGCTGACCCTCTTCCGCAGCGGCTCGTGGGCGGGGTCCGAGTCACCCGAGGAGCAGGTGTAGCGCGGGTGCGAGTGCCAGGCAGCGTGTGATCACTGCGTGATCACCGGCCCGCTGCTGCCGTCCGGCCGGTTCGCGAGTGCTGGCGTGTCGAGAAGTGTGTACACCCTAGGCGTCTCGCGGCCATGACACAGGGCCGCCACAAGCCTCATTTTCATGCTGCGGGGTGACCCCGGGTCATGGCCACTGCTGTGATATCAAGGGCGAGAGCCGTTGTCTGGTTGCCCGGTGTGCGTCCGGGGAAACAAATCCGGGTTGTCCGTGAACACGGCATCCACGCCAAGATCGTAGAGGTAGTACCGCATCTCCTCGCGCACATCGGCGAATCGGGTTGGTGACTTCGATGTGAACGTGTACGGCGTCACGGTGACCCCCGCCTCGTGCGCGGCGCGCACGATCTCCGGGCGTCCGTCGAGCAGCACTTTGCTCGGGCCGATGCCGGTGGCAAACGTCGCAATCTCGGCAAGGCCGTCGGTCGTCAGCCAACGGTGTCCATCGCGCGCACCGATCAGGAACACCCGGGCGACGGCAGGCAGCGCCAGCGAGAGCGCTCGTATGGCCCGGTCGTCGAACGACTGAACGATGAGGCGGTCGGCTGGAGCGGAGTCCAGGCCGAGCTCCCGCAGCGACTCTGCGAACAGACGCACCATGTCGATGCCGCGATCCTGATAGAGGGCAGGGCTCTTGAGCTCGGGATACAGGCCCGCGGCTGTCCCGACCGTCTCAACGGCCTCCTGCCACGTCGGGACGCGCTCGCCGGCGAACCGCGCGTCGAACCAGCTGCCGGCGTCGAGTTGCTTGATCTCGGCCAGCCTGAAGTCCACCGCGAGCCAGCGCCGCTCGCCGCTCACGGGATCGACCGACGCACGATCCGGAAAGACCTCCGCGACATTCGTCGTGCGCTCCAGCGAGTCGTCGTGCAGGCAGATCAGCACACCATCCTTCGTCACGGCAAGATCCTGTTCCACATAGTCCGCACCCTGCTCGATGGCCAGACGATAGGCCGCCAGCGTATGCTCGGGTGCATAGGCCGACGCCCCGCGGTGGGCGATGTTCGACGCAGGTGTCCCGTGTCCGCGGGTGTGCTCCGATCCGCCCCCCGGTGAGCCGCAGCCCACGACACACGCCAGACCCAGAGCGATCGAAAGCGGCTTGAGCATGGGTGAATCCTAACAGGCCCGTGTGATCGCCGTGTGACACCGTGGAGCCGGGCGCGGTGCGCTGGCCCGTTGGCTGCGATGCGACCGAAACGCACGTTGAGGAACCAGCCAAGGGCTTCCGCCCTTGATATCCCCGCAGAGCCCTTGGCGGGTTGCCCCCGCGCTTCGCGCGCCGTCCAATGCAATTCTGACAATTTCCTGAACGCTTCTTCAGAATCGCGTCAGATTTCGCCTGACAAAGACTTCAGGAAGTCTTCAGGAATCGGACGCCCTCCTCTCGACTAGCATCGTGTGAATTTTTTCGCATGAGGTGATTCGATGGTCATGGCTCGTTTCCTGCCGGCACTCGTACTGGCGGCACTGTGTGGCGTCGTGGACATGGCGTGGGCGCAAGCGGCTTCGGTGTCCGGCCGAATCGTCGATGCGCAAGGCGGAGTTGTCGCCAACGCCGAAGTTACCCTGACGGCTGCGGGAACGCCGCGTTCGCGGGCGGTGCGTTCAAGGGCCGACGGTACGTTCACGTTCGAGCAGGTTGTGCCCGGCGAATACGTCCTGCTGATTCAAGCGCCGGGCTTCGCACCCTGGAGCCTGCCGGTAGTGGCAGGAGCGGCTCCCCAATCCCTCACCGCCACGTTGCAGGTGGCCGGCGTAATTGAAGATGTCACCGTGCAAGGCGCGTTGGCCGGAACCGTGGCCACCGGCAAGACAACGCTTCCCATCCGTGAGCTGCCAATGACGGTCCACGGTGTTCCGGAGCGGGTGATCCAGGAGCAGGGTGCCAACGACCTCGTGGCTGCCCTGCAGAACGTCAGTGGTGTGCACGCGTTCACCCAGTACGGCATCTATGAGGGGTACACCTTCCGCGGGTTCCTCGACTTGTTTCCATCGCAGGCCGTTCAGCTCGTCGACGGCGTCCGGAACGAGGGCAATCGCATCAACACGCAACTGACCAATATCGAGCGTGTCGAGGTGTTGAAGGGGCCGTCGTCGGCCCTGTATGGCGGGGGGGCGATTGGCGCGACGGTCAACCTGATCCGCAAGAAGCCGTCCGCACAGCCGGCGTACGACTTCTCAGTCGCTGCCGGGAGCTGGAAGACCGGTCGCGGGACGTTCGGTGCCACGGGGCGTCTCGGCGACGACAGCGTGCTGTATCGTCTCGATGCGGGCCTCGAATCGCGGGATGGGTACCGTCACAACGACGCGACGCGCGTGAGCGTCACGCCCTCCGTGGCGTGGCGCATCGGCCAGCAGGATCAGGTCAACGTGTACTACACCTACAACCGCGATCGCGTTGCTGGTGACGCAGGGATTCCCCTCTTGCCCGGTGGGACGTTCCCCGACGTGCCGCGCGACCGGAACTACCGGACGCCCCGGGACCAGGCCACCGCCAACGATCACAACCTGCAGATTGCGTACGCACGGCAGCTCGGCAACTCGATTGGCTTCCGCAACACCCTCTCGTACCGGCACGTCAACGACGACTATCTGATTGCGGAGTTCCTGTGGGTGGAGTCGCCGAGCACGGTGATGCGGGAGTACCTGCAGTTCACGCACCATCGGCGGCCTCTCACGAACATTGCCGAAGTGACAGGCCGTGTCCGGCTGGGGCTGGAACATAGCTTCGTTGCCGGTTGGGAAGGGCAGCGCTTTCACAACGACACGCACCGGGCGCCCGGCGGTGGCGTTGCGGATGCCGAGCCCATCGATCTCTTCAATCCCGTCGAGACGCAGCCGGATCTGAACCTGCCGCTCGGACGAATCGACTACTTCACCAACAATACGAACGCCTTCTACTTCCAGGATCACCTCACGCTCACGTCGCAGGTGAAAGCGCTGCTCGGGGGGCGCTACGACATCTTCCGGCGGCGTATGTGGCGCGACAACAACGTCGACGGCGTGCTGACGCCGTCGCCGAGCGCTGGCGTCGGCCGGTTCGACGCGGAGGCCTTCACGGGCCGGGCGGGCCTCGTGTATCAGCCCGCTCCAGCGCTGGATCTCTATGGGTCGTACGCCAGCTCGTTCCGGCCGCTGGCTCAGGTGCAGCCCGACGGGACCACGCTCGATCCTGAACGGGGCACGCAGTTCGAGTTCGGGCAGCGCGTGCGCTTCGTCGGCGATCGCGTGCAGCTCAACACGGCGGTCTATCGCCTCGTGCGCGAGAACGTACCTTTCTCGCGTCCGGGTGGGTTCTTCGAGCAGGCGGGGGAAGTGCGCTCGCGGGGCTTCGAAGCCGACGTGTCGACGACGTTCGCGTCGAACTGGCGTGTGACCGGAGGCTATGGGTTCACCGACGCCGAGTTCACCTCCTTCGTCGTCAGCGCGACGCAGGATCTCACCGGCAATACGCCCGAGTTCGCGCCGCGCCACACGCTCAGCGTGTGGACCTCCTACGACTGGGTGAACGGTCTGGGCATGGCGGTTGGCGTGAGAGCGTTGAGCAGCCATTTCTCCCACCGCACGAATCAGGTGGCGATCGACCGTTACGGGCTGGTGAACGTGGCGCTCCGGTACGCCCGGGGGCCGGTGGAGTACGCGCTGAACGTGAACAACCTTACGAACACCAAGTACTTCGCCTCCGCCCTGTACACTACGCAGATGTATCCGGGCGAACCCATCAACGTGCTCGGCACCGTGCGGGTACGCCTGCGGTAGTCCGCGTCACTGTTCATCGATTCTTCGAGCGAGGGTCGGCCATGCGAACCGCTGTCTCACTCTGTATCTTCGTGTCGACCCTCGGGACGCTGACGCTGGTGACCTCGTGGGCTGGCGATCATGTGGTCGCCAGTTGCAACCGGTGCCTGGCGACGCACGTCACGACGGGTGAAGTACAGGAATTCCTGACGCGCGACGCCATCGATCAGCAGGTGCGATCCGTGGACGTCGGCAAGGCCAACGTCCAGATCGCCATCGTGCATCGTGGTCCGTTGGCGTCGCCCGGTGCGGTGGCCGAACATTCGCTCGTGACGGAGGTCTACTACATCATGAGCGGTTCGGGATCGCACCGGACCGGTCCCGACCTCGTGGGCAGCCAGCCACGGCCGGCGGACAACTACAACGTCACGCTGCTGAATGGTCCGGGACACAATGCCACCGACATCCGCAACGCGCAGACGCAGGATCTCCAGACCGGCGACGTGCTGGTCATTCCTGCCGGCACGGGGCACCAGTTCACCCGGATCGACGATCACATCACCTACCTCATGGTGCGCGTCGATCCCGACAAGGTCGTCCCGTTGATGACGGCCGAGGACGCCCGCGCGTATCTGGCTGGCTCCGGTCGCTGGGCGAGGTAGACACGCCAGCTGTGGGGGCCGGCTTCACAGCCGTCCCGAGAGGGCTGGCCGCGCGTGAAGGGGGACAGCGGCGTTCCTTGCGCTGGATCTGACTCCCACCCCCGGGGACTCCGTCGGCTCAGCGCGCTTGACACCGGTGTCTCCAGTGACAAACCATCCGCGTGCAGGACCGCGGACCCGCGGTCTTCGCCGTCACGGGAAGGAACACCATGAAGATCAGACTTGCTCTTGCGATAGTCCTGCTTGTCACGGCCCTGCCCACCGGCACGCTCCAGGCGCAGGGCGGATCGGGGATGACCAGTGCGGAGCCGTTCAAGCTCGGCACCTTCGAGATTCGGGGTGTTCCGCGGGTCGGGCTCGTGCTGCGGGATGCGCTGGTCGTCGAGCTCCTGGCTGCGAACGCGGCGCTCGAGCGCAACCCGATCTACCCGAAGGTCCCGATGCCGGCCGACATGCTCGAGCTGATCGATCGATACCACTATGGCATGCAGCGACGCCTCTACGAGATCGTCACCGATCTCGTGAGCAGCGGTCGCCTCGCCTCGTCGCCGCGACCGGAATACGTGTACGACGTGGCAGCCGTGCGGACGCTGCCGCCCATCCTGTATCCGGGAAAGATCCTGAATGCGGCGGTCAATTTCTACAGCCACGTCAACGAGACCGGCACGCCCGACGAGATCGCGGCGGCCCGCCGCGCGCGGCGCGAGGACCGGGGTGTCCCGTACCTCTTCCTCAAGCCGAGCCGCGGTGCGGTCATCGGACAGGGCGATGCGGTCGTGCTTCCCTACGGTCGGGATCGCATCGACTGGGAGGTGGAGCTCGCCACCGTCATCGGACGTGCGGCGAAGTATGTCTCGGCTGCCGAAGCCCAGGAGTACATCTTCGGATACATGATTTCGCTCGACATCTCCGATCGCGGAGGGCGGCCTCCCGGCGGCGCGCCGTTCCAGACCGATTGGCTGGTCGGCAAGGGGCACGACACGTTCGCGCCGATGGGACCGTGGATCGTCCCGAAGGAGTTCTACGGCGACCCGATGCAGGAGCTCAGACAGACACTGAGCGTCGACGGCACCAGGATGCAGGAAGCCCGCGCCGGGGACATGATTCACTCCCTGTACGAGCTGATTGAGTACGCCTCGTCCATCATCACGCTCTTTCCCGGCGACGTGATCAACAACGGCACGTCCGGGGGCGTCGGGATGGGAACTGCGGTCCGTGGCGAGCAGCGGTTCTTGAGGGCCGGCGAGCTGATCGAGGCGACCATCGACGACATCGGCACGCTGCGCATTCCTGTCGTCGCCGGAGAGGCGCCTCGAGCGGGCACCGGCGCGCGGCTCCCCCCCGTGAGCTCGTACGCGCGCTGACGGTGTTCCTGGGCGGATGTGCGCGGAAGATCCCCTCGGGGCCGGTGCCGCCAGGTCGTTTCAAGAGGCTGCCGGCCCAGAGTCCTCCGTCGTGCACGAAGTGGCACCCCGACCCTGAAGAGCGAGCGGGACCAGCCAAGGGGCTCTGCCCCCTTGATATCCCCGCAGAGCCTCTCGGCTGGTTGCCAGTATGTTCTGCCGCGCTTCGCGCGGCAAGAACCGCTATGCGGTTGGGACACACGAGTACAGAATTCGCGTGACGGGTCGCAGAGCGGTCCACCCGATCGCGCGGGTGTGGCTCAGGCTGGCGCGAACGCTCAGGGCCGGGGCGTCGCCCGCTCCAGGACGCGTCGTACCTCGCGCAGCATGTCCTCGACCTGCTGCCGCGCGGCCGCCAACTGGGTTGCGTCGCGCGCTCGCAGCACGATGTGTGTGTTCGGCGTGCGCGTCTCGTCCATGAACGGATAGCTGCCGATCGAGACGCCGGGATGCGCGGCGGCGACGCGTCCCAGATCGGTGCCGATGTCCCCCTCGCGCAGGTCGGCCCGGACCGTCTCGGACAGGATCCGTGCCCCGGTCCTGAGCCTGGGCGCGACCTCCTGGAGCATGGCCTGCATGATGGATGGTACGCCGGCCATGACGATGACGTTGCCGATCCAGAAGCCGGGTGCCGCCGAGATCGGGTTCGGCACGAGCTCGGCCCCGGCGGGGATGCGCGTCATGCGCATGCGCGCCTCGTTCAGTTCCGTGCCGAGTGCGGCGAGCCGCTCCCGGAGCAGCGCCACCGCCCGCGGGTCAACGTCAATGGCCACTCCCACTGCCCGGGCCACGGCGTCGGCGGTGATGTCGTCATGCGTGGGACCAATCCCGCCGGTTGTGAACACGTACGTATAGCGCTCACGGAGGGCGTTCAGCGCGGCCACGATCGCTGCGTCCTCGTCCGCTATCACGCGCACTTCCTTCAGATCGATCCCGATGTCGGTGAGGAATTCGGCGACGTACCCGATGTTTCGATCCTTCGTCCGCCCCGAGAGAATCTCGTTGCCGATCACGAGAAGCGCGGCGGTGACCACCGTGTCCGCTGGTGTCGTCATGCCCGGATCACTGTACCACCTAGCGAGGCTCCGCCTCGCTAGGTGGCAGCATCTCTTGCCCGTACTCCGTGCGGGCGAGACGTCTTGAACGGCCGCTGGAAAACTTGACTTGTTGCATGAATTCGCGCCGTTCAAGCCGTCTCCTGCGTATCCGTGGTTTCAACTCGTGCCACTCACCTGGTGGCATGTCGTGTGGACGTGCCCCTGCGGCGACGCGACCGACGACTCGCGCGACAGAAGTCGGGCAAAACGCATCCGGAGCGTGAGGACCGAGCTGGGTTGCGGGACCCAGTTCGGGTCGCTGGCAGCCGGTGGAGGATGCGTTTACCGCGCGATGTCGTCGGGAGCGAGACGCAGGGGTACGTCCGCACGACCAGGCGTACACGATCTGGGGGTGCTGAAACAAGCGGATGAGCAGCCGTCTCGCTGGAGTCGGCCGCGGAGTTTCGAGACTTTCGGTCAACGAACCACGTTCAATGTTCGTATGTACTTCGCGCCCTGGTGCTCCGCGGGGCGAGGTCCCGCGGAGCGGCCAACCCGATGCCCGTGCCCCCCGGCTCGATCGGGGCGTCTCGGTCGGGGGGTTGCGCGGAATCGCTCGGGCTGAGCGCGGTCATGTGAGGCAACGGCCTGAACGCGATACACTGGAGCGCCTGTGACCAGGCAAATACGGGACGGAACACGGGGTCTCCCGACCGGGCGGGCAGCAGGGATTACACCATCCGGCATCATGGCATCACCAGGGGAGCGCTCCTGACGGCGCGTTCAGAAACTCTTCAGGAGCGGGCGCGTTCGAGGCGCGATACACTCAACGGAGTCGATTCGGAGGACGTATGAGGCATTCACTTCGGATCGCCGCGTGGGCGGCGGCGGCCATCCTGATTGGCACGGCAGTAGCCATCCCGATCGGGTCGCCGGTGGCGGCACAGCAATCCACAGCACGTGGCGTCACGAGCGTTGGTCGCGGGGCGCCCGTTGTGGCCGCCCGCGAATTTCAGTCCATTGGCCCGGAGGGCGGGCGGGGCGGTGGCGGCGGCAACTTC
>CAZDLW010000176.1:0-12116 GCA_964505975.1 uncultured Bifidobacteriaceae bacterium | reverse complement strand
GTTCCTGGGGGCTGAACGTCGCTTCTCTGGAAGACGGGTTGACCTTCTCCTGGAGATCGCCGGGAAGGAAGCCCAGCTTCTCGCCCGCCTCGACCGCCGGCCGCGCGAGGATGATTCGGCTCACCTTCTTGGCCAGCAGATACGTCACCGCCTGCGCCATCGCCAGGTACGTCTTCCCCGTTCCCGCCGGTCCGACGCCGAAGACGATGTCGTGCTGGTCGATGGACGCCAGATATCGCCGCTGGTTCACGCTCTTCGGATGGATTCGCCGGCGTGTCCATTGTCGCTCCGCCGTCTTTCCGAAGTAGTCGCGCAGATCCAGATCGGCGTTCTCCGCCAGGAGCTCCGCGGCGGTCTTGATGTCGCCGTTGGTCAGCTCGTACCCCTCCCGCATCAACGTCGTCAACTGCTCGAAGATCTGCTCGACGCGCCGCTCGTCCGCGCGCTCGCCTTCGACGATCAGCTCGTCACCGTGCGTTCGGATCTCGACATCGAGGAGTGTCTCGATGTGCTTGAGATTGGTGTCGTGCGCTCCATAGAGCGTCTCGAGTCCCGCCTGCGGCAGTGCGATCTTCTTCATGGTCGAATCGAAATATGCAGCTCCCTGAGTTGCCGGGCGTCCACCGACGACGGCGCACCGGACATCAAATCCACCGCCGTCGCGGTCTTGGGGAACGCCATGACGTCGCGGATGGACCCCTCCCCCGCCAGCAAGGCCACGATGCGGTCGAGGCCGAGGGCAATCCCGCCGTGCGGCGGTGTGCCGTATTCGAGCGCCTCGAGGAAGAACCCGAACCGCGTCTTCGCCTCTTCGGCGCCGATGTTCAACAGCGAGAAGATCCGGCTCTGCAGCCCAGCGTCGTGAATCCTGATGCTGCCGCCGCCGATCTCGCTCCCGTTCAGCACGAGATCGTACGCCTTGGCCCGCACGCTCGCTGGGTCGGTCTCGAGCCGCTCCACATCCTCGTCATGTGGGGATGTGAACGGATGGTGAAGCGAGACGAAGCGCCGCTCGCCCGCGTCCCATTCGAGCAACGGGAAGTCCACGACCCAGGTGATCGCGAAGTCGGCCTCGTTGAGCAGGCCGTTGCGTCCGGCCAGCATCAGTCTCAACTGGCCCAGCAGCTTCGAGGTCGCGTCCGGCTCTCCCGCCGCCACGAGCAACAGGCCGCAGCGCGCCGTACCCGTGACATCCAGCAGTTGCCTGACGGCGTCCTCGCCCATCGCCTTCATGATGGAGCTGGTGAGACTGCCATCCTCGGCACGTCGTGCCCAGACGAGGCCCGTCGCGCCGAGCGCTTTGGCGTGGTCGACAATGCCGTCCACCTCGCTGCGCGAGTAGGCCCCGGCCGACTGGACGACGAATCCGCGGACCGTGCCGCCCTCGGCGACGATCTGCTTGAAGACTCGAAAGCTCGACTCACGGAAGAGCGCACGGAGGTCCTGAATCGGCATTCCGCAGCGGAGGTCCGGTTTGTCGGTCCCGTACACCGCCATGGCGTCGGCGTACGACATGCGCGCGAAGGGAGTCTCCACTCGACGTCCGATCACGGCAAGAATGTCGACCATGAGCGGCTCGATCATCCCGAAGATCGTCTCCGGCCGCGCAAACGACATCTCGACGTCCACCTGTGTGAACTCGGGCTGCCGGTCGGCGCGCAGGTCCTCGTCACGAAAGCACTTGCAGATCTGCACATAGCGATCCATTCCCGCCACCATGAGGATCTGCTTGAACAGCTGCGGCGACTGCGGCAGCGCGTAGAACTCGCCAGGGTGTACGCGGCTCGGCACGAGGTAGTCCCGGGCCCCCTCCGGCGTCGACTTGTTGAGGATTGGCGTCTCGATCTCGAGAAACCCGTTCGCGTCGAAGTAGCGTCGAATCGCACTGGTCACGCGGTGACGCAGGACGATGTTCTGTTGCAGACGGGGCCGGCGAAGATCGAGATACCGGTACTTCAACCGGACGTCCTCGGATACGGGCGTCTCGTCGGCGATTGGAAACGGAGGAGTTTTGGCCTCGCTGAGGATCCGCAGCTGGCGCACGGCCACCTCGACCTCGCCTGTGACGATCTTCGGATTGACGGTGTCGGGCGAGCGTCGCCGCACCCGGCCACAGGCCGCGATCACGAACTCGGATCGAAGGCGCTTGGCCTTGCCCATCTGCAGTTCGTCGTCCCGGTCGAAGACGACCTGCGTGACGCCGTCGCGGTCGCGCACGTCGACGAACAGGACGCCGCCCAAGTCGCGCACGCGGTGCACCCACCCGAGCAGCACGACGTCGGCCCCAACGTCGTCGGGCCGGAGGGCCCCGCACGTGTGAGTGCGGGTGAGCTCGCCCAGTGGTTCAGTCACGTCCGTTCAATGCCTCGAGAATCGCCGCGCCGGCCGCGGACTGGTCGTAGGTGTGCTGCGTCTTCGCCGTGAGATCCTTCACGGTGACCGTGCCGGCAGCGATTTCGTCGCCCCCGAGAATCGCGACGAATCGAACGCCCCGCGCATCAGCGTACTTGAGCTGTCGGCCGATCTTGTCGGCCTCGGGATAGACGAGCACGCGCAACCCACCTCGGCGGAGCGAGGCAGCCAGCCGCAGCGCGTATGGCAGACCCGCCGCATCGAACACCGCGGTCATCACGTCCGCCGGGCTCCCGGCGAGCGCAGCGGGGAACATGTCGCGCTCGGCCATGACGACCAGAATGCGCTCGAGGCCCAGCGAGAACCCACACGCAGGAATGGTCTGGCCCAGGAACATGCCCACCAGGTTGTCGTAGCGTCCCCCCCCGCCCAGGCTGCCGGCGAGGTCGGCCACATGGATCTCCATGATCGCACCGGTGTAGTACGACAGCCCGCGCGCCAGGCTCGGATCGAACCGGATGCGGCTGCGCGCGCTCGTCCCTTCCAGATAGCCCATGATCGCGGCAACGGTCTCGAGGCTCGCCTTGCCCGCCGCATCCAGAAATCCATCGGGCAGCGCCCCGACGCTGTCCAGGCCATCCACCGTTCCGAAGAACGCCGAGACCCGCGATGCCACCTCCTCAGGGAGCCCCCGCGCGCCCAGCTCGGATCTCACTCCGTCGATGCCGACTTTGTCGAGCTTGTCGAGCGCGACGAGCGCCGTTCCGTGCAGGGGCTCGGGAACGCCCATCGCATTCAGCATGGACGTCAGGAGTTGACGATGGTTCACCCGGATCACATAGTCGGCGAATCCCAGCTCCGCCAGCGCATCCGACACGGCCGCGCACAACTCGGCCTCGACGGCGGGCGACGTGGAGCCGAGCGAGTCCACGTCGCACTGGTAGAACTCCCGGAACCGCCCCCGGGCCGGCCGGTCTGCACGCCACACGGGCTGAATCTGGTACCGCTTGAAGAAGCGGGGCAAGGTGCCCTGGTGGTGCGCGATGACCCGTGCCAGCGGGACGGTCAGGTCGTACCGCAGCGCCAGATCCGCCTGTCCAGTGGCCTCATGTTCCCCCCGCTTGAGAATCTTGAAGATGAGCTGGTTGCCTTCTTCGCCGTACTTGCCCATCAGCGTCTCGAGGTTCTCGACGGCGGGCGTCTCCAGCGGTTCGAATCCATACCGCTCGTACACACGCCGGATGACGCCGATGACGTACTCGCGGCGCCGCACATCAGCCGGAAGAAAGTCGCGCATGCCGCGCGCGGGCTCTGTGCGGGCCATCTAGGCGGAGGGGGTCTCGGTCTGAATGTCGAGTCGAGTGCGCACGTACTGCCCAATTATAAAAGGTGCCGGCCGATGGCCGGTAGCGGGAGGCAGGATTGCATCGGCGGGTGTCGGCCCCCGCCAGATGGAAGTGCTTCCAGCCGGACGAGTAGGCCCGGAGGCCTTCCGACGCCGGGCTCTGGCTGCCAGCGCACGACCGGGGTCATCCCGTGCTCGAGCGCCATGCGGCGGATCCATTTGTCGGCTTTGATGGAGGGCACGCGCTTGTCTCCAGACTGTGAACGTCGACCCGCCCCGGACGGACACCGCTCAGCGTCTGAGCAGAAACATCATGACGAGCGTCAGAATGATGCTCGCGATGATCGAGGTCATCAACGGAAAATAAAACGTGAAGCTCCCTCTCCGCACGGTGAAATCACCCGGCAACCGGCCGATCGGCAGCCCCATGGTCACGAGCAGACCAATGGCCGCAATGAGCAGGCCCACGATGATGAGCAGGCGTCCCATGACCGCGATCCTACTCCGGCCGGGCGCTGTAAAGCGGCCCTGACGACCTCCGTCTTTCGGGACCGTGCCACGACGGAATCTCGTGTCTGAGGCGCAGGCCGCGTCGGAGAGACCGTTCGTGAGGATTTCAGGCCGGTCTGCGGCGCCGGGCCCCGTGCTACCGC
The DNA here is from genome assembly GCA_964505975.1 of uncultured Bifidobacteriaceae bacterium. Taxonomy (GTDB): domain Bacteria; phylum Acidobacteriota; class Vicinamibacteria; order Vicinamibacterales; family UBA2999; genus Gp6-AA40. The sequence continues at coordinate 7,766 of CAZDLW010000176.1, read as the reverse complement.
GTTTCGAGGAGTTCCATGCCGCGAAAGAAGTATCCCAGCTCGAACGCCGCCGTGTCGGGGGCATCCGATCCGTGCGTCGCATTCCGTTCGATGGACGTCCCGAACTCGTTTCGAAGCGTGCCCGAAGCGGCTTTGGCTGGATCCGTTGCACCCATGGCCTCCCGCCACTGCGCGATCGCGCCGGGGGCCTCCAGGGCGAGCAGGACACACGGCCCCGAGGACATGAAATCCGTGAGCGCGTCGAAGAACGCCCGCTCGCGGTGCACGGCATAGAAGCCTTCCGCTTCCGCTTTCGTCAGGCGGTGCATACGCATGGCCCGGATGCCGAACCCTTTGGCCTCGATCCGCGACAGGACCGTACCGGTGAGCCGGCGCTGGACGACGTCGGGTTTGATAATGGCGAAAGTAAGTTGCATACGTATCCGTTCGCGGCCGGGAGGACATGATCCGCGGAGCTCACGCGAGTTGCGGCAGGGCGGCTCCCGACCACTCGCGCGGTAAAACGCATCCTTCGCCCGTGGCCAACGACCCGAGCTGGGTCCCGCAACCCAGCTCGGTGTTCACGCTGCGGATGCGTTTTGCGCCACTCGTCTCGCGCGAGTCGTCGGTCGCCGCCCTGCCGCAACTCACGTGAGCTCAAAATCAGCGCCCGAGCACCTCGCGCATTCTGCCGCCCATCTCGGCCGGGCTGTTCACCACGTGGACGCCGGCAGCGGCCAGTGCCTCCATCTTCTCGGCTGCCGTCCCTTGCCCGCCCGCGATAATCGCTCCAGCATGCCCCATCCGCCGGCCGGGCGGGGCCGTCCGCCCGGCGATGAACCCTACGACGGGCTTCCGGAACTCGCGCGCGATGAACGCCGCCGCCTCCTGTTCAGCCGTCCCGCCAATCTCGCCGATCAGGATCACGGCCTCCGTGTCCGTATCCTTGGCAAACAGCCTGAGCGCATCGATGAAACTCGTCCCAATCAGCGGGTCGCCGCCAATGCCGATGCACGTCGTCTGCCCCAGACCATGTTGCGACAATTGGTGGATGGCTTCGTAGGTGAGCGTCCCGCTCTTGGACACGATGCCGATGCTTCCTTCCCGGCAGATGTGCCCGGGAATGATACCTGCCTTGGCCTGCCCGGCCGTGATGATCCCCGGGCAATTGGGTCCGACGAGGCGCGTTGGCGTACCCGCCATGAACGTCAGGACTTTCAGCATGTCCGCGGTCGGGATCCCCTCGGTGATGCAGACGACCAGCGGCATGCCGGCGTCGACGGCCTCCATGATGGCATCCGCGGCGGCAGGAGGCGGCACGAAGACGACCGACGCATTGGCCCCCGTTTCGGCGATGGCTTCGTGCACGCTGTTGAAGATCGGCCAGCCCTCATGGATCGCCCCGCCCTTCCCAGGCGTCACGCCGCCGACGACGGTGGTGCCATATGCGGCAGCGGCCTTTGCATGAAACGTCCCCTCGCGGCCGGTCAGCCCCTGCACGACGAGCCGTGTATTCCGATCTAGAAGAACAGCCAACGCCCTGCCTCTGGCCCGCGCCCGATCACGACGTTCACCATCACCACACCACCTGTCTCTCGCCCGGACTATTCATGGACGAGAGAGAATAGTCCGCCCTTCGGACTTCGACTCAGGCCCGATTCTCGGGCCTTCGCTCAGGGCTAGCCCGGGCGACGTCTTGAGCACCGCGCGGAGCGCGGCGTCGAAACCGGCGGCAGCACAAATAGCCTGCCGCCGGCGCGTTATGAACGAACGCGCGAGCGTTCGTGAACAATGCGGGCGCAGCGAGGCTGCGTCTCGAACCCGCGAGCATGCGGCGGCGGCTCCGCATCGCTCGTGGCGGTATCTCCTGCCCGCAGTCCGGGCGGGCGAGACGGCTTGAACGGCCGCTGCAAAACTTGACTCATTCGCTAGCGATGTGTCCACGAAATAGCTGGGCATTCGGCCGCCGCTGCATCCCGGCCGGCTGCGTTGCTCCTTCCTCAAATATGGCCAATGATGGCCAATATTCTCGGTCGTCGCGCCTTGCCGGCCGGGCGCATCGGCGCCCTCGGTGCACCAGCCATTTCGTGGACACACGACTAGGATTCCAACCGTTCAAGCCGTCTACGCTGCCTGGGACGACAGCGCGACAACGGCACGTGCCGCCTCGCCCATGGAATCGGCGGTCGTGAAGTTCAAGCCGCTGTCGCGCAGCAGCCGCTTGCCTTCGTCGACATTGGTGCCCTCCATGCGAATCACGATGGGCACCGGCACCCTGAGCTCCTTGACCGCGGCGATGACTCCCTGGGCAAGGATGTCACAGCGCAGTATCCCGCCAAAGATATTGATGAGCACGGCTTTCACATTCGCATCCGACATGAGGATCTTGAAGGCATTGCGAATCTGGTCGGCGCTCGCGCCTCCGCCGACATCCAGGAAGTTCGCCGGCTCCCCCCCCGCCAGCTTGATGATGTCCATGGTGGCCATCGCCAGACCGGCGCCGTTCACCATGCACCCGATGTTGCCCTCGAGCCGGATGTAGTTCAACGAATACTTGGACGCCTGCACCTCGAGGGGGTCTTCCTCACTGAGGTCGCGCAGGTCGCGCAGGTCCGGGTGGCGGTAGAGCGCGTTGTCGTCGAAGGTCACTTTCGCGTCGAGCGCGAGCAGGTCGCCGCCCTTCGTCAGAATGAGCGGATTGATCTCGATCATCGAGGCGTCGGTCTCCATGAAGGCACGGTAGACCGACTCGAGGAGTGTGACCAGCCGGCCGGCAGCCGCCGCTCCAAGTCCCATCGCGAACGCAAGTCGCCGCCCCTGAAACGGCAGCACACCCGTCCCGCGGTTGACATGTTCGCGCAGGATTCTGTCGGGCGACCGCGCCGCCACCTCCTCGATGTCCATCCCTCCGGCGGCACTCGCGATAATCACCGGGCAGGCTGCAGCGCGATCGATCAGCAGACTCAGATACAGCTCCCGCTCGATCTGCACGCCCTCTTCGACCAGCACTCGGCCCACGGTCCTGCCTTCGGGACCGGTCTGGCGGGTCACCAGCGTCATGCCGATCATGTCCTTGGCGATCCGCTCGACCTCTTCGGGCGATCTGGCCACGCGGACCCCGCCTCCCTTGCCACGGCCCCCGGCGTGAATCTGGGCTTTCACGACGTCCAGGTCCGCTCCGAGCCGCCGCGCGACCTCACCGGCCTCCGCGGCGGAAAAGGCAACTGCGCCCCGCGGCACGGGAACGCCGAACCGCGCCAGCACCAATTTGGCTTGATATTCGTGGATTTTCACTGGAGATGGATGTGAGATGGATATCCTAGTCAGGCCCGCCGCGAGCGTCAAGGACGCGGATGGCGTCGGCGGCACGAGATTTACATACCAATCACGTCCACCAGCTCCTTCACAGCGCCGGCGGACGTCTTCAATGCCGCGTCTTCGTCGGGCGTCAGCGTGATCTGGACAATCTGCTCGAGGCCACGCGCGCCGAGCTTCACGGGCACGCCGACGAACAGATCGTGAATCCCGTACTCGCCCTGCAGGAACACCGAACACGGCAGGATCTTCTTCTTGTCTTTCAGGATCGCCTCGCACATCTCGGCAACCGCCTGTCCAGGCGCATACCAGGCGCTCGTGCCCACGAGCTTCGTGATCTCTGCGCCGCCATCAGCGGTACGTTTCGCGATCGCGTCGATGCGCTCCCTGGACAGCAGTTCGGTAATTGGAATGCCGGCCACCGTCGAGTACCGGGGCAACGGCACCATCGTGTCGCCATGTCCGCCCAGCACGAACGAGTGCACGTTCTGGACCGACACGTTGAGCTCCATCGCAATGAACGTGCTCATTCGCGCCGAGTCGAGGACTCCCGCCATCCCGATGACCCGCTCCCTCGGAAACTTGGTCAGCCGAAACAAGGCCTGTGACATCGCATCGAGCGGGTTGGCCACTGGCACGACAATCGCGTCGGGACAATGTCGGACGATGTTAGGGGCGATGCTCTTCATGATCTCGAAGTTGTCGCGCACCAGGTCGTCACGGCTCATGCCCGGCTTGCGCGGCTTGCCGGAGGTGACCACGACGATGTCGGAGCCCGCCGCCGCGTCCCAGTCGGACCCGCCGATGACCCGGGAATCCGATCCGAGGATCGGACAGGTCTCGTAGATGTCGAGTGCCACGCCGGCTGCCTTCTGCTCCGCGATGTCGATGATCACGACGTCCGCCAGCCCGCGTTCGGCAAGGGATCGCGCCACGGTCGCGCCGACGTTGCCAGCTCCTCCAACCACTGTCACTTTGCGATTCATGCAGTCTCCTCGCGACATCTCGACACACGCGGAAGAGCCCTCTACCGGTTAGGGCAATATGCCGCAGCCACGCGTCGAGGTACTCACAGTTTCTGTTGAAAACCCTGTGGAAAAGCGGCCCGTACAGCCGTGGCTCTGCGTGGTTTCTGGAACGTTCTAGCAGTTTGCACCATCGTAGTGCGTTCGTTACACGCCCTCGCCTTCCGTCCCTGCGCGCAGCCGGAGATGTCGACACGGCGCGTGCCGCCAGCCGGAACCGGACCGCCGCAGATTATACTTGCGTGTCACTCGGCCCGCAGCGCCCGCGGGCGACCGATGCGACGTACCGCCTTTCAGGCGGTCGTCGCTCAGACGACCCGGGACCGCCAAGCCACTGCTCCGACGTGCCGGCCCACGAGAGCCGCCTCACTCAATCACCATGAAGATAGTTGTCGCTGACGATCTTCCAGCTTCCGCGCTGGAACTGCTGCGTGCCGAGGGCTGGGAGGTCGATGCCGTGACGAATCGGCCGCCCGAACAGCTTGCCCGGGACGTGCGAGACGCCGCCGCCATCATCGTCCGAAGCGCCACCAATGTCACGGCCGCGCTCATCGACGCGGCGCCGACGCTCCGGGTGATCGCGCGCGCGGGAACCGGCGTCGACAACGTCGATGTGCCCGCGGCCAGCGCCCGCGGGATCGTGGTCATGAACGCGCCCGGCGCCAACAGCGTCAGCGTGGCCGAACTGACGATGACCTTGATCCTGTGCCTGGCGCGCCGCGTGCCGGCTGCCGATGCGGCCATGAAGCAGGGCCGGTGGGAGAAGAGGAAGTTCGTCGGGGAAGAAATCCGCGACAAGACACTCGGCATCGTCGGTCTCGGGCGCATCGGCCAGGAGGTGGCCCGTCGAGCGGCGGCGTTCGGCATGCGCCTTCTGGCGCACGACCCATTTATTGCCGAACAGGTGGCCACGGATCTGGGAGTCGAGCTCGTGTCGCTGGAGGATCTGTTCGCCAGGGCCGATTACGTCTCGCTGCATCTGCCCTCGACGGCCCAGACCTATCACCTCATCAACGGTGCCCTTCTCGCGCACGCCAAGAGGGGCGTACGAATCGTCAACACCGCCCGGGGCGATCTCGTCGACGAGACGGCACTGGCCAACGCCATTGACGAAGGCCTGGTGGCCGGTGCCGCGCTCGATGTCTTCGAGCAGGAGCCGACACGCGACTATCGGTTGCAGTCGCTGCCCCAGGTGATTGCCACACCCCACATTGCCGCGTCCACGCGCGAAGGACAGGAGCTCGTCGGGGTCGAGACCGCCGCGGCACTGCGCGACTTCCTGAAGGATGGCGTGATCCGGAACGCGGTGAACTTTCCGTCGGTCTCCGCGGAGGACTTCAAGCGGTTGCAGCCGTTCATCGCGCTCGGCGAGCGGCTCGGCATGTTCGTCTCGCAGATGAACGACCACCGGCCGCACTCCGTCGGCATCCGGTACTACGGCGAGCTCGTCAAGCATCGGCACGACATGCTGGCCAACGCCGTGCTCGTGGGTCTCTTCAGGCCGATTCTCTCCACCGCCGTCACGCCGGTCAACGCCAGGCAGGTGGCGGCCGAGCGCGGCATCGAGGTCGTCGAGTCGCTCAGCACGCGGGCGCGAAACTACACCAGCCTCATGTCCGTGAAGCTGCTCACCAACGAAGGCGAACGATGGGTGGAGGGCGCCGTCTTCGAACACACGGCGCCGCGGCTGGTCCTGCTCGACGGCATCGCCGTGGAAGCCACCCTCGAAGGAACGATGCTCGTCATCGCCAACACCGACCAGCCGGGTGTCATCGGCGAGATCGGCACGATTCTCGGCCGGCATGGCGTGAACATCGGCAACTTCGCGCTGGGGCGCTCGGGTCGCCGTGCCGTCGGCGTCGTGATCGTCGACGAGACGGCTCCGATCGCCAGCGTGGTGCTCGACGAACTGCGCCAGGCCACGGGAGTCCGCGAGGTGAAGCTCGTGAGAATCTGACCGGCTCCACGCTGGTCCTCGCCCCCGGGAGACGCCGGCATCGATGGCCTCCCAACGGTCGCGGCAAGCGGTGGCTGTGTTATGATTCGCCGTGCCCCCTGTTGCGTTCCCGGATCCCTTCGATAGAACGTCACAGCCAGCGCACGTCGTCGCCGTCATCCCTGCGCGATACGAGTCCTCCCGCCTTCCAGGAAAACCGCTCGCGGAGATCGCGGGGCGCCCGATGATCGAGCACGTGTACCGTCGGACCGCGGCCGCACGCGGCGTCGATGCCGTCGTCGTGGCAACGGACGACGTGCGCGTCGCGGCAGCCGTGCAGGGATTCGGCGGCGTCGCGCATCTCACCGAAGCTATCTGCCGGACCGGAACCGATCGCGTCGCGGAAGTGGCCCGTCACCTGCGGTGCGACGTGCTCGTGAACGTCCAGGGGGACGAGCCCCTCATCGAATCGACGACGGTCGAGGAGGCCATCGCCCCGCTGCTCGCCGAGGCGCACGTGCAGATGTGCACGGTGCGCCGGCAGATTGACAATCCGGCGGACTATACGAACCCGCACATCGTGAAGGTCGTGGTGAACCTTGCCGGGGATGCGCTCTATTTCTCCCGGGCCGGCATTCCGCACCTGGCGGCCCACGGCGCCATCGGGCCTCGCGTGCGCGTCTACAAGCACATCGGGCTCTACGCATATCGCCGCGACGTCCTGCTCTCGCTCGCGGCGCTGCCCCAGACGCCGCTCGAGCTCGCGGAGTCGCTCGAACAGTTACGGGCGCTCGAACACGGATTCCGCATCCGAACGGTTGAATCGCAGCATGATTCCATCGGCGTCGATACGCCGGAGGATCTTGAGCGCGTCCGCCGCCAGGTGACAGCGGCGCCGCGCACGTGAGGCGGCATGATCCACCCAACTGACGGGCGGCCGGTGAAGTACATCTTCGTGACGGGCGGCGTGGTGTCCTCCCTCGGCAAGGGCCTGGCAGCAGCATCCATCGGCCGGCTCCTCGAGGACCACGGCTACACGGTGACGCTCCAGAAATTCGACCCGTACATCAACGTCGACCCGGGCACCATGAGCCCCTACCAGCACGGCGAAGTGTACGTCACCGACGATGGCGCCGAAACGGATCTGGACCTGGGGCATTACGAGCGCTTCACCAGCATGGTGACAACGCGCAACAGCAACTGGACCACCGGACAGATCTACCTCTCCGTGATCCAGAAGGAGCGGCGAGGGGATTACCTCGGGCGCACGGTCCAGGTGATTCCGCACATCACGAACGAGATCAAGGACGCCATCCGGACGGCCGGCCGCGACGTCGACGTCGTGCTCGTCGAGATCGGGGGAACCGTCGGCGACATCGAGAGCATGCCGTTTCTCGAAGCGATCCGGCAGTTCCGCCTGGACGTGGGTCGCGAGAACACCATCTACATCCACCTCACACTGGTCCCGTTCATCGGCACCGCCGGCGAGCTGAAGACGAAGCCGACGCAGC
>CAZDLW010000175.1:0-12209 GCA_964505975.1 uncultured Bifidobacteriaceae bacterium | reverse complement strand
GAAACGGGGGCAAAGCGACTCTGGGTGAGCGAGTCGCCCCACGTGCTGGGCCGCTTCGTCGCCTTCGACGTGGCCGGTGGCTTCGACGCACCCGGCCAGCGCAGCGCCGTGATCGACGGGCTCACCGTGCCCGAGGACGCCCTCCTTTCCACGGGCCGGTACGGGGCGTGGCGCAACGCGCATTCGCGTGCCGGCCGGGCCCCGCACGATTGCCGCCGCACCCATCGTGCGCACCCGCACGGGCGACGCCGACGGCATCTTCCACGTCGAGGCGCGCACGCCGGGCGTCACGCAGATCACGATCGCTGGCCCACACAACCCCACCGGCCCCGGCGACACGCCGAGTCGCCGGCGCATCCTCATCTGCACGCCGGCATCGGTATCGGACGAGGAGCCCTGCGCGAGACGAATCCTGACGACGCTGGCGACGCGCGCCTATCGCCGTCCGGTGTCGGACTCGAGCGCCGACGTGCGCACGCTGCTCGAGTTCTACCGTGCCGGCCGCGACGATGGAACGTTCGATACCGGGATCCAGCGCGCACTGGCGCGCGTGCTCGTGGACCCGCAGTTCCTGTTCCGCTTCGAGCGCGAGCCCGCCACCGTGGCGGCCGGTGCGGCGTACCGCGTGCCCGACCTCGACCTGGCCTCGCGCCTGTCCTTCTTCCTCTGGAGCAGCATTCCGGACGACGAACTGCTGGAGGTGGCGGCCCGGGGCGAACTGCAGGATCCGGCCACGCTCGATCGGCAGGTGCGCCGGATGCTGGAGGACCCGCGCGCCGAGGCGCTCGTGCGCAACTTCGCCGGGCAGTGGCTCTTTCTGCGCGAGCTGAGACTCCTGCGCCCCGACTCGCCCGATTTCGACGGCAACCTGCGTCACTCGCTGCAGCGGGAAACGGAGCTGCTGTTCCGCGCCATCGTGCAGGAGGATCGCAGCGTCGTCGACTTCCTCGACTCGGACTTCACGTTCGTCGATGAACGCCTCGCGCGGCACTACGGCATTCCGGACGTCCGCGGGTCGCGGATGCGCCGCGTGACGCTGCCGCCGGACAGTCCGCGGCGCGGGTTGCTCGGGCACGGCAGCCTCCTCACGCTGACGTCGGCCGCCAACCGCACCTCTCCCGTCGTGCGCGGCAAGTGGATTCTCGAGAACCTCTTCGGCGCGGCGCCGCCGCAGCCTCCGCCGGGTGTCGAGACGAATCTCGAGGAGAGCCCCGATCGCGTGGAGGTGACGTCGCTGCGGCAGCGCCTCGAGGTGCACCGCGCTAATGCCGCGTGCGCCTCGTGTCACCGGATCATGGATCCGATTGGCTTCGCGCTCGAGAACTTCGACCACACGGGTAAGTGGCGCGATATGGACGGCACGGTGCCCATCGACGCCTCGGGGCGACTCGTCGATGGCACCGAGGTGGAGGGTCCGGCGGATCTGCGCCACGCGCTCCTGGCCAGGTCCGATGTCTTCGTCACGGTCCTCGCAGAGAAGCTCCTCACGTATGCGGCGGGACGCGCGATGCGGGCCGAGGACATGCCGGCGGTGCGCGCCATCGTGCGCGGCGCTGCGCCAGACCAGTACCGGTTCTCCTCGCTGATGCTCGGCGTCGTCAGGACGCCGCAGTTTCAGATGAGAACGAAATCGTCATAATCCCGGAGGCGCTCATGATGTTCATTACCAAGAAGCACCTGTCGCGCCGTACCTTCCTGCGGGGAACCGGCGCCATGGTTGCCCTGCCGTTCCTCGACGCCATGGCGCCTGCACAGACTCCCGTGCGGCACACCGCGGCGGCACCGAAGACGCGCTTCGCCTGCTTCTACGTGCCGCACGGCGCCACGATGGACAAGTGGACGCCGGCCTCGGAGGGGACCGGCTTCGACTTCACCGAGATCCTGCAGCCGCTCGAGCCGTTCCGCGAGCACGTCAACATCGTCAGCGGCCTGGCGCACCCGTACGTGGCCGGCGCCGGCGGCGCCGACGTCTCGGCGGGCGCGAATCACACGCGCGCCGCGGCGGTGTTCCTCACCGGCGCCATCCCCGAGCGCGGGCCCCAGGCGCATCTCGGCGTCTCGGCCGACCAGGTGCTGGCGAGGCACATCGGCCAGGACACGCCGCTGCCCTCGCTCGAGCTGTCGATCGAGGAGGCCGTGCTCGCCTGTGAGGCGGCGTTCAGCTGCGCGTACCGGAACTCGATCTCCTGGACGTCGCCAAGCGACCCGCTGCCGATGCAGAACAATCCGCGGCTCGTGTTCGAGAAGCTCTTTGGTGACGGCTCCTCGGGCACCGAGCGACGGGCGCGGCGGCAGCAGTCGCGAAGCCTGCTCGACTCGGTGATGGACCAGGTCACCTCGCTGCAGCACGACCTCGCGCCGGGCGACCGGCGCCGCCTGACGCAGTATCTGGACGATGTGCGGGAAGTCGAGCGGCGGATCCAGCGCGCGGAGGCGAGCGTGCGCGACGACCTGGAGCTGCCCGAGGTGCCGAGCGGCGTGCCCGCGACGTTCCAGGATCACCTGAAGCTGTTGATGGATCTGCAGGTCATTGCCTTCCAGGCCGAGATCACGCGCGTGTCCACGTTGATGTTCGCGCGCGAGCTGAGCAACGCGACGTATCCCGAGACACCCATCCGCGACCCGTTCCACAACCTGTCGCACCACTCCAACGACCGGGCGAACATGGATCGGTTCGCGCAGCTGAACACGTACCACATGACGAAGTTCGCCTACTTCGTCGAGAAGCTGAAGGGCATCCCGGACGGCGACGGCACGCTCCTCGACCACTCGCTGGTGCTCTATGGCAGCTCGCTGAGCGACGGCAACCAGCACAACTTCAGTCCGCTGCCGATCGTGCTGGCCGGCGGCGCCTCTGGGCAGTTGAAAGGCGGCCGCCACCTGCAGTACCCGAAGGACACCCACATGTCGAACCTGCTGCTCTCCCTGATCGACAAACTGGGCGTTCATCAGGAGACCTTCGGCGACAGCACCGGCATGCTGGAGGTGTAGCAGGTTGCTGGAAGAGCCAGCTGGCGCGGCGGAGCTCCCGGGCCCTGCGGCGAGGCTCCGGGGGCGACGCCGGCGTCAGTGTCGATTCCTCAGCGAGACTCATCTGGCAGGTTCAATCGTCTCGCCAGAGCCGCCCATCGAGGGCTGCCACGCAGGGCGTGCGCATGGGGACGCAGGAAGAAGAAGACCGCGGGATGGCGCTCCTCGATCGCCTGTTCCGTCCGATCAGCGCACTCGTCGATCTCCCCGCAGGCCAGATGAAAGGTTGCAAGTGCGAGCGGCGCTCCGTACGTCTGGCCGGACGCGAGCGGCTCGAGCAGGTCCATGGCCCGTCGCAACTCCCCACTCTTCCTCCACACTGCCGCGAGAAGCCCTCTGGCGGACGGGTTCCACGGCGCGAGCGTGGACGCCTTCTCGGCGTGCGGGAGTGCGTCCGCGACCTTCCCCTCGAGCAGCAGTTCGAGGCCAAGGATGAAGTGAGCGAACCAGAGGTTCTCGTCGATCTCGAGCACTCTCCGGATTTCCCTGACGGCATCGTCGTCTCGTCCGGCCGACCGGAGGCATTGCGCAAGCCGCAGGCGCCCAATCAGGTTGAGGGGGTCCTCCTGGAGGGCACGGGCGCATTCCTCGACTGCCTCTTCGGATCGGCCGACGGGCAGGAGATAGTACAGCGCGTAGTACCGGCGGACCTCGGACGGAACCGATTCGCCGGCCATCGCACGTGCGAATCGACGCTCCGCTTCCTGCCAGTCGTAGTCGTACACCGCAGCGACCAGACCGAGCACCGCATGGCCCTCGGACAGCGACGCATCGATGTCGAGCGCCTTGCGCGCCTCGCTGCGGACGAGCGGCATCGCTTCGCGCGCCGGCAGCAGACCGTAGTTGGCGAGCTGGGCGAAGTGGATCCCGAACATGCAATGAGCCAGAGCGAAGCCAGGTTCGAGCGCGATCGCGCGCTCGTACCACTCACGGCTGCGGGCCATGCCTTCGAGCGACAGCTTCTGAGCCTCGTGCTGAGCCCGCAGGAACGCCTCGTAACATGGCAGACTCGGTAGATAGCGACGCTGGACGGCTGTCCCACAGGCCAGCTTCACCTGCAGGGCTCGCGTAATGGCCGTCGCGATCTCATCCTGTACGGCGAAGACGTCGGCCAGTTCCCGGTCGTATCGCTCTGACCACAGGTGGTAGCCGTCGGCGGCGTTGATGAGTTGCGCCGTCACTCGAATACGGCTGCCCGACCGGCGGACACTGCCTTCGAGAACCGTCCGCACGTCGAGGGCCTCCGCGATCCTGCGAATATCCTGCTCCTTGCCGCGAAACGCGAACGCGGACGTGCGAGCCGTAACCTTGAGACCGGGAATCTGCGTCAGTGCGTTGATGATCTCCTCGGCCAGGCCATCGCTGAAGTACTCGTTCTCCTTTTCGGCGCTCATGTTGGTGAACGGCAGAACCGCTATCGACGGTTCCGTCACGTTACGTTTCGTGAGAACCTGCTCCAGGGCTGCGCGAACGTCCGCCATGGTCTGAAACCGCTCGGCCGGCCGCTTGCGGAGGCACCTGGTGACGATCCGATCCAGCTCGGAGGTCGTCCGAAGGGGTGCGGGCTCGCGATGCACGATGGACGCGAGGATGCCGGCGATCGTATCGCCGTCGAACGCGCGAGTTCCCGAAAGCGCCTCGTACAGGACGGCACCAAAGGCGAAGACGTCGGAGCGCGCGTCGAGCGGTCGGCCTTCGGCCTGCTCGGGTGACATGTATGCGGCCGTTCCCACCACCGTCCCCGTGGCCGTGCTGGTGACATCGGCATCGGCCGACATGAGCTTGGCGATCCCGAAGTCGAGCAGCTTCGGGACGCCTCCGGCCGTCACCAAAATGTTGGCCGGCTTGAGATCCCGATGCAGGATGCCGTGGCTGTGCGCGTGCTCGAGCGCACTTGCTACCTGGGTGGCGGTTCGAACAATGATATCGGCGGGGAGCGGAACCGGAAGGGGTCGACCTTCGACGTACTCGAGAACCAGATAGTCCGGACCGACGTCGTAGATCTGGCAGATGTTCGGATGATTCAACACGGACATCGCACGAGCTTCCTGCTCGAATCGGCTCGGATGCGGTCCGGTCAGGCGCTTGATGGCGACCGTGCGCCCCAGCCGCGCGTCGCACGCCTTCCACACTTCACCCATACCGCCGGATCCCGCGCGGGACACGAGCACGTATGGGCCGATCTCGAGACCGGGTGACCAGTCCGCCACGCGCGGCGATCCTATCGTGGCAACAAGGTTTCGTCCACCTCGCCCGCGCCCGCACAACGCACCGTTTGGGCTGCTGGTGACGATGATGGAGGGTGCGAGACCCCGGACGCGGTCGTGGCACTTCCTTCGCCTCCCCCGTCACCGCCAGTGTGCGTCGCGCTCGAAGCGCGGCGGCAGCAGTCGCGGAGCCTGCTCGACTCGGTGATGGACCAGGTCGCCTCGCTGCAGCACGATCTCGCGCCGGGCGATCGGCGGCGCCTGACGCAGTATCTGGACGATGTGCGGGAAGTCGAGCGGCGGATCCAGCGCGCGGAGGCCAGCGTGCGCGACGACCTGGAGCTGCCCGAGGTGCCGAGCGGCATACCCGCGACGTTCCAGGATCACCTGAAGCTGTTGATGGATCTGCAGGTCACTTGCCGGGGCCGACATTGACCCCGCATCACTCGCCGCCGTGCGTGTCGGCAGCTGAGAGCGCGCGTTCCAACAGGTCGGCGACGCGCAGCGCGTCGGCCCATCGCCGCAAGTAGGCCCGGTCGAGATCGTGACGAATCTTGAGGATGCCCACCACGTCGGACCACTGTCGCTCCGAGATCTCCCCACCGCGACGGAACCATTCGAGCTTGGCCAGAACAGTGTCCTCCGGCGAAGCGATCGGTACGATTGGCGCGTCTGGTGTATCGTCAATCGCTTCGCGCTGCGTGCGTCCGGCAGCTTCCCGATCGAATGACCGGTCCTGCGGCACGAACAGGTCGATCTTGAACATCGTCGACAGATGAATGAGGTTGCAGGACGACCGTGTCGTCACGGCCCAGTGCAGTCGATTGACGGGGATGTAGTAAGCCGACTCGAGGCGCTCGATCAGCAGGGGGACGTGGCGGGGCTCGAGCGCCGCCACGATGTCCGCATCGACGCTGGTGCGTGCCACGCCGTGCGCCGAGCTCGCGACCGAGCCTGTCAGATAGTAGGAGACGCCCAGCGCCTCGAGCGCTTCGGCCACGGGCCGCACGGCCGCGGCCAGGTCCGAGGCGGTCATTCGTCGTGACGCTCGCGATGCCGGCGCTCGAGATCCGCCCGAAGCTCCCTCGCGAGAGCTACGCCGTAGTGCCGCTCGACGAAGAGCAGATCCCGTTCCTCCTGTGTGGCGGATGGGTGCGTCCGTGCGATCGCTCTTCGTGCCAGGTTGATGGCGGTCGCCGATAGGCTGAACGCCAGATGAAGCCGCCGCGCGACGGGTGCCGCACGGATGAGCGCCAGTTGCACGCGCTCGGCATCTGCGGTCGTATCGGGTGACCTCGAAGGGATGGCTCGCAGCATCGCGATCATGGTATCGCAGAGCGCCACCATGCCTACCCGGCGCGAAGCCGCTCCTGCGGGCGAGCTCGACGAGCTGCGTGAATCGCCGTGTCCCGGCTTGGCCGTCTCGATGCCGAACGTCGTAATCCGGTACTGCCGCCGCCCGAGACGGTTCAGTCGGGGGCGAGCGCAAACGCGCGGATGTGCCACGTCTCCATGCCCGAGTCGGCGACGTGATGAGCGATCGCAATGAGTTCGGGACTCATGGCTGCGCTCCCGTCTCGGCGCCCGGATCCCCGAGCACGTCGGACCGATAGAACTGCGACACCACCAGCAGCACCGCGGCGAGCGGCGTGGCCAGTACAATCCCGATGATCCCGATCACGGTTCCCATCAACATCTGGATGGCCACCGTCGTGGCCGGCGGCAGATGAACCGTCCCCTGATGAATCAGCGGGTTGGCGACATAACCCTCGAGCAGCTGCACCCCGGTGTAAGCCATGACCACGTATACCAGCGTTGTCAGGTCCTGCGTGGCGGCAATCAACGCCACCGGTACGATCCCGATGATGGGACCGAGATACGGAATGAATCCGAGCAGGCCGACGATGAGTCCGAGAACGACGGCGAACGGCACGTCGAAGATCCAGAGCACGATGGTCGTGGACACACCAATCAGTACCATCGAGAACAGCTGCCCGATCAACCACCACCGCAGCGTGTACCCGATCCGGTCGAGCAGCTCGCGGGTCCTGGGACGATGCCGGATCGGAACGAGGTGCACGACACCGTTCGTGTACAGCGAAGGGTTGGCGGCCCCGAACAAGCCGACGAAGAGGGCGGTGAGAACATACGTGCCCCAGGTCGGGAGCCAGGCAAGCCACCCCCCAACACCGCGCGCGGCGTCCTCGGGAAGGCGAATCATCGACGACCCCGACCCCTCGTCCTCAGGCGGTTCGGTCGCGGCTGGCCCCTGCGGGCTGGCGTCCACCCGGCGCGCGCCGGTTGCTCCACCCTGCCCGGTCTGGTCGAGAATCCACCGTCCCCATCCCCGCTCCTGCAGGTAGTCTTCGATGTCCCCGACAATCTCTGGAATGCGCTCGGCGAGCTCTTCAGCCTGCTCCACCACGTTCGGGGCAAGGAGCCAGCCGGCCGCGCCGATGCCGCCGAGCAGGGTCGCGAGCACGACCACCAGTGCCCAGCCGTCGGGCACGGGGGTGACGCGCGTGATGAGATTGGTGAGCGCCCGCAGGAAGATTGCCACGAGGACACCGGCGAACACGGCGAGCAGAATATCGATGCCGAGGGCGAAAACGGCGGCGAGCAGCCCGAACACCACGGTCAGCAGCAGGACCGTGACGGTGCGGCGGACGAGCGTGTCGCGAGAGTCCGGATGCTCACCGCGATCGGCCCGGCCGGTGGGGCCGGCAGAGCTGTCCATACAACGACGACCGAGTGCAGTACCCGTTCCGCCCGAGTGCCCGCAACGGGTCCGATTTCTGAGCAGGCTCAACAGGCTGAACGCACGCACTCCTCCTCAGCGGTCAGAGCACCTTCATTCGCCTCCCCCGTCACCGCCAGTGTGCGTCGCGCACGAGCGCGGGAACCGAGTACAACGACGTTCGCGCCGTGAAGTACACCGTGCGGCCGTCCGGCCCGCCGAACGCCAGGTTTGCCGCCGATTCGGGGAGCAGGATGCGCGCAATCAGATCGCCCGAGGGCGAGAAGATCTGCGCGCCATCCCCCGAGCTCGACCACACGTTGCCCGACTCGTCGCACCGGATGCCGTCCGGAAAGCCCTGGTCCGTCGTGGCAAACACCTGGCCGCCCGAGACGGTCCCGTCGGGAGCGACCGCGAACGCGCGGATGTGCCGCGTCTCCATGCCCGAGTCGGCGACGTAGAGCATCCGCTCGTCCGGCGAGAAGCACAATCCGTTGGGCCGATCCATGTCGGTGACCACCGCCGTAAGGGTGGATCCATCCGGCGCGAGCCGGTACACATGGTTGCCGTCGGTCTCCTGCGACCGATCCCCCAGCCCGTAGGGAGGATCGGTGAACCACAACGCACCGTCCGACGTCACGACGAGGTCGTTCGGCGAGCTGAGACGCTTGCCCTGGTAGGTGTCCACGACGGTCTCGACCGTTCCATCCTCGTTCGTCCGCGTCACCCGGCCGTCGTGCTGGGCGGTCAGCAGGAGCCCCCGCAAATCCACCGTATTGCCGTTGGCGTTGCCGCTCGGCGAGCGAAACGTCTGCAGGCCCCCCGCCGGATCCCAGCGCTTCAGCTCGTTGGCAGGAATGTCGCTGAACACGAGATAGCCGCCGTCCCGATTGATCCACACCGGGCCTTCGACGAACCGCATATCGCCAGCCAGCTTCGTGACCTCGGCATCGGCGGGCAGCAGCCGGCGGAACGCGGCCTCGTCGACGACGGCGAACACTTCGGTGTTGATGGGCGCCAGGGCGCCTTCGGCTGACTCGCCAGGCTCGGACGGCCCTGAACACGCGGCAGCGGCCACGGCGCCCACGAGTGCGAACACGATGCGGCTCATCATCTTGCTCGCCGACTGCATCAAGAACACGTGACCCTCCAGACTGGACCGCTGTGCGGCTCCACACGCGAATTTCGTACTCGTCATGATACAAGGCGCGGTCGAATCACGTGCTGGGTGCCCAGGTGCGCACGCTCCGTGCCAGGCAGAGGAATCTCGAACTGGCGCGCGCCCACTCTCTGGATCTGTTTCGACTTCGCGCCGGTGACCTACGTCATGCTCGACGGCATCGGCATGGTGCTCGAGGTCAATCTCGCGGCCACGCGCCTGATCGGCGTCGAGCGGGACGGGGGACGATAGACGGAATGAACGCGGGTTCGCGCCGCGAGTCTCGTGCACCTGTACTGGGACGTCGACGACGGACAGGTGCAGGCATACCTGCAGACATCGCTCGACGACATCGAACGGTTCGCCCGAACGATCGCCGCGCACCCGTGGTAGGGTGTGGCCGCTGCACCGGCGGGTGAGCATCTCGGTTGGCGATAACCGGGCTGCCAGAAGCCGTCGTTCCTATGGATGTCCCCACGGCGCCGGTGGCGTCGTCACCGGCATCGTGAGGTCGAACTCGACCTGGAGCAGTCGGCCGTCGGGACGTGACAACTCGTACAGGAAGGTGTGGCCAGGCTCGACCTCGATCGCCCACACATTGGTCACCGACACCGCCAGCCCCTCACGCTCGAAGAGTGCGATCGACTCGGCGTCCACCGGGAACTCCTGGCGCCGGTCGCTTCCCCGCTCCACGGTCTCTCCGCCGTACATCGTCACCGCGTCTTCGCTTCCGTCCACGTGACGATGATCGTGCTTCAATCGCACGCCTGCGTCCGTACGGGTCAGCACCCACGTACGGCTGCGGTCCTCCCCGACGTGAAACGGGATACTGATTGCACCGGCGCGGCACTCGCGCACGTGCATGACCAGTTCCCGGCCTGCGAATGGATCGTCGGCCATCGGCGGACGGTTCACGATGACACGACCGGCGTACGCGCGGCCGCAATGCCCGGCGATGGCATCCAGGAACCGATCTGCAGCGACGTGCGCGGGCGGCTCGGATTCCGCCGAGGCGATCTCTGAGTCCGCCCGTCCGCAGCCGATGAGCGTTCCGGCCGCGAGGAGGAGACCGACGATAACCCCTCCGGTGCGACGAGCGCAGATCACGACGTGGGCATCGACGATGTCGGTCGTGCCGCTCGCCGCGAGCAGCAGGTCATCCAGGTAATCGTGACCTTGGCGGTTGCCATACCGATTACCATACCACGGGCCAGCGAGGCTCCGCCTCGGACTCGCGAGCATGTTGGCAGCGGCTCCGCCTCGCGAGCGGGCAGTGTCTTCTGCCCGCACTCCGTACCGGCGGTGGCCGAGTCCGGAACGCCGCGGGGCGGAGCCGGCACTGCCGACAGCTCGAGGATGTGAACATCGACGACAGGCGACGCGTCAGCCGCAGGGGCGCGCCTCCGTAGGAGGGAGACGTGGTGAGAGGACGAACGCAGGGAGCCGCCATCGTCGGCGCTGCCGAGCACGCCAATTCGGTGGTGCTCGTGACCATCGGGCCCGACGGTGAGTTTCTCGATCGCCGGCGCATCGACCTCACCGACGGTCTGCCGACGCATCCGCATCACCACGAAGGATCGTGGGCGGTCGGCCGCTACCTGAACAGCCCTGGCGCGCGGGCGCTTTCGCTGGCCGAGGCCGTCGCGCTCGTCGAACACGTGCGAGCGTCCGCCGCCCGCGGCGCGCGCGAGGGTCTCGAGACGCTTGCCGCAACGGTACCCGTCCCGATTGTGGGCATCGCGATCCGCCTGTGCCCCAGGCTTCCCGCGACCGTCGAGGAACGGATCGCCGACAATCGCGCGCAGACCATCGCCGACTCCATCATGTATCGCGAAGCGCTGGCGAGTGCAGCCGGGGCGCGCGGCTGGTCCGTGCATTGGTACGATCGCGAGCGCGTGGTTCGCGATGCGGCAGCGGCTCTCGGCCGCGACGATGTGAACAGGTTCCTGGATGCAATGGGTCGATCGGTCGGACCACCGTGGCAGGCCAGGCACAAGCTTGCCGCAGCTGCGGCGATTGCGGCTTCCGCGCCGCTGACGACCGTTCGATGACATGCAGGTGCTGCAGACAGAGTTTCGGCATCGTCGTCGCGGGCCCCGTCACGGCATCAGGCGGTCGCCGTGCACATGACACCCGTACCCTTGCGAGCGTTTGAAGGAGGAGCAACGCCGCGGGCCGGGATGCAGGGGCGGCCGAATGCCAAGTCATCTCGGAGACACCACACTAGCGCCCGCGCCCGTCAGCAGGCGATCACAGCAACCGGCCTGGCCGCGACGCCGACGAGTCGGCGGATGTCGTCCGGATCGCTCGTGAGGATGCGGTCGCCGCTCTCGGCAACCAGCACGACCGTGGCGTCGATTGGATCGCTGGTGCCGGCTCGGCCCAGGAGGACGCCCGCGGCGCGGCCCAGGCTGTGATCGATCGGGCGGATGTCCACCGCACGCAGGAGCCGTGCGAGGCGCGCCTGCCGACCCCGTCCATCGCGCCAGACCTGACCGATCACGATCGCACTGGTGCGCAGGTCGAGACCGTGCTGCTGGGCGACGCGCAACCGGGCGAGCATCGCGCGATCGTTCCTGTCAACCGCGACGAAGGCGCCCGCGCCGATGAGCGCGCTGGTCCTCGACGCGCCGGCGCGCGGAGGCTGAGCTCATCGTGCGAATAAAATCCCAGGGATGGCTTATGCCCCAGATTTACGAAGCCGATAAGTTTGGAATTATTCACAAGAGGCAAACAAACCTCAGAGTCCATCTGCGTCATGGTCTCAACAAGTGTGGTGGCTAATCGCTCATCGAATCCTGGCGAGCGTTGCTGGAGTTCCTCTTTGACGATGGGCTGATTGCAGGCCAAAAGATAACTTGAAAAGGGTTCATTATTCATGGTCCGCACGGGGCTGGCCTGGTTGTCGTGGAGTCCGCGCGAAGCCCTGACCACATAACAGCCTTTTTCCTTGTCAAAGAGAAAGAGCGAGATTTTCTCGATTCCCATGACGCGCTGAAGCGTGTCGACAATCTCCGCTTGCAAATTCGCAAGGTCGAGATTCATCACCATGGCATGCCCGAAGCGTGTCAATGTG
>CAZDLW010000174.1:0-12233 GCA_964505975.1 uncultured Bifidobacteriaceae bacterium | reverse complement strand
CTCGCGCCAGGCGGACCTGCACGCCCGCTCGCGATCCGGCGGCCTCGCCGGGGACGTCCTGGCGCACCGGACGGTGGAAGTCGCCGTGGTCTGGTCGCCACCGGCACCGCCGCGCCCGTTCAGACGAGTGGGTCTCCCCGTACCGCTGCGGCAGGATGGCCGACCTGCGCGGCTGGTACAGGATCTGGCGGTGTTGCTCGGTGCGCCTCTGTTCTGATCACGCGGTAAGCCACGCAGTCACGCTATCCGTGATCCATCCCCACGCGGCCCAACCGACCCCCGCCCGCGTTTCCGTTCGGCGCCGCTGCCGTTCCGGCGTTCGGTCCGGGATCCGCCCCGCGCAGGAGCAGGCGCACGCCGCCCCCCTTGGTGTCGACGAACCAGCGGTTCAGATGCGCACGCTGGAACTCGTCGCGCAGCCGGTACACGAGCTGGTCCACGGCCTGTTCGGGCCGGCGCGCACGTCGAGAGTGGGTCGCGACGCCCAGTGCACGGCGCAGCGCGTCCTTGGCAACGAACACCGGGAACCCTTCCTCGTCGACCTCACGAACCGCAATGAGCTGCTCCAGCAGCGCGCCGACCGACGGCGCGAGCGTGAGCGTCACGAAGTCCTGAACGATGACCGTCGCCCACCCGTCTGTACGCCAGGACAACGAGACCTTGCTGATGCCGATCGCCTTGGCCTTCGCCTGCTCCTCGGCCCTGGACGCCTTCGGCTTTCGCGGCTCCGGCTCCAGCACCTCGATTACCCTCTCGAGGGAACGGTCCCTAATCGGCTCAACGTCCAGCAGGTGGTCCCTGGCGGACTCCAGGCACGCGGCCAAGCGCTCCGTCGCCTCGAGCGCCGCCCTCTGCCGGCGCACCGCCGTACGCGTCGTGTCCAGCAACCCTTCGACGATCCTGACTTCGCGACACCTGGCGTCCACGGCTCCTCCCTGTCCTTATGGGTAAGGGCCGTACTGCGGTGGTCGTTACCTCGGTAGAGTCCGCTCGAAGGACGTCCTGCGCCGGAGCCAGCTGGCCGAAACGCCTGGGCGACTGTTGCCTCCGCTCGAGAACGTTCCACACGCGCCCTGCGCCCTCCGCGCGGACCTCGCCGGCGCCGCAAGAGCGACAGAGCTGGGTGCTCACCAGACCATCGAGACACTGAGCAGACGATCCAGGGCGGGTCGCTCTCTCAACCCCTCCGTCAGCCCCGTAACGACGTGGCCGGCAGTGCACTTCCATTCAGGGAGCAACTGCTGATCCGGTTGTTTCAGCCGTGCGAATCAGCTGGCGGCATGTCGCGTCCCGACGTGCCCCTGCGGCGACGCGACCTACGACTCGCGTGACAGACCGGCTCGTCGGCCCGCGCTCGACCGCCTTGACAGGCACTGAAGCTGGCACCCGACCAGGTTAGCCATCGACGAAGAAGGCTCCTGCGGCGTGTGATACCAGCGGCATCACCCGTGACGATGCCTCCACGAGTGGGCTCGAACGGCGCGGAACGCCCATTCGCAACTGCTGGAATCGGCCATCCGGTGCGGTGACCTTGCACGGATCGACGGGCGTGACTGTGGGGCGCTCTATGTTCGAGGCTGGCGAAGAAGGAGACATCTCGTGAGAGAGAGATCTCGACGCCCCCGGTCATCGCTCGAATGCGCGCGGGGAAACGGCCGGGGGCGCGTCATGGCGGTTCCATCGGGAGCTCGACTCGGATCGGCTGCAATGCCCGAGCAATGTTCGTCCGCTATGGTGTGCCCGGCGTCGCGTACGGCGCCGGCACGCGAGCGAGGAGGGTGCGGTAGGACGGATGGCGGCATCTTTCAACGATCCCTCGAAGGGTCGCGGATACGTCGGGCGTGCGGTGTTGAAGCATGGGCCGTTGGAGCTGGATCTGGATCGGTACTGCCTGTCGGTCAGTGGTCGGGCGATTCTCGCGAGCGTGTTTCAGATCCGTCTGCTCGAGCAGTTGATGCGAAACCCGGAGCGCGTGTTCACCCGTCGGGAACTGCTGGCGGCCGTGTGTGGCCGTCTGGCCGACGAGCGGAGGCCGGAGGCGATTGACGTGCACGTCTGCCGGTTGCGCCAGCGATTGGGGAAGGCTCGCACGCTCATCGAAACCGTCCGTTTCGTCGGGTACCGGCTGCGCCGATGAACCGCTGACGCGGCGCCGCTCATTTGTGCTCCGAGCGTCACGGTGATGGGTGTCGCCCGAGATCGCGTGCCCGACGTGGATCGAAGCGGACAGCAAGAGCGGCGGAGACCACCGTTCGAAGGACAGCGGACGCCGGGCGCGCGCCCGCCCGCCCTGGCGGCTCATCGGCCTTTGACAACAGTCCTGACTTCATGCAGTGGAGGCACACACGATGTCGAAAACACGCGTACTGTTTGCAGCGATCCTCGTCGCGGTTCCCGCCGTCGCCGGGGCACAGTCGATGATCACGGCGCAACTGGCGTCCGCAGGCACGCACGAACTGGCGATCGGCCTGCCGGACCATGGGAGGGCGGAAGAGGCCACAGCGATGGCACCTTCAGTGCGTCATCCCGAGTGGGCGACGGGCTCCTTGTTCGAGCCGGCCGGCCACGGACGGAGTCTGGCGCTCGTCGCGGCGCAAGTGCCGGCAAGTGACCCGGTGAGTGCGAATCGCAAGGGTTTCATCGTCGGGATCGGCGGCGGCGGAGCCTTTCACAGGAGTCCGGCGTTCTCGACGCTGGGGCAGGAATGGAACTTCGCGGTGCTGACCGACTTCAAAATCGGGTATGCGGCCACGGACCAGGTGTTGCTGCACTATTCGAATCGCGTGGCATTCACTACGGCCGCAGCCTACGACGTCGTCGGCGTGACCGGCTTCGGGACCACGTACATGTTCAAGCCGACAACCCCCAGCGCATTCGTCAACGGCGCTGTCGGGTTTGCGGTTGGCGGCGACATCATCAATACCTCCAGTCCGGACCGCGGCACCGGGTTCAGCGTCGGCGGTGGGTATGAGTTCAGACGCCGCTTGTCGGTAGACGGAACGGTCATGTTCGTGAGGCTCGGCAACGGGCGGAACCACACGGTCTTCGCGGGTGCATTGCACTTTCTCTACTACTGAAATCGGGAAGGGCACCGTGGCGCAGCGTGGCAGGCCTGCACGCTGCGCGCGCGCTCATCCAGCCCTCCGAGCACTCGGCGGTCACACCTACGTTCCAGGTCACCGCATCGTCGCGAGGTTCTCGAAGTTCGACTGCAATCAGCCAGCAATGTTCCGCCGGTATCGTGTGGCTGAATCACGCGAGCTCACAGGAGGATCCAATGCGTCTGCTGCCGGCTGCCTTGCTGCCCCTGCTGCTTCGTCTCGGTATCATCTTCGCGCTGACCCTGTTTGGCGCCTGCAACGACCGCACGCCGACCGGTCCGTCGCCGCAGCAGAACCAGCCCTCCGCCAGTTCGGACACGCCTGCTCCAGGCGGCAACGAGCCTCCGCCGGGCCCGGAATCTCCTCCCCCTGGCGGCGATCCTGCGCCCGACCCGGAACCTCCGACCGCGGGTGACGATTCCGTACCCGATCCAGAGCCTCAGCCCCCGACCAGCGAGGATCCGATGCCGGACCCGGAGCCGACGCCTCCCGGTAGCGGGGACCCGATCCCCGATCCGGAGCCTCCGTCTGACCCAGAGCCTCCGGCCTCGCCGTCAGGCCCGGTGCCGCTCACGTGCGGCCTGTTCGTTCCCGGT
The DNA here is from genome assembly GCA_964505975.1 of uncultured Bifidobacteriaceae bacterium. Taxonomy (GTDB): domain Bacteria; phylum Acidobacteriota; class Vicinamibacteria; order Vicinamibacterales; family UBA2999; genus Gp6-AA40. Next base: position 8,536 of record CAZDLW010000174.1, on the reverse strand, counting down.
ACGATTGATGTCCCGGGGAAGGTAGACGTCTTCTCATTCGCTGGTACGGCCGGGCAGACGATCAACCTCGCCTTGGCCAGCGGCGGCGGCTTCTCGACCAATCCTGCCGCGAGTAACAGCGCGGCCCTCACCCTGTTTGCCCCGTCGGGGACGACAGTGGGCACCATTCGATCCAACAGTCAGACGACCTTCGCGTTGACGGAAGCCGGCACGTACGCCATCCGCGTGAACGCCACCAATCTCGGAACGACGGGATCCTACCGTGTGAGTCTGCACTGCCTGTTTCCAACACCAAGTCCCGGCGCCGTCGCCCTCACCTGCGGGGCAATGGCCGCCGGGACGCTGTCCGCGCCGGGTACCGTGGACCTGCTCACCTTCTCCGCCGCGGCCGGGCAGACGATCAACCTGGCCTTGGCCAGCGGCGGCGGCTTCTCGACCAATCCCGCCGCGGGTAACAGCGCGGCCCTCACCCTGTTCGCCCCGTCGGGGACGACAGTGGGCACCATTCGATCCAACAGTCAGACGACCTTCGCGTTGACGGAAGCCGGCACGTACGCCATCCGCGTGAACGCCACCAATCTCGGAACGACGGGATCCTACCGTGTGAGTCTGCACTGCCTGTTTCCAACACCAAGTCCCGGCGCCGTCGCCCTCACCTGCGGGGCAATGGCCGCCGGGACGCTGTCCGCGCCGGGTACCGTGGACCTGCTCACCTTCTCCGCCGCGGCCGGGCAGACGATCAACCTGGCCTTGGCCAGCGGCGGCGGCTTCTCGACCAACCCCGCCGCGAGTAACAGCGCCGCCCTCACCCTGTTTGCTCCGTCAAGGGAGACACTGGGCAGCATCCGTTCCAACAGTCAGACGACCTTCGCGTTGAAGGAGCCTGGGACGTACATCGTTCGCGTGAACGCGGCCGATCTGGGTACGGCCGGGTCCTACAACGTGAGCGTTCAGTGTCTGTGAGGGTCTTGAGCCGGGGCGCCCGCTCGACGGGCGCCTCGGAACTATCGGCTTCGACAAACGACTCCAGGCCCCAGTACATCGCGGGCGCAACACGGCGTCACTCACTCACACGCACAGACAGACGCACACACACTCACACTCGCGCGCGCGCTCTCTCTACTACTAACGGTAATGGTGATGCGTTACGCCGCCGATGCTTCGCGCAAACGCGCGGTGAAGTAATCGAACCGATCGCGGACCGCGAATAACGAATCGTACCGAGCATCCCTACCTCCTTAACAACAAGGAGGTCGTGCGATGGAGATGTACTCGGTCTGGTTCGAGCTGTTCCGAATCATCTTCGGACAGGGTTCCTAGACCATAACAGCGGCGCCGGGCGTGCTGCAATCACGCCGGCGCCGCGCTTCGTATGGCAACGGTGCTGCTACTCGCGGCGGACACGAAAGGTGCGCGTGGCGACAACGACACGCCCTCCCGATTCGTCCCGCCCGAAGAGCGTCAGCACATAATCAGCGTCCGGCAGGTCTGCGGCGGAAACCTTCACCGTGGCCACTGCGATCGGCCCGGCGTACGCGACTTCGGGTGCCTGCGACGGAACAATCGCGACAGCATCCCGATCGACATCTCTGATCTCCACTTCGAGGCTGTCACCCGACACGCTCGACGGGAGCTCGATCCGCAGCCAGATGTCCGCCGCTACGCCGACCCTGACGAGGGGAGTCCCGGCGCCTTCGCTTCGCTGCGGCGACGGCGTAAGGGTCGCCACAAGTACCAGACCTTCCATCCCACCATCGCGGACGCCAGCCCGCTGCGTCACCAGTGCGACACTGGCGAGAACGAGCAGAGCCACGCCGACCGCCGCGAGGCGGGGCAGCGCGATTGGCGTCGTCAACCAGGCGAGAACTCCACGCCGCGCACGGGGTGCATCGGCACGACCCGCGCGCAGCTCCGTCCGCAGCGTCTCTGCCGCCGCAACCATCTCCCGCATCTCGTCGACGTGAGCTCGCCGTGCGGGGGTGGACATGTAAGCCTTGGCGAACAGCTGACGCTCGTCTGGCGACAGCTCGCCACGAAGCCACCGCAGGATCAGCTCGTCCTCGAAAGCGCACAGGCGCTCGAAGAAGTCAGGGTCGGCGACCAGCCGCTGCTCTACCGCCTCGCGCTCGTCGGGCCCCAGCCTGTTCAGCAGGTACTGCTCCCGGACGGCGTCATCATCGAAATCGAGCATCTGTGCCCTGCTATCCAAGGAATGCGGCCAGAAGATCGGACATTACATCCTCAGCATTTCTCATCCGGCGCCCGCTCGGTGTCCTCGTCCCCCTGCGACACAACAGAGTGCCACCGCACGTGCCTCGAGAGCCGATGAATCCTCACCCGCAGGTTGTCCAACGTAATGCCGTTCTCGCGTGCGAGCCCTCGACGATCTTCTGCATCTCCCGTGTGGTAGCGGATGAGGAGCTCCCTGTCGTGCTTGGCCAGACCGCGCAGGCACCGCGCGAGCGTCAGACGGGCCTCGACACCCTCGATCGTCCGGTCGGCAGACGGCACCTTCTCCCACGCTGCCTGATCGAGCGACTCGTGTCCGCGCCCGCGCCAACCCTCCTTCACCAGGTTCCTGGCAATCCCGAAGAAGTACGAATGCCGATTTGCAGCGGTAATCTCGGTTCCCTCGAGGAGCCGTCTGAACCCGCGAACCATGGCCTCCTGCGCCACATCCTCGGGCGACGCACAGCCGTTGCGCGACACGAACCGGATGAGTTTGTGTCGAAGCTCGTGATAGAGGACCGCGGCGCGCTGGGGGTCTGGATCCAGTACGGCGAGCAGACGGTCTGCATCCTGCGCCGCCATCAAGGCACACCCAGAATCGCGAAGGCGCTCCAGTCCGCCTCCCGCCCTCTACGCTGCGCCCGCATCCGGATCTGCGCGGCCCGCAAAGCGGCGCCCGGCCGCAGCTGTTCCGGCCCGAGCATCCCGTCGTAGAACGCGCGCATCAGTTCGGCTGTCGCTTCGTCATCCACGTCGTAGAGGCTCGCCACCACGCGCGTCGCCCCGGCAGCGAAGAACCCGCGCGCCAGCCCGAGCACGCCTTCACCGGGAACCTCCCGCCCCAGGGCCGTTCGGCAGGCCGCGAGCACGACGAGCTCCGCGGACAAACGGAGACCGTATATTTCGTGAAGCCGGAGAAATCCATCGCGTGGCACTCCGGATGCGTCGAAGAGCGACAGCACCACGCCGGACAGCTCGGGATGAATGGCATCGTGCACGGCGTGGGTGGCGAAGTGCACCATGCGGTACGCCTCGAGCGCGCCGCCCATGACCATGTCGCGGCTGGCCTCGAATCCGAAGGCTGCCATGCGACTGGCTGGGGGCACCAGCGTGAGTATTGCTTCGCCCTCGATACGCGAGAATGGCAGGCGCGACAGCAGCATGGGCCGCCACGGAAATTCAAGCGTGGGCTGCCCCGGTACCGGACGGTTTCTCGGCATTCGTGGGTCGGTGGCCTCGTACACAGGATCGGCCAGCACCGCCAGCGCACGCGGCGCCGGCGGGCGTCCACCCTGATCGCGGCGCAACATCGCCAGCGTGGAAGCGGACGGCAGGAGTGCGATTTCCAGGTGCTCTACCAGCGGCTGCCTCGTCACTGGATGCGGGAGCGCAGCGAAAGGAACGGACTGCAGCACGCCGTCGGCCACGATGAGCAGCCTGGGTGTATTCAGCGCCGACACGATCGGGGCAAGCAGCAGTGAGGCGAGACGATTCGTGGCATCCTCGTACTCGGCTGCATGCCTGGCCATGCCACCGGGCGGCCCGCGGTTGCTCGCCACGTCGTACAGCCGGCGCGCTGCGCGGTCGATCTCGGCTGATGGCGCAAGCGCGAAGGCCCTGAGATCCGACACCGTCACAACCCACGCGTAGCTCGCGGCATCACCGAGAGAGACGTAGAGCAGGCTGGATTCAGCATCGAGGATGTCCCGCTGGATCTCGGGGACGCCAATGGGCGCTGTAGGCGTACGCGCCCGGCGGGTAGAGGCACGGATCCTGGTGTCGGCCTCTCGATACTCGTTCAGAGATCGGACGACGTGGCGCCTGGCGTCGGCGGCCCGATCGTCTTCCGCCGCGCGATCGGCGAGCCCGGCCAGCCGATAGGACCAGAAGTTCAGCTGCTCCTGCGCTTCGCGCCTGCTAGCGAGCAACGCGGGATCCAGCCCGGCCATCGTCTCCTCCGGGCGCGCGTCCAGCAGTTCGACGAGCGAACGGGCGCGCACGCGCTCCACGGCGGCTACGGCCTCGGCCGCATGACCGCCCGCTGGAGTCGCCGCGTGGAGCTGCATCAACAGGTCGATGTAGGACGCGTAGTACTGCTGGCGCGCAGCGAAATAGGATGCCCGCGAGTACTCGCCTGCCACGCGCGCCCGTACATCCTCGATGATTGCCAGGGCCTCCTCGAAGTTGCGGCGTGCGTCGGCCAGCCTGCTCTCGTGGCGATCCACCAGTGCGATCTGATGAAGCGTCTCGGCTTCGGCATCGCGAAGCCCGGCCTCTCGGCGGATGGCAAGCGCCTGTTCGAGCGAGGCACGCGCCAACTGCGGATCGTCGAGCGCCAGCCGCGCGGCGCCAAGCAGGTGCAGTGTCCGTCCCTCGCCGCGGCGGCTGCCAGCCGCCCGGTACAACCCCAGTGCTTCGACGTACTGCGCGGTTGCCTCGCGCACGTCTCCTTCGCGGTCGGCAATTCGACCGAGCAGCTCGTGCGCATCGGCCTGGGCCACCTGGTCGCCCGCGTTCCGAATCGCATCCAGCGCACGTGTGACGGACGCGCGTGCCGCCAACGTGTCGCCGCGCACGACATGAATCTGCCCCAGGGCAATGGACGCCCGGCTCTCGGCGAGCGCCTGTCCGGCGCCGGCGAAGAGCGGCCGCGCGCGCTCCAGGTGTTCGACGGCCGCGTCGTAATCGCCAAGTGCCCGATGCGTAATGCCGATGTTGTTCAGGACGAATGCTTCGGCCACGCTGTCGCCAAGCTGCTGCGTCAGACGAAGCGCCTCGAGGTGGCGGTCGAGCGCCTGTTGATAGTCGCCGGCCTCCCACCACAGCAGGCCCATGTTGGTGAGGGTGGCCGCCTCTCCGTAGGCGAACGCCAGAGCGTGCCAGTGCGCCAGCGCCTCGTCGAAGTAGCGCGCCGCGTCGCGCAGCAGTCCCCGCCGCCATTGGGTGGCGCCCAGGTTGTTCAGCAACTCGGCCTCGTAGCGCGTGTCTCCGACACGCCGTGCCAGCGGCAGGGCTGCCCGGTACGCTTCTGTCGCGCCTTCGAACTGACTCTGGCTGTAGAGGATGTCGCCAATCGTCCCCTGTGCCGCACCCTCCTGTGCGGGCTCGTCGAGTGTCTGCCAGAGGTCGAGCGCCTGCTGCATCCACTCCAGCGCCAGCCGTTGCGACTCGCCACTGGCGTCGTACGCCAGTGGCTTGGCCTCGGCACCGAGCCGTTCGGCCTGCTGACGACGGCGGTCATCCGGGGTGAAGGGGTGAAGGGTTGCGAGGGAAATCTCGTAGCGTGCGGGACCGGCTTCAGGGTTTGCCAGCGCGACCCGAAGCTCGAAGACACCCCCGGTGTCCGCAAGCAGGGATATCGATTCGACGCCACGTTCCCAGGCATCCCACACGCGCGGGCGGCTGTCCGCCGAGCCGGTCACCGTGACCGCGAGGTCGGCCTCGCCCTGATTGACCAGCACATGCCCCGCCTGCCCGGACTCGAGGGCGACCAGGTACGTGTGGTGCTGTTCCTGCGACAGTTCCGCGTGCAGCGGCCTGCCCGGCTGCAATTCGCGCGGACCCGGACCGGCTGCACCGCGCGGACCGCAGGCGCTGACCACGTGCGCAAGGAATAACGCGGCGAGGAGCAGATCCTGCCCCACATGGCGTCGAGGCGCCACGAGCCGGTCGGCGGACGGCAGGGCTCTTCCCGTCATGACCGTTACGAAGTCCTGCGCAGTATCTGGTGCACAGTGGCAGCAGATCAACTGGAAGGGCGATCATCGCCTTCTGATCGCCAGGGCACGACATTCTCGTGAGCGTCTGTAATGTTGCTCAGGGATTGCGCACTACACCCATACAAGCGACAGCAACACCCGTTGCGTCCAGCGGGCCTGGCGGTCGCGTGTTTGGGGGCTGTCATGAACGAGCAATCTTCGCGAAGTTTGTTGGCCTTGGCACCGGCCGGGACACCGACGGCAGGTGCGCGGGACTTGTCCCTGCGTCCGGCGGTGGAGATCCCCCACACCTACGACGGTGCACTGCGTGGTCATGATCGGATTCTGCGGCACGGTCCGCTGGAGCTCCATGTGGACTGCTGCCAGCTGACCGTAGACGGGGACCCCGTGGACGCAACGGCCCATCAACTGCGACTCCTGGAACACTTCATGCGCCGGCCCGGGCGCGTGTGCGCGCGTGAGCAGCTCCTGCGCGTGTTGTGCGGGATCTATGCGAACGAGCGCGCGCCGGATGGCATCAACTGCCATGTGTGCCGGCTGCGCAAGCTGCTCGGGCCCGCAGGGCAGCTCATAGAGACAGTACGGGGGTTCGGATACCGCCTTCGGAGCGTGTGAAGAAATGGCTCTTGGACACGTTGCGGGTGCGAGGTCGGCGCCTCCGAAGCAAACCGTTGGGCTGCGATAGTTGCGGAGCGAGCCGAATCGCGGGAAATCGAGCACGACGGTGCGGCGACGAGCGGAGCCGGTTTGCAGAGAAGGTGCCGACCTCGCATCCGCAAGCAGCCGGAGATCGATTTCTTCACACGCTCTTCGCGCGTGAAGCAGCCCGCCAGGTCGAGGAGATCGCGCTCGAGCCCCTCCCACCGCTGCTCGTGGTGCCGCGCCCGGTTAGTGGATGTGGCTGCCGTCCTGACGAGGGTTCGAGCACATCTCCGTCGTCTACGCCGGCGATCGGGCCTGCGCGCTCGACACGCGTATCAACGCGCATCCGCTCGCCGATCTGCCGGAGCTGGCCGCCCAGCACCAATGGCGCTGCCCGGCCGGGGCGATGACCGGCCGATGACCACGCGTGACAGCACGGCCTTCCGCAGCCCGGTCGAGTTCCCGTACCGCGCGTGGTTGACCCAGCCACGCACGCTGGCCGCGACGGCGGAGAGTGGGATGCGTCCCGCGCGGTACTCCTCCATGAGACGCCCGAACCGGCGCCGGCACTCGACGACCTTCCGCCGCTTCAGCCGGCGGCGCCAGGGAAAGACGACGAAGCCGAGGAAGGGAAATCCCTCGGACACCGGGCGGGGATGCGCGCCCGGGTGCGGCGTCAGTCGCAGCGCGTCCAGCCTGGCCGTGAGCGCCGCCTTCCAGTGCCACAACGTGCGCCGGTCGTCACCGAAGAGCAGCAGATCGTCGACGTACCGGACGTACCCCGGGCAGCGCAGCTCGCGCTTCACGAAGTGGTCGAACCCGTTCAGGCACACGTTGGCCCAGAACTGGCTGGTAAGGTTGCCGATCGGCAGCCCCCGCGGGCGCTCGACGGCGAACAGGTCGTCGCCGGGAAAGTACACCATGTCGTACTCATCGTCGAGGATGCCGCGTCCGCTCTCGATAATCGCGGCGGCGAGATCCAGCACCCGGTGGTCGAGGACCTTCGCGGCGAGGGCGTCACGGAGAATCGCGTGGTCGAGGCTCGGAAAGAACTGTCGGATGTCGCACTGCAGGACGTAGCGATGGCGCCGGGCGAGCTGCTGCGCGCGGTCGAGGGCGCGATGCGTCCCGAAGCCGATGCGGTTGGCGAAGCTGTCGCGCACGAACGAACGCTCGAACAGCGGCTCGATGACCTGGCACAGCGCGTGGTGCACGACACGGTCGCGGAAGGGCGCCGCCGAGATCACCCGGCGCTTCGGCTCGTGGATCACGAAGCTCCGGTACGCGCCAGGTGTGTACGCGCCGGAAAGCAGCGCGTCGCGGAGCGCGATGAGGTTGCCTTCGAGACGGTACTCGAACGCCGCAACATCAGCGCGTCCCCGTTTTCCACGGGCCGCTTGCCTGTACGCCCGCAGAAGGTTCGACCAGGAGCAGAGCTCTTCGAACGTCGGCTCCATGCACGTTCACCCACAAAGTGGCCCTGCGCCAGGTAGTGCCACCAGGGCGCAGGGCCGTTGCTGTTCGCCCGCGCCGCTCCGGGCGGCGCGGCCAGGACCAGGTCCGGCCGTTCTTCGCCTCGGCCCGCAAGGACGCCCCGGCGGACGGTTCCGGCGAATGAAGAACATGGACACCACGACGCGGAACCCGTTGTTGTCGTTGCGATTGTCGGGATCGTTGTCGTTGCGGTTGGCGGAGCGCAGGTTCCTCGCATTGTTGTTGAAGTTCCCGCCGCGCAGCACCCGGGATGTCTGGACCGGCCCCCCACGGCGGCCGGCGCACCGGCCGCACGCAGCTCTCATGCGGTGGTCGCCTTCTGCCACCCGCCCAGCAGGCGACCGACCTCGTTCACCATGGCCGCCACGTGTTCGTACTGTCCACTCGACAGCCATCCCCAGCGCGCGGCCAGCCGAAGGTACAGCCGGACGCGCGCCAGCGCCTCGTCGGCG
>CAZDLW010000173.1:11076-12269 GCA_964505975.1 uncultured Bifidobacteriaceae bacterium | reverse complement strand
ACGGCTGCACGTTTTGCATACTTTTCGCCAGCGTGGCAAAGCTCTGCGTTATCGAGCTGCTCCAGAGAATGCGTGGATGGCCGATACTGTGGATGGCCGATACAAACGCCGATCTTTCGACAGTTTCCAAAGTCAAGTGCCGGCGCTAGAAGCACTTACGGCGCCGAGTTTTGTGTAGTGACACACGGATCCATCCTCTTGGACGACGCCTGGTGGCCTTTCAGGCGGCGCGCAGCGCGGGTGGGACCGCGACGCCGCAGGCCTGGAACACCTTCCCGACGGTGCCTTTTGTTTCGCTGCGGACGATATACGTGTGATCGTCGATCGTGATGGTCGTCTCGTGCAGTTGATTGAGGTCGCCGACGACGTCGGCCCACTCGAGGGTCCACCCTGTGGCGGCCAGGCGTCGCGGCAATTCCTGGCGGAGCACCAGGGCCAGAAACGAGCAGAACACATGCCCGCGAATGCAGCGGTCGGTCCGGTGATAGACCGGACGCGTCTCGAGCACCGACTTCAACGTGCGACAGATGTCCTCCACCATCCACAGCTGCTTGTAGGCGAGGGCGACCACCATGGGTTCGAAGTCGGTGTCCGTGCGTAGTCATGGCTGATCTCGCGTTCGGGAGAGACTTCGCGGTAGCGGCCCTCCGTTTCGACCACGGTGCGCGCTTCGTTCGAACTCCGCATCCGGACGTCCAAGATGTAGAACCAGTCGTCGCGGTCTTCGATCGCCTCGATGGTTTCCCGACTGATCATGCCGCGGTCCGCACGATGCAGACCGACTCGATATGGAACGCCTGCTTCAGGCATCTGCAGACCGAATGGGCCGCGTTGTTTGCGTTCCTCTGGGCGCCAGACATCGATGCGCGCCATGTCAGGCAAGGTCAGCCCGCAGACAGGCGAAGATATCGCTCCGCCACCCACCCGGCCGTGCAGGGCCCCGCATATGGCTTTGGCTGCGGCCCGGCGTCGCTGAGGCCGCAGTCGCTGGGACGCTCGCCGGCACGGTGCACGACCACTCCCACCCAGCCGTCGTCTCGGCGTTGGCAGACGGACACGCTGTGTCCGCGGGGCAAACGCGCACTGATCGCGTAACTCGTTCCAGGCCCGGAGCGCAGGTTCAACGTGCTGCCGGCGCGCACCGAGACCACCGCAGTACCCGGACAGCCCTCCGCACTTTCTTCACCGCCGAT
>CAZDLW010000173.1:0-10976 GCA_964505975.1 uncultured Bifidobacteriaceae bacterium | reverse complement strand
GTTCGACGAGTCGCGCCAATCACACATTGTTCCGCAGCACCGCGAACACCTTGTTCTCGGCCTTCAGGAACCCTTCAGCGTTGACTGCGTAGGTCTTGAATCCGACAGTATGGTCGTTGTTCCCTCCAAGGGCACGCACGGATCCGGGCGCCACCTCGACAACCACATCACAGTGGCTGAAGAACGAGTCCGAGCCGGCTGCATCGTCGTACGTCCGCTTGGACAAGCGCCACTGACAGACGATGTCGCCCAACCCTACTCGATGTTCATGCAATCTGAAGCCCCAGAACGGCGAGGCGATCCCCGTCTCGCGCTTCGTTATGGAGTCGTGGATGTACCGCGCGTGTGCCGCAGCAAACCTGAATCGGTGGTATTCGGTTCCGGCCCGGCGAACGATCCAGGATACGAACGCCGCAGACCATGGTTGATCCCGATCGCGACCGTCGAGGTTCTGGCCAATCGACCGCCACATTTCGCCGACGTGCTTGAAGTACGGGTCGATATGCTCCAGGCCCGATCCCTGGTCGAACCGCACCCACTCTGCCACCGCCGCGGCAATCAGTCGCTCCCTGGCTTCGCTCGCCGGATCCCGGAGCAGACGAGCGGCCACGAAACCGCGGCGCGGAACACCGCCGATGGTCGCGTCCACTTCGACCCACCCTTCGGTTCCGGCCGGGCCGATGACAGTGACGGGCTGCCCTTTGACGAGCACTGCGAGAACGCTTCCCGCGATCACCCGTGGCTCCCGCCGCAGATTGAGCGCGTCAACCTGGACATGCTTCGTCACCATGGTTCACCCTCCAATGCGAGACTGCGCACGACGGCTGGCAAGCCAGACTTACGCTGGCTCGAACCTACTGACCAGCTGGCTACGTCGTCGAGGCGTTGCCCCGAGACGCATAGCCAAGCGGATCAATTTACGCCCGTTCAGGCTTGGGGCAGCTGTGATTTGCGGGTAGTGCCTTGGTCGGAGCCGTAATCGACCAAGTAGGCGTGCTGTCCGTAGGCTCGGGCGTTGCTCGTTCTGACGGCTGGATGTCCCGCTACCTCCGCCCCGGCACCTGGGGCCGCTTCAGACCCGCTTCCTCTCGCAGACAATGTCGGTTGAACCACGGACGACACGAACCCGCTCGCGCTGGCGTCAGTCATCAGCCCTTTCGAGTTCCTTGACTCAACGGCCACGGAGCGTGAGAATTTCGCTCTGACGAGTTCCCGTGGGTCGCTCGCTTCGGGAGGCGTATCCGACCTACTGCGATGAAGGGCTGGCCGCATGGGACCCTCTGACGACTGGTTGAAGCTCGCGCCGAAGCCTCGCCTCCTGGCGAAGGGCGAACGGTGGCATGTCTTCCTCTCCTATCGATCGGTCAATCGCATCTGGGTGCTGAACCTGTACGACATCCTGCACCAGCAAGGCTTCGAAGTGTTCCTGGATCAGGTTGTGCTTTCTGGGGGCGACGAGCTGATTCGTGTGCTGGAGCAGGGCCTGGAACAGAGTCAGGCGGGTGTGCTCGTCTGGTCCATGCAGGCGGCGGAATCCGACTGGGTGCGGAAGGAATATCACACGCTCGAGCGCCAGGCGACGGAGCGTCCGACGTTTCGATTCGTCCCGGCCCTGCTGGATCGCGTCACGCTTCCCCCGTTTGCCGCCAACAAGGTGTTTCTCGATTTCACCTCGTATCCCGACGGCCCGAATGGTGGCGAGTTGCTGCGACTGCTGTATTCGATCACGGGGCAGGCGCTCACTGCTGAAGCGGCCCGTTTCGCCGCCGAGCAGGACGCAATTGCGCAGCAGGCGTCGCTCGAGATCAGCGCGGCGATTCGCAACAAGGACCCGGAGCTGATTCTCGAGCTGTTCACGACTGGTGGCCTTGCGTGGGAGACGTCCTCGGCCCTGGGCTGCAAAGCGGCGGAGGGCTTGATCAAGCTGGGACACAACGACCGGGGCATCGAGATGCTCGAGCAGTTGGAGAAGCGATTCCCCAGAGCCATTCGACCGCGACAGCTCCGTGCCCTCGCGCTGGCGCGACGAGGGCACGATGGCGACCTGCGCCAGGCCCAACGCATTCTGCGTGCGTTGTACGCGGCGGGTGAACGCGATCCGGAAACGCTCGGCATTTACGGCCGAACGTGGATGGATCGTTACAGCAAGAGCGGCGATGGCGGCGACCTCGAGGAATCGCGGCGCTTGTACGCCGAAGCGTTCGAACGGGCCCGTGACGATTACTACACGGGCATCAACGCCGCATCCAAGAGCGTGCTCCTCGGCGCGCCGGACGATCTCGTCAAGGCGGAGGAGTATGCCCGGCAGGTGCAGGAGATCGTGGGCACCGAGCCGAAGGACGGCGACTACTGGATGACAGCGACAATCGGTGAAGTCTATCTGCTGATGAAGAAATACGCGGAGGCGGCGCGGCTCTACAAGGCAGCGGTCGCCATGGCGCGCTCCGAGACCGCCTCGCATCAGTCCACGTGGACGCAGGCCTGCCGGCTCATGGAGAAGCTGCAGCCCTCCAGTGAGGAGCGGACGCTCGTCCGGTCCGCATTTCCGCATCTGCCCGACTGTTCCTGAGATTCCGTGGTGCCCACGTCTGCGACTGCAGGAGGGATCAATGGCCGACGCGATCGACGTCGAGGCGGATGACCCCCACTGGCTGATGTGGGCCTGTTGCTGCAGGCTCCGCCTCGAGGAGTGAGCTCACAGGCGCAGGTCGTGCGGGCAGCGCGACGTTTGCAGAACGCGCCGCCGACGCCTTCAACCAGGCGGTCGCAGTCCTCGAGTCTGGCGACCTCGCGACGACGGGCGACCAGCTCACCGACGGGCGTTGCTCGACCTGGGCGGCACGCGGTTCCTCAAAGCGTGGCGCGCAGTTCCCGCTCTGAAGTGGAGTGGCGTGGCGGCGCTTGCGGTGATCGCCCTTGGTACTCTGGCATGGCTCGTGTCATTGCTCTGGTCCGAACAGACAGTTCCCGTGAGTGCCATCGCATCGGCGGTGCTCGGTGCTCTTGCCGGTATCGGGATCGGGCGGTACCTCCCGGATCATGACGGCGCCTGCATTCGGTCGCGGCCCACAGGTGCGATCAGATTGCTCGTATCTGGAAAACCGCAAGAGACGGACCGCAGAGCCCCCACGGAAGCGCGGGTGTGATGAGGGTTGGAGAGCGAATGTCTGGGCCGGCGAGCTGTCACGCCGGCCCTCTGGGTCGAAGCGCTGCCTCAGGGCGTTGGCGGCGCGGGCGTGGCCTCCGCGATCTGCCGCAGCGCGTCCGCGTCGAGCCTGAACTCCACGGACTCCCCGCCGTACCGCACGACGAACGGTTTTGAGGGGTCGATGGCCCGCTCGAACGCCAGCACGCCGTCCACGCGCTCACCGCTCGGCACCGACACGTTGCCCCGTTCGAAGTGGCGGATGTTCATGGGCGACGCCCCGCTGGACTGCCCGTCCTGCTCGATCGTGAAGTTCGTCGTGTTGAACCGGACCTCCCGCTCCGCCACTCCCTGCACGTACAGCATCGTGGTTTCCGCCGCCCGCGCACGAATGGCATACAGCGTCGGCGGCTGGAACAGGAGGGGCACGGTCTTGCTGTTCAGGTGGACCAGGCTCAGCGACAACCCGTTGCCGGCCAGCAGCGTGCGCGTGAACGGCGCGAGCTGCGTCGCGGCACCCTGCCCGCCAACGACGACGGGTGCGAACGCGGCAAGCACGACGGCGCAAATGGCGAATCGTTTCATGCGTCCCTTTCTCATGTCTGGCTGGCCCGGGAGAGCAGCAGACCAAAGTTCAGACGCTATCTGAAACGGCGCCTCATGGCAAGCCGGCTCAACCAGACGCGGATGCTCACCGCCTCAGTTGCATCCTTCACCTTGCCGTCAGCGACCCGAGCTGGGTCCCGCAACCCAGCTCGGTCCTCACGCTCCGGATGCGTTTTGCCTGACTCTGTCGCGCGAGTCGTAGGTCGCGTCGCCACAGGGGCACATCGGCACTCTGCGTCTCGGACTGGTTGGCACGCTGAATCCAGCCACGGGGCTTCGCCCCTTGATATCCCCGCTAAGCCCCCGGCTGGTTGCCAGTATCTCTTGCCGCGCTTCGCGCGGCTAGGACCGCTATGCGGTCGGGGCAACGAGTACGAAATTCGCGTTTGGGGCGGCATAGCGGTCCAACTGACAAGCAGAAGGACGCTAAGGGGCTGACCGCCCGCCTCTTCTTACATCGGTCCCCGCGTCATGCGGAACTCGAGCTCGAGGTTGATGGTGTCGTCCACGCTCAGGAGCCGCGCAAGCTGCGGCTTGGGAATCCCGTAGGTGTCGAACGTGAACTTCGTTTCCGCACGTCCCGCCACGTTCTGCGGGCTGAACGTGGCCACGATGTTCCAGGTGGCTTCGCGGGTGTTCCCATACACGGTGAAATCGCCGACGAGCTGGAAGCCGGCCTGCGCGGGTGGCGCGGCCGGGAACGGCCACGGCATCCCCACGGCCCGCCGCGGCACGAACTCAGCCATGGGGTGCGTTTCCGTGTTGAGCCCGCGGGCGCCCCGGATGAACCCGTCGCGCATGTCCTGGTCGCTCTTCAGCGTCCGCAAATCCACGGTGATCTTGGACCGTGCGCTGTCGATGGACCCGTCAGGACGGATATAGAGCGTCCCGGACACGTCGTTGGTCACTCCCACGGCGTCGCTGGGGAAGCTGATGCCCGCAAGCTGCTCGCGGACCCGATAGACGGCCCTCGACCCTTCGGCGATCTCCAACTTGACCCCGGTTTTCGTGTCCTCGTTCGCGGCCGGGGGCGCCCCTCCACCCCGCTGCGCCGATATCGGCGACACGTTCGTCCCTACCACCGCCACCGCGGCGGCGACCGCCAGGATCCAGGTACGCATCTTCATGATCACTGCCCTCCATGTGCACAGGTATTGGCGCACGACTGCCGCGTCAACGAAATACGACGTTCGGTCGGGGAATCTTTCAGGCCGGATGGGGCGGGTCGGCCCCCGGCCGGACGGTCCCAGGCGTTGAACCGTGCGTGCGGGATGGTAGCACGAGCCGGCAGGCTGGGCCGGCTCCCACGATCGAGCAATTGACAAGGCCAACTTTTGGGGCAACCTGGAGCCAACGTTTGTCCCCACTGACTCGAACAACTCCGTCTGGCCGGAGAAGTCGCCGGGCCCTCCAATGCTGTCCTTGACCGTTGAGGTCGACCGCAGCGGCCGCCAACCTGCTGACCATTCTGCTTCGCGCTGCGCTCGGGCACCAACTCCGGTTGTTGACCGGCAGGTTGGTAGCCCAGCAGTGATACTCTGGCCGAAAGTCAGAGGTGGCTGTCACAACTGTTCGCCCTTGCTTCGCAGTTCGACTCCTTCGATTGCCACATGTTCTGCCTTGACAGCTCGAGCCAAGTCAGTCAGTCTCTCCGCAAGATGCCAACGCCGCGAGGGATCCGTCTTATTACGGCGCTCACTTGCCTGTTGTCAGTTGCGGATCCCACTTCGCTCGATGCACAGCATCCTGTCGAAGGGACAGAATGGTCGGTACATATCCTTCGGCCGTCCGGTCAACCGGTCGCCCCGATCTTCGAAGGCTGGTGGCAGAACCCCGACGGCACGTACGATCTCTCCTTCGGGTACTTCAACTTGAACACCGAAGAGGCGATCGACATACCGATCGGCCCTGACAACTTCATCGAGCCAGCTGCATTCAACGGTGCTCAGCCGACTCACTTCGATCCCGTGCCGAGCGACGGGCGGGGTTCGCGGCGATTCTTCGGCGTTTTCACAGTCACAGTGCCGGCGGACATTGGAGACCAGCGGGTCGTGTGGACGCTGCGCAATCGCGGTCAGGCCTTCTCCGTACCGGGCCACATCAGGTCCACGGGATACATGATCGATGCGGTCGAAACGGACGGAAGGGGCACGTCTGCACCGGTGCTCACATTCGACCCGGTTGGGTCCGAAGGACGAGGGCCGCGGGGGCTGTCCACCGGGCCGCTCACAACGGCTGTCGGGACTCCGCTGCAGCTGAGCGTCCGGGTGAACGCAGATCCACGCCCCAGGAGCCTTGTGTGGTGGTTCAAGCATCAGGGACCAGGCACTGTCACGTTCAGTCTTCCGGGATCCAGCGTGGGGCAAGGCTTGACGGAGGTGACGACGACGGCGATGTTCAGTGAACCTGGGGATTACGTAGTGCGCGTTACGGCTGTCGAGAGTGTTGGCACGATTGAGTTTCATTGCTGTTGGACGAACGGTTACATACAGGTCACTGTCACTCCGTGAAGGAGAAGCGAATGATGACGCGGGAGCGATCACGCGTTTGGAAAGCTGTCAGCATCAATGCGGCTGCCGTGGTGGCACTGATTGCATTCCAGGGTAACGCGTTCTCGGCTGACGGACTCACAGATCCTGTTACCTTCACAAAGGACGTGGCGCCGATCATCCAGCAGAAATGTCAGGTCTGTCATCGACCCGGGTCTGCTGCGCCGATGGTGTTCATGACGTATGAACATGTGCGACCGTGGGCCGTGCCCATCAAAGATCGGGTGACGAAACGGTTGATGCCGCCGTGGCATGTCGACAAAACAGTCGGGATCATCCAAGAGTTTCAGAACGACATGTCCCTCAGTGACAAGGAAATTCAGACCATTGTCAAGTGGGTGGATGCCGGTGCGCCTCGGGGCAATCCGTCGGACATGCCGGCCCCTATAGACTGGCCGGATTTCACGGGTTCATGGCGACTCGAGGCTGAGTACAGCCGGCCACCTGATTTGGTCGTTCGGACACAACCTTTTACCGTTGTCGCCAACGGACTCGATCAGTGGTTCGACTCGAACGTTGAAGTGACCGGGCTGACCGAACCACGATGGATACGTGCCGTCGAAAGCCGGCCAGCTACCATCGAGACCAGCTATGTTTTCCACCATCTAGCATCCTCGCTCGTCTTGCCAACTGGACGCCGGAGTGGACTGCAGGGAGGCGCCTTGGGCAAGACCGTGGACATCTTTCCATCAGACTCTGGCAAGCTGATCGAGCCCGGGTCCAGGGTTGAGTCGGATATGCACTTCTTCCCGATAGGACGGGAGGTCAAGGACGCCGTCGTCGAAATCGCCATATGGTTCTACGATCGGGACGTCACCCCGCGGTTCGAAACTCGAGGCGAGGTCGCGTTCCTGGCCGATGCCGGCGGAGGGATGCCGCGAGGCAACGACCTGTTCATCCCGCCACACGGGACTCAGATGCTCCGTGGCGTCCATGTCCTCCGGCGGCCGACGAGGGTGCACAGTATTCGTGGTCACATGCACTTGCGTGGCAAGGCGCAGGCGGTCGAGGCCATCTATCCGGACGGCCGGCGAGAGATCTTGAGCCGGATCAACTGGCAGCACAATTGGCATACCACGTACATTTTCGCCGAGCACGTGCAGCCGTTGTTGCCGAAGGGGACCGTGTTGATCGTCACGTCATGGTTCGACAACACTGCCCAGAATCCGCACAACCCGGATCCGGACCAGTTTGTCGTCTTTGGACGACGCACGGTCGACGAGATGTCGCACCTGTGGCTGGGCCTTACAGAGTTCGATGATGACGACTTCAAACAACTGGTGGCCGAACGGCAAGCGCTCTTGACGAGACGGGCGACGACCGCTCCGGCAGCAGCCGGCAGATAGGCAGTTGGGGCAACGAGCCAGGCGACGCCGCGGTATGGATCGGACGGCATATACGGTGCTTCGACACGCGAGCGTCACACGCGTCATTGTGGCCGTTGCTCTCACAGCGTTTGCCGAAGCACCGTGCTGGGCGCAGGTGGACGCGCCAAGGCCGTCGATCTCGGATAGTGACGCGTTCCGCGAACGCTATTCCGATATCGATGTGCTGCTCGACGCGTTTGATCGCGGTCAGGCCGTTCTATACGAACGGCTTCTCGGCGTCTCCCACGCCCAAGGCGTGCGAAGTGACGACGAAATCTACGAGGAACTGGAGAGCGGTCTCCGTAGCGGCGCGTCACACGCTGAGCGGGCGATGACGCCCAACTATATACAAGCCGCATCGAGAGCCAAGGCGACCTTCGACTGGGCTCACGGATTTCGCCGCAGGATCTACGAGATCCTCGCGGACGCCCGTATCGCCGATCACGTAACGGCAGTCGAGCATGCGGTCGACGACTATCTTCGCCAGACCGCGCTGGCACTCGCGGCGGAACCGAAATCACTAACACTCATCGGCAATCACCACGGGCACGATCGTTCACGAGTCGTGCATCAGGAATATCCTCAGGTCAGCGGCCTAATCTGGGCCTTCCAATGGCTCCAGCTCGCGCTCTGCGAGCCGCTGATCGCGTACGATACGCCGGAGGCTCGGCGCGCGGGTGTATCTGCAACAGTCAGCCGCTTCTGGGAGATGCTCGAGCATCCACCGGGCAGTTTCCCGAGTGAGATGCCGACAGCTCCGGCGATCGCCCCGAGCTTCGCACAGCGGCATCCACGTGCGGCGGCGATTTTCGACAATGTCCATTTGCTACACCAGGTCATCGCGAACATTCTGATAGACGAGCATCGAGAGAGGGAACCAGCCATCCGGGATGCGATTGACCGGTTCGCGAGTCCGCAGCACCTTGTCGTCTCCCGTGACGAGTGGATGCTGATGTCACTCCGACGTGGAATCTGGTGGCAGGGGGGGCCGGCGATCGGGAGAATGGACGAGCCGGAGCGAAATCGACGTGTTGGTCATGCCGGGCACGGACGCATGCCGCTACCCGGCATGGGGGATGTGCCTGCCGATCTCCCTCAACAGAACGAACGTGGAACGCCGGTCAACGACGCGCACGGGCAACATTGAGTGGCGGCGGGTGCACTCGCGCGTGTTCGCGCACGGCCAGACGCGCGGCAGTCTGAGCAGCGTTGATGGCCCGGCACAAGATCTTGTCTTCACCTGAATCTGTGATGCTAATGCCGATGACCTTGGGACTCTCTCTCCACATCGGCGAGCTCGCTCTCGACCGCCTTTCGAGTTGAATCCAGCTCGAGTGTCCGCCTGAAGTGAGGGATCGCTTCTGTCAGGCGGCCATCCGCACGGAGCGCGAGCGCAAGATGATAATGCCAATCGGCATTCTCGGGCTCCAACGTCACAGCGTGTGTATGGTGCTCGATCGCCTCCGCTAACCTCCCCTGACCCTGCAGAACAACAGCCAAGCTGTGGTGAGCTCGCGCATAGCCCGGCGCGAGGGTTAGCGCCTGTCTGAAATATGCCGCGGCTTCATCGGCTCTGGCCTGCATGAGGAGCACCGTCCCGACATTGTGATGAGCAGGTGCCGACGTTGGTTGGATTCGAAGAACGGCCCTGAAGTGCGCCTCGGTGCGATCGAGATTCCCCAGTTGGGCGTGGAGCAGGGCGACGTCATTGTGCAGGGCCACATTCGTCGGGTCGGATTCGATCATCATCTCGTACCCGCGAATTCCTTCGAGAGCGACCTTTCTACTGACCGCGTTCGCGAGCATGGGACGGTCTGCATCCCTCCGTGTCACGACCTGAAGCCACAGTTCGGCCATCTCGTCGGTAGTCCGTTGACCGTACGTGACCCGCTGCGGCGGCGTATGGGGGTTCCGAGGATTATCCGCCGAGTTGTCGTACGTGTATTCCATCGTGATCGTCGTGCCCATCGGCAGAAATTCCGGATTCTCGTATCGGTACACGCCCTGCCAGTCGAAATTCCAATCGGAAATGTAGATCAGCCACTTCCGGGTTCCATCTGGAAGTGTCGCGTACCCCTTGACCTCCCGCGCGAGGTAGTGGGCGTGCGGTTGCACGGTGTACACGTCGACGTCGACATCCAAGGTGAATGAATCGGTCACGATGTACTGTGTCTCGCCAGGAGGGATGTCGAGGTGCTGCCGCGTCAACCTGATGATAGTTGGCGTGATGGACGGCGCCTGGTCGCTGAAATACAGTCCGATCGTCGCTTGAACCGTCTCCGGCGTCCCACTGGGGCGCAAATGCAGCATCATGACCAGGTCCGTGCCGGGATGAAGGGGCCACGCCATCCCCTCGGGCGCGACGTATGGGGTATGGCCGGGACCCCAGTCCAGAAAGTAACCGTCTGGGCGCATAACCGAATGCGAAATCAACCCTTCGTAGCCCGGATCGTGATCCTGTGAATCCATGTGTCGAGACGTTGTAGTTGGATCGAACTCCATCGTCGCGTGATGCACCACGCGAGTGTTCCCTGGCAGGAACTCCCACGCCTTGACGTACTTGCTTTCCGTGATCGGAACAGGCAGAACGAAGTTTCGATACATGTCATCGCCGGTCGCGCGCAGGTCGTACGGGAGGGTCTGGATCACGAGATCAGGTTCTCCCAACCGCCAACGCCCGCTCCACTCGGGTAGGGGCGGCAAGTTCCCGATGTCGCCTTCGATTGCGCCTCCGTCGACCCATTCTCGGAATGTCCTGATCTGCTCCTCGGTCAGGCGCCGCTCATCCGCGAAGGTGCCGTAGCCGGGCTCCGGCATCCATGGTGGCATCACACGATCGCGGGTTACCGCGGCGATCCTATCGGCGTGCTTCTTCGCGTCTTCGTAGCTCAGAAGGGTAAACGGCGCCGAGCCATCCGGCCGATGGCAAGAGACGCACGCCTCGAATAGAATCGGAGCTACATCGTTGGCGAATGTCACCGTCGAGTGCTGTGCAAACATCCTGGCCCGAGCACCGGCAAGAATCTCCGCGCCGAGCGACAAGCTCACTGCCGCCGTTCCCACGCAAATCCACGTAATGCTCAGATGCTTTTCCGTCATAGCGCTGTACCTGGCCGACGTCACGTGGTCCGACTGACCCAACGAGTCATGTCAGTGACCGGGCTTCAGGATGGCTGTACGGGGGGCGGTCCTGACGACACTACTCCGCTCCTCGACCATAGCATCGCCGCCATTACGCTCGCCACTGCCGAACGCCTGGCGACTCTCACCCGACGAACGAAGAATCCTGTCGAAGGAATCTGTTCGACC
>CAZDLW010000172.1:0-12285 GCA_964505975.1 uncultured Bifidobacteriaceae bacterium | reverse complement strand
TCGTGGCCGCATGTCGCTACTGCGGCATGCTGCCGGCGTCGCACGCGGCGCACGAGCGTGCGCGTGAGCTGGACGACGCGGTCGACACGAGCGTCCAGTACACGCTGTGGCAGGCGGGCGAGTACGAAGCGGTCGTCCGGCGCGCCCGAGGGGCGTACGATACTCCGCTCAAGGCGATTTGCCTTCTCCAGCTTGGACGGGACGACGAGGCCGTGGCCGCGCTGGAGGACGCGCAGCGCGAGCTCGACGCGTCGCCGCTCCTGGGGGTCATCGCTGCGTTGCTGAAGGGCATCGGCCGCGGTCGCACGCGGGACGAGCTTTCCCGGGCGGTCGAACGGTGTGCGGAGATGCTCGCCCCGGTGAATTTCGACCCAGAGGCTCTCTTCGGAGTCGGCCTCATGTGCGCCAGAGCTGGGGCCCCGGATCGCGCGGCGGCGCTGATCGAGCGCGCCGTGGACAACGGCTACGCGTGTGATGCGTGGTTGGCGCGCGACCCGTGGCTTGCGCCGCTGCGCGGCCGCGCCGACTTCAGGCGGATCCAGGCCCGGGCGCGCCGCGGCCACGAGCGGGCGCGTGGGGCGTTCCAGGCGGCGGGGGGCGAAGACATACTTCGCTGCCGAATCACGAGCGACGGGTGATGGTCGCCCGTCAAGTCGCGCCGCACCTGTCCGGATCGTTCATGACACCTCCTGGAAGAACCCTTCAGGATTCGCCGTTCAGTACGTTTCACGGATCAACAGGTCGAGGGTGCCTTGCAGGACGTCGGTCTGGTCGCTCACGCCCCCTCTCTTGTAGATGAGCCAAGGGAGAAGACGGCCGGGAGGCGGAAAGGTTCACGGGTTCCCTCAGATCGCTTTTCGCTTCCAGCGTCCCCTCCGGAACAGCGCAATCATGACGAGCGCCAGCAGCGTTTCCGAGAGCACGACCGCCCAGAAGACGCCGCGGGGGCCCATGTTCACGCCGCGGGCGAGGAGCCAGGCCAGCGGAATCTGGCATCCCCAGAAGCAGGCGAGGTTCGCCCACGTCGGTGTCATCGTGTCGCCGGCGCCGTTGAAGGCCTGCGCCATCACCATCCCCCAGGCGTAAAAGATGTACCCGTAGCTGATGATCCGCAGGGCCTCGGCGCCGACGGCGAGCACCACCGGGTCGTCGTTGAAGAACGCCACGAGCGGCTCCGGCACGGCGATGAAGACCACCGCCACAACTGCCAGGAAGATCATGTTGTACGTCCCCGTCAGCCAGACCGATCGCTCGGCGCGGTCCGGCCGACCGGCGCCGAGGTTCTGTCCCACCAGCGTCGCGGCGGCGTTCGACAGGCCCCACGACGGCAGGATGGCGAACACGATGATGCGGATGGCGATTGTGTACCCGGCGACGGATGCGGCGCCAAACGGGGCCACGATCCGCATCAGCGCCACCCAGCTCGCCGTGGCGACCAGCATTTGCGCGACACCGCCGACCGACACGCGCAGCAGCGTGAGCAGCGCGGGGACGTTCAGCCGCCACGAGCGGCGCTCGAGATGGATGCGGCTGTGGCCGCGCTGCAGCGCCACGAACTGGTAGATGACGCCCGTGCCTCGCCCGCAGATCGTCGCCACCGCCGCTCCCGTCACGCCCAGCTCCGGGAAGGGGCCCCAGCCGAAGATCAGGCACGGATCGAGCACGATATTGATCCCGTTGGCCAGCCAGAGGCTGCGCATCGCCACCACCGGATCGCCCGCGCCCCGGAAGATCGCGTTGTTCAGGAACAGCAGCAGGATGACGATGTTGGAGCCGAGCATCAGGGAGGCGTAGCCGCCCCCGATCTGGAGGGTCTCGGCGGACGCACCCATGAGCGCCAGCACCTCGCGGCCGAACAGGAACCCGGGGATGCCGGTCACGAGGGCGAGGGCGACCCCGACGCCAATCGCCTGCATCGCGGCCGTGGAGGCGCCGGGCCGATCGCCTTCGCCGATCCGGCGGGCCACCATCGCTGTGGTAGACATGCTGAGGCCGATCGCCACCGCATAGAACAGCGTCAGCACCGCCTCGGTCAGCCCCACGGTGGCGACAGCCTCCGATCCGAGGCGGCCGACAAAGAAGACGTCGCAGATCGCGAACAGCGACTCCATGGCCAGTTCGAGGACCATCGGGATGGCGAGCAGTGTGATGGCGCGGTTCAGGCCGCCGCGCGTGTAATCGTGCTCGCGTCCGCTCAGCGAATCGCGGATCGCCTGCCACCAGCCGGTGGGCGCGTCGTTCGCGGCGGGATGTCCGCCGGCCTCGAATGGTTCGGCCATAAGGGCGACGCTCGGAAGAGGACAGTGGGTCTGGGCGCAGGCGCTCGACGGAGCGCGCGCCGCGCGGCCACGAGATGATGTGGAACGGAAAGCCGACGCCCGCTGCGAGCGAGCCGGGGCAGGAGTCCGTCAGGCGGGCTCGGTCCGGGTCAGCTGCGGGCCGGGAAGGCCGGGACCACGATATGCGGGGTAATCTTCATCGACCGGTCGTCCTGATGCCGGTCCAGTGTATCGCAGGTTCGGTCTCAGTCCAATTCCCCAACTCCCAAGTCCCGGCGAGCATGATGGGATCGTCAACGACGAACTCGGAGAGCAGCAAATTCACATCAAGCGGGCCGAGGTCCCGCTGCATGCCGCCCGGCCCCGCCAGCCGTGAACGCCCGGATCAACGTTTGCTCCGGCATCACACGGATCGCGGCGTCCCTCAGCCACATCGTCAGGCGATTCCTCGTGGTCGTCACGCGCGCGATGAGCGGGCCCGAGCGCATGACGCGCCGCGTGCGCGGGAGGCGAAGGCGTTCGTAATCGCGCAACGCGGCCGCGGGATCGGCATGGGCGCCGAAGGCATGACCGAGCGCCACGGCGTCCTCCAGCGCCTGCGCAGCGCCCTGGCCGGTGTGCGGCAGCATCGGATGTGCGGCGTCGCCGAGGAGCGTCACCCGCCCGTCTCCCCACCAATCGAGCGGATCGCGCACGAGCAGCTCGTCGATTCGCATGGCCGCCGGCGGCGTGGCGCCGACGATCGCGTGGAACTGCTGGTCGAAGCCTGCCGTGCACCGGCGCAGCACGGCCGCGGCATCCGCCGGTCCGTCGCGGACGTCGCGGGCGAGCAGCGACACGTACCAGTAGATCGTCGTGGGGCTCGCCTGCGCGAGGCCGCTCTCGATCCCCGTCCCGAGATAGAGGATGGCGTGAAGCCCGCCCAGACGATCGACGGCCGGCGATGCGCCGCGGATCGCGACGTAGCCGCTCGGTCGCGGCATGGCGTCCGCGGGATGGAGCCGGGCCCGGACAACCGAGGCGACCCCGTCGGCGCCAATCAGCATGTCGGCGGCCTGCGATGAGCCATCGACGAGTCGAACAGTCACGCCGGACCCGAATGCGTCGAATCCCTCGACGCCGCGATTCACTGTCAACGCCTCTCGTCCGAGGCCATTCAGCAACGCCTGGTGCAGCACCGGACGAAGGACGACGGTCGGCCGAGTGCCCGGCATCCGCTCGACCGGGATCGCCAGCCGCCTGAGCCTACGGCCGTCTGGCCGGCGCATCTCGGCCGCCGTTGGTGTGATGCCCCCGGAGACGACATCCTCGGCGATGCCGAGGCTGCGCAATGCCGCGACGGCGTTCGGCGCCAGCAGGATGCCGAAGCCGAGCTCGCGCGGCTCGGCGGCCCGCTCGAACACGCGCACGTCCCACCCGGCGCGGCGAAGGGCGAGCGCCGCCGACAGCCCTCCGATTCCGGCGCCGGCAATCACGGCAAGGGGCATGCGCAATTACGGGGGGCGGGAGGGGCCGTCCCCCGCTGTGCCGCCCGAAGCTCCGAGGATCTCCTGCACGCCTTGCGTCAGCTCGCGCACGACGTTGGCCGCGGGCATGACAGACCCGCACCGCGGTTACGGACTCTCCCGCATACAGTGCCATGGCGCCAATGTGCCCGGTGGTCTCGCGCGTGGGCGCGGGCACCGAGAAACGCGGCAGCGGCAGCGTCTGGTCTCCCACGTGCATCTCGCCCACGACGTCCGCCTCGAGCGCCGCGGCCACGCAGGAGCGCAGCACACGATGCGGCGCAGCGGGCCAGCTACTATAGCCTGATAAAAGAGCCAGTATAACCACTGCCAAGAACCAGCTGAGCGCCCTGCTCGATCGCGTCCGGCACCAGCCCTCTTCCCGCTCGCGGCACACGAGACGGCTCAGTGCGACCGGCCGCGCCGGCCGCGGTGGCGCCGACTGAAGCAGCCGCCTGCTATCGCCGATGCGATCGTCTTCGTCGCCTGGACCACGCTGGTCGAGAGCACCTCAGCCGTGGCGCGTGCCGAGCGTGATGGTGTTCTGACGCAACTGGAGGCGACCCAGGCGCTGGCGCGTCTGGACGCGCTGGCGCGTGGGTGGCGGGAAGTCGAGCCGACAGACGATCTGCGCGACATCGCGCGCCGCCTGCTGCGTACTCATCGGCTGCGCGCCGCCGATGCACTGCAGATCGCCGCGGCGACCTTGGCATCTGAACAGCGCCCGGCCTCGCTCCTCGTCGTGACAGTCGATGACCGTCTCGAGACCGCCGCCCTGCGCGAAGGATTCCGCGTGCTCGTCCTCGGGCGCGACGATGCTCCGTCAGACACGGGCCCCGGGGGCGACGCGGCAGACGACTCGTCGTAACCGGCCACGCCGTCCACGTGCAGCACCGCTCCTTCAGCAATGCGGTGACCGCCGCTCTCGAGCGACGATGAACTGATGGGTTCCCAGAAGCCGAAACGGCGGCGGCAGCGCGAGCAGCCACTCCAGGGCGCGGACGTGCCTCCGGAAGTACCGAGGCGCCCACCCGCCGAAGCGCTCCAGCCCCTCGCAGATTCGCATCGTCAGCCTTAAGGCGTCTCCACGAAGAACAGCGCCAAGTCGTTCGAACCCACTTCGAAACCCGCCGTTTCTATCCATCGGA
Organism: uncultured Bifidobacteriaceae bacterium; assembly: GCA_964505975.1. GTDB lineage: Bacteria > Acidobacteriota > Vicinamibacteria > Vicinamibacterales > UBA2999 > Gp6-AA40. The sequence goes on along the minus strand of CAZDLW010000172.1, from coordinate 7,353 downwards.
GGCTCGAGGGCCCTCTGCACGCTCAACGCCGGCATTCCGGCTTCGTTCTGCGGTTCAACGAACTTTGGTGACAGAGATGTATGATCGCAACGGTCTATCAAGCAGGCCGCGCTCGCGAAGCCCGCCATGTGTCTCAGATCGCCGAACCTGTCGGTAGCGGTGTCCTGCTAGCTGGCAGTACCTCCTGCCTGCACCTTCCCTGCGGGCGAGACGTCTTGAACGGTCGCTCGAAGATTTGACTCGTCCGCATGAATTCCGGCCGTTCGAGCCATGTAGCGCATGAGTGGAGGGAGGAATGGTCATCGCACTCGCGGGTCGCCGGGTGGACCCCCTGGTCACGACGGAGGCCCGATTCCCCGTGGCGAACGTGCCGATCGTGGAGCAGCGCGTGCGGGCGGTTCTCACCGACACGGGTGCGACAGCCCTGGTCAGCTCAGCGGCCTGCGGCGCCGATCTCATTGCACAGCGTCTTGCCGATCGACTTTGCATGCGCCGGCGCATCGTGCTCCCGTTCGACGTCACGCGGTTCCGCGACACATCGGTGACCGATCGACCGGGTGACTGGGGTTCCGTCTACGATAGCCTCGTGCAGTCGGCCACCGAGACCGGCGACGTTGTCGTTCTCGGCTCAGTCGAAGTCGAGTCGTCCTACGCCGCCGCCAACGAACGGATCCTCGCCGAGGCCGAACGGCTCGCAGCGCAGCTTGACGTATCGGCGACGGCCGTCGTGGTGTGGAACGGACGCCCACGCGGCTCGGGTGACCTGACCGCCCAGTTCCGGGATCTGGCCGCGGGCCGCGGACTCCGCGTGATCGAGGTTCAGACTATGTGAGAGGACGAACGTTGCCCCGTGTGGAGAAGGTCGACGCCGACGTGTCGGCGTGGGTTCGGTGACTCCCATCTTCTCGGCAAACCTGTCGTGACGTGTGTCGGGCAATCCCTGGTCGCGCCCCTTGCCGCAGCGAAGCCGCAGCGAGTTCCCGCGTGGAATCGATCGAACGACACTGACACAATCTGGTGACGGTATGCGCATGCGGCCCGGTACACCGTATCCCCTCGGCGCAACCTGGGACGGCTCGGGTGTGAACTTCGCCCTGTTTTCCGAGCATGCCACCACGGTCGAGCTCTGCCTTTTCGAGCCCGGCCACACGGACCGTCCGCCCACGGCCGTGACTCTCTCGGAACACACGGATCGCGTGTGGCATGGGTATGTGCCGGGCGTCGGCCCGGGACAGGTGTATGGGTATCGCGTTCACGGGCCGTACGAGCCCGGCGCAGGACATCGCTTCAATCCCAGCAAGGTGCTCCTCGATCCGTATGCGAAGGCCGTCGCCCGGGACCTCACGTGGGATGATGCACTCTTTGGTTACAGCGTGGGCCATCCGGACGCCGATCTCACCAAGGACGACCGGGACAGCGCCCCCTTCGCAGCTCTGGCCGAAGTCATCGACCCAGGCTTCGACTGGGGTGACGACCGCGCTCCCAAACGACCGTGGCACGAGACCGTGATCTACGAGGTCCACGTCAAGGGCTACAGCAAACTGAAGCCGGAAGTCCCCGAAGCGCTTCGCGGCACGTACGCCGGTCTGGCTTGTGACGCGTCGATTCAGTACTTCACCGAACTGGGTGTCACGGCCGTGGAGCTGCTGCCTGTTCATGCCTTTCTGGAGGACCGACACCTCGTGGAGCGCGGCATGAGCAACTACTGGGGCTACAACACCCTGGCGTTCTTCGCGCCCACGCGGAAGTATGCCGCCTCGAGCAGCGCCGCCGAGTCGATTCACGAGTTCAAGACGATGGTCAAAGCGCTCCACGCGGCCGGGCTGGAGGTGATCCTCGACGTCGTATGCAACCACACCGCCGAGGGCAATCACCTGGGGCCGACCCTGTCGTTCCGTGGGATTGACAACGCGAGCTACTACCGACTCGTTGCCGGAGACGAGCGGCACTACATGGACTACACGGGGTGTGGAAACACGCTGAACATGCTCTGTCCGCATGTGCTCCAGCTCATCATGGACAGCCTGCGCTATTGGGTGCTGGACATGCACGTAGACGGGTTCCGCTTCGATCTGGCCAGCGCACTTGCGCGCGAACTGCACGAAGTGGACAAGCTCGGCGCGTTCTTCGACCTTGTGCATCAGGATCCCGTCCTCAGTCAGGTGAAGCTCATCGCAGAGCCCTGGGACCTCGGTCCTGGCGGTTATCAGGTGGGCAACTTCCCGGTCGGCTGGACCGAATGGAACGGCAAGTACCGCGACTCCGTACGGAGGTTCTGGAAGGGCGATGGCGGTACGGCGTCCGAGTTTGCCACTCGACTGTGCGGTTCGAGCGATCTCTACGAACACAGCGGCCGGCGGCCCTACGCCTCGATTAATTTCGTCACCTGCCACGATGGCTTCACGCTGCGCGATCTGGTCAGCTACAACCACAAGCACAACGAGGCCAACGGAGAGGACAATCGGGACGGCGCTGATGACAACCAGAGCTGGAACTGCGGACACGAGGGACCAACCGACGACCCCGAAATCCGCGCGCTCCGCGCCCGGCAGCAACGGAACTTCCTAGCGACGTTGACGCTGTCGCAAGGCGTTCCCATGCTCCTCGCTGGCGACGAGATCGGCCACACACAGCAGGGCAACAACAACACCTACTGCCAGGACAACGAGCTGTCCTGGTTGAACTGGGACCTGGACGACTATCGGCGAAGCCTGCTGGAGTTCGTCAAGCGACTGACCGCACTGCACCGTACCCAGGCCGTGCTGCAACGCCGCACCTTCTTTCAAGGGCGCACGATTCGCGGCTCCGAGGTCAAGGACGTGGCGTGGTTCGATCCGTCCGGCCAGGAGATGAGCGACGACGCCTGGAACGCAGGCTTCGTGCGGTGTCTGGGCGTGCGTTGGGCCGGCGACGCCATCGACGAGGTCGACGAACAGGGTGAACGGATCGTTGGAGAGACGCTGCTCATCCTGTTCAACGCACATCATGAGACGATACCGTTCACCCTGCCCGCGCACCGCGAGGACCAGCGCTGGCAGACCGTCGTCGATACGACAGACCCTCATGCCGAACCGCACGCGTTCGAGGGCGGCCAGCCCTATGAGTTACACCCGAGAAGCCTGGCTGTTCTGCGCATTACCGCGGCCAGCTGAGTGCTCAGCGTCCGACTCCACACGTCCGGCGACACGTGCCCGTCGCCGAAGCGAGGCGAGATGAACGAGTACATCGATATCCAGTTCCGCAAGAAGGGGAAGCCCCTGCGCGTCAAGCGTCAGGTGCCGGGCGGCATCGAGCTCGACGAGCCCGATCCGCTGCAGCGAAGCGTGTACATCGGCTTCGATGCGGCCAACGAGATCACCCGCTACCGGATGCGACGCATCCGACAGCTACAGGGCTGGGGCCCTAACGAATTCAAGCTCACCCGCTCGGTGGAAGACGGCAGCATCGTATTGCGGGGCACGGAGCCGCTGGCTCTGCCTCAGGGTCGGTATACGCTTCGTGTGCGCCTTCAGGAGGCAAAGACGCGGGAGCACAAGAGGACGGTGAATGTCCCAGAGGACGGGCACGCGGTGTTTCTCGTGGACGTGGAAACGGACGACCGGCAGGTCGAAGTGAATCTGCACGACTGCGACGAGGCCATCCATCGTGTGCTCGCCGCCTCGCGCCTCGACGATCAGGACGCCCTGTCCTGGCTCGAGGACGACTGGCGTCCAACGAGGAAGGCCTGCCTGCTGAACCTGTTGGCGAGCCTTCGCGTCCGCCCGGGCGTCACCGCCCCGCTCATCCACAGCGTCGAGCACTTCTTCTGGATCAGCCACGACCGGGCGTATGCCCGTGTGGATCGAGGGTTGCTCGCGCAGCTCGAGGCGCTGGCCCTGCACGAGAGACAGCCGTTCTACCGAGAGGGACGCCCGAAGGCGCCCATCCACCTGCGACTCCTCGAGAACCTGCCTGAACCGCCCGAGGTCAAGAAGCTGTTCGACCCGAAGGCACTGGTCAGCTTCCGCGGTGAGGGGCGACCGTCACTTCAGACGGTCGTTGCCGAGCCCCCACCCGGATTCGCGTACACCTACGCGGAGTTCGACCTCGATCTCGGCAATCCGCTGCAGGATGTCGCGGGCGTCATCGTGCACATGGGCGAGCTGCTGGACGGCAAGCCAACGAACCACCTGGACATGCGCAAGACGCTGGCAAAGACCAAGGCTCGCGAGTTCCTGTACTACAGCGTCTCGTGACCTCTTTCTCAGATCGCCCGCGGGCCGCCTGAAGAACGTGAAAGAGTTGCGCGCTGTGCACCCTCCACTGTGCTCATCGGCGTAGGCGCAGCGAAGCCGGTACCGGCGGCCGGGCATGCTGGGCGCAGCGACCTATGACTCGCGCGATCTCGATCAGGCAAAACGCGCCCGCAGCGTGAGACCCGCGCTGGGCACGGACCAGCGTGGGTCGTCACCCCTCGGGCGGAAGGCGCGTGTTTCCGCGCGACGTCATCGGGAGCCAGCCCAGCATGCCCGACCGCCGGCACCGGGATTCGCGATGCCTGAGCGCTCGGCTCTAACGTCCGATGAGTGATTCTTTACACGCTCTGAGGTGGCCCACACCTATGTCAGATAACAAATGGCAGACGCGGGCCGAGTTAACTAAGACAGGCCAGGGTCACCTCCGGAGCCTCCCCATTGGTGCGTGGAACCAGCATTCCAGCCGTGAACGACACCCTGCACTGCGTCGCCGGCGGTATGATCCGGCGCATGCGCATCCTCGTCATTGGCGGCACGCAATTCATTGGTCGCGCCATCGTCGAACGCCTGGCCGCGCGCGGGCACGACATCGCGGTCCTTCACCGGCGAGATCATCACGACCTGGGTCCCGCCATACGGAACGTGCAGGCCGACCGCAGCGACCTTGCCACCGTGACAGCGCTGCTGCGACGGGAACCATTCGAGGCCGTCTTCGACATCGCGTATGACTGGGAGAAGGGCACGCCGGCGGGCCAGGTGGAAGCGGCGGCGCGAAGCTGCGGCGACCGGCTGCATCGTTACGTGTTCATGTCGAGCATTGCCGCGTACCCGTCTGGCGTCGATCACCGCGAGAGCGATGGATTGGCTTCAGACGACGACCCGAATCCATACGTCCGGCACAAGGCCTCTGCCGAACGAGTGCTGTTTCGCATGCACGAGGACAGCGGTTTCCCGGTCACCACCTTCCGCCCGCCCTTCGTCCACGGTCCCCGCCAGCCGTTCTACCGTGATCAGTTCTTCTGGGACCGCCTGCGGGACAAACGTCCCATCGTGCTGCCCGATGGCGGCAGCGCCCCCATGCAGTGGGTGTACGTGTCCGATTTGGCCGACGCGTGCGTCCGTGCGCTCGAGGTGCCAGAGGCTGCCGGCGAGGCCTTCAACATGGCCCACATCGAGCCGCTCAGTCAGCGCACGTTCGTGGAGGCACTGGCACGCGTTGCCGGCGTGGACGCGACGCTCGTGCCGGTATCGCGTGCACGCATCGAGGCTCGCGGTGGACAGCTGGCTGGCGGCAACCTCTATTTCGGCGAGTATCTCGACCTGCCACCACACACAGAGCTGGTGGAAAAGGCGCCGCGCCTGTTGGGCGCCACGCCAACCGGTCTCGAGACGGCCCTGCGCGCGAGCTACGCATGGTACGCGACCCAGCCGCGACGACCCGTCGACTACACGTTCGAGGACGAATTACTCGCGCGTGCGTGATTGCACCGCTATCGCGGCCCTCAACGAGGTTCTGTACTCGTTGTGATGCCAGTCCGCGTGAGAGCGCCGTTGACGCCTGGGCGGGGCGACCGATCTGAATGGAGTCCCGGGCGGCCAGGCGCGTCAAAGGCGGCTGCTGGGCTGTCGCACCCTGGGCTCCCGAGCATCGTTCGAAATATTCAGGCACTGGTGGGGGATTTTTCGAATCGCCGCTTCTGCGCGAGCATGACAGTCGTTGCGACGTACGGCTTACGACTTGCTGCCACGATATCGAAGTAGGCTCCAAAGGAGGACGATCATGCGCATCTGGACAATCTTCTGGGCCCTCGTCGTTGTGGTCGTGGCGGCTTTCGTGGTCGTGAACTGGGAGGTCCTGAGCACGCCTGCAACAATCAGCGTGATTCTCGCTGACGTCACGGCGCCCCTGGGGTTGACCATGCTCGGCGCGATGGTCGGACTGGTCCTGCTCTTCTTGCTCTTCCTGGTCTGGCTGGAAACGAAGACCCTGCTCGAGATGGGGCGCGCACGGCCCGCCCCCCAGGAGCCCACCAGTCCGCCGATTGGGGAGCTGCGGGCCGATCTGGAGCGACAGTTCTCCAGCCTTCGAGCCGAGAGTCAGGAGTCGATGCGCAGCCTCATCGACCGGTTGGATGGTCTCGAACGGGTCGTGAAGGAGGAGATCGAACGCACGAATCTCGCCCTGAGCCGGGAGCGCTCCTCCTGAAACGGCCAACGCGACACGAGACCCTCACGGATAGTGAGGACCCTTGCCTGATTACGCGTGGGTCGTGGACGGCTCGCTGCCCTTTGCGATCGTGGCGGCGAGTTCGCCGAGCAGCGCGGCGCCGTCCCCACGATACGCGCTGCCATGCTGGCACGCGAGCATCGACGGCTGCAGGCGTGCCAGCCGCTCCAACGCGGCTGTCGTGCTCGTCGAGCGCGCGTAGTCACAGTGACCGCGCACGATGACATCCTCATCGGCCGTCTGGCCGCAGATCTGCAAGGGACTGGGCGAGTCGATCTCGCCCTCTGTGACGCGGACGGCATCGAACGACTCCGGTTGCCGGACATCCCGCACCACCACGGAACCAGCGGCGCTCTGTTCCAGGAGTCCATCACACACGCCAAGGCCCTGCCGACGAGCACGATGATTGTGCGCCTCGTGAGGGTCGATGAAGAGGGCGGCGAGTACGTGCTGGGTGAGTACACCTTCCACCACACGCGGTCGTTGCCGGGCCCGGGAACCGTTGGCCCGGCGGAGTGACCGATCGGCGTAGCGCCTGGACTGTCTCTATCGTCCCGGGCCTTGACCATCCTTCCGCAGCTGCCAGTAGGCCGCCGGCACGACGATCATGTTCAGCAGCGTCGACGTCGCCAGGCCACTGAGGATGACAATGGCCATCGGCGCCTGGATCTCGCTGCCCGGCTCACCCGCACCAAGCGCAATCGGCACGAGCGCCAGCGCGGTCGCCAGCGCGGTCATGAGAATCGGTGACAGCCGCTCCAGCGAGCCGCGCACGACGGCGCGGCGGAGGTCGGTTTCGCCCTCCTGCTCCCGCACGACGCGGATGTGCGACACCAGCATGATGCCGTTGCGCGCGGCAATCCCGAAGAGCGCAATCAGCCCGATGGTCGA
>CAZDLW010000171.1:0-12291 GCA_964505975.1 uncultured Bifidobacteriaceae bacterium | reverse complement strand
ACGCTCTTCCGATCTACGGGCGCTCAACGGCGTCGAGGCCGACTGGACGATCGACCGAAGCAACTACGATCGCTGCATCAGCCTGGGCGTGCTCAACTCCACGACGCCGAAAATCTACAATTCCGGCATGCGCATCGTGCAGGGTCCCGGCTGGCTGGCGTTCAGCAACGAGATGATCCACGAAACGCGTGTCATCCCCACCGACGGTCGCCGGAACGTCGGCGGGGCGGTCGTCGGCTGGATGGGCAATTCGGTCGGCCGCTGGGAGGGCGACACGCTCGTCGTCGAGACGCGCAACGTCAAACCGGAATCAATCATCAACGGCCATCCGCTGTCGACCGACGGTGTTCTCATCGAGCGCTTCACCCTGGCCGACGCGAACACGCTCGACTACCGCATGACCGTCGTCGATCCCAAGGTGTACAGCGCTCCCTGGACGCTGCGGATGCCGGTCCCGCGCGACACGGCATACGGTTTCTACGAGTACGCCTGCCACGAGGGCAACTACTCGATGATCAACATCCTCAGTGGGTCGCGCGCCGAGGATAAGCGGCGGGCCGAAGCGCTGGCGCGCGGCGAGAAGATTCCGGAGTACGTCGAGCCGGCGGGCCGTGGCGGCGGCCGCGGCGGCAACTGATCGGCTCACGGCACACCCCTGGTGGGCGCCCGGGTGTGCTCACCGCGGCCGGTGTGCGCGACCTACCGGGTGAAACGGAGTCCGAGGGCATCATGCGACGACGTCTATTGGTTTTGCTGCCATGTCTGGTGCTGGCCGGCCTCATGGTGGCGCGCGCCGAAGAACGGGTGGATCAGGACGTCTACTGGAAGATCCGCCAGGAGGCGTTGACCAGCTCGCGCATCATGGAGACGCTCCACGTCCTCACCGACCTGTATGGACCGCGCCTCACCGGATCGCCCGAGCTGAAAGCGGCGTCCGAGTGGGCCGTGGAGCAGATGCGCATGTGGGGGCTGAAGCACGGCCGGCTGGAACCATGGGAGTTCGGCCATGCGGGATGGACGAACGAGCGCCTGTCCGCGCATCTCCTCTCGCCGGCCCAGGATCCGCTGGTGGCGGAAGTGCTGGCGTGGACACCCAGCACCAATGGTCCCGTCCGGGCGGAAGCTGTTCAGATCACACTTCCGCAGCGGCCCACGCGCGATGAGTTGGCGGGGCACCTGGACGGGTTGAAGGACGTCGTGAAGGGCAAGATGGTGCTCGTAGGCCCGCACCAACGCGTCGCAGTTACGTTCAACCCACCGGCGCTGCGTCGCGAGGACGCAGACGTCATCGCTCAGATGAACGCGCCGCCGCCGCAGGGGCCCGCCGCGCAGGCGCCGGCGCAGCAGCAGCCGCAACAACGGCCGCAGACGCCTCAGCCGTTGACCGCTATCCAGATTGACGAGCAGGTCAACCAATTCCTGGTGTCCAGCGGGGCCCTGGTCCGCGTCAACGATGCCGGCCGCGATCACGGGCAGATCCGCGCGTTTCACAACCGGACGTTCGATCCGGCACAGGCGCCCCCCACAGTGGTGATGCGCAACGAGGACTACGGCCGGATTTCCCGTCTGCTGGCTGGCGGCCGTACCGTCGAGCTCGAGTTCGACATCGTGAACCGGACACACCCGGAGGGCCGCATGCAGTACAACGTGATTGCGGAGCTTCCCGGTAGCGACAAAGCCGACGAGATCATCATGCTGGGCGCGCACTTCGATGCCTGGCATGCCGGGACGGGCGCCACGGACAACGCGATCGGCAGCGCCGTCAGCATGGAAGCCATGCGCATACTGGCGGCCATCGGCGCGCAGCCCAGGCGCACGATTCGCATGGCGCTCTGGAGTGGGGAGGAGCAAGGCCTGCTTGGATCCCAGGCGTACGTGCGGGAACACTTCGGGTCGTTCGAGCAGCCGAAGCCGGCCTTCACGAAGTTCGGCGGGTACGTCAACATCGACAACGGGACCGGTCGTGCCCGCGGCATGACCGTTTTTGGTCCTCCGGCGGCTGCCACGGTGCTGCGGGACGCAACCGCGCCGCTCCGCGATCTCGGCGTGCTCGGCGCGACGACCACGCGCAGCCGTGCGCGCGCCGGATCGGACCACACGTCGTTCAACGAGGCGGGATTGCCCGGTATCGGCATCCTGCAGGATCCAATTCAGTACCAGACCTACACGTGGCACACGCAGCTCGACACCTACGAGCGGGTCGTCGAAGACGACGCCATCAAGTCCGCCATCGTGATTGCGGCGACGGCCTATCACCTGGCCACGCGGGACGAGTTGCTGCCGCGCTTCGCGCGAAGTGAGATGCCGCGGCGTCCAGGAGGGCAGACGCAGCAGACGCCGTCCACGAACACGAACTGAGCCGGCGCGCGGCGCTGCGATACATCCGGCCGGCTGCATCTCGCTTCCACTGAACCTCCGCAGTCGAACTGTCCTGTTCGCCATACACCGGCTCAGGCCGGATACATGCCCTCTCCGCTCGGTACTCTCTTCGCCTCCCTGCGGTGTGTTGGTCACTTGGACCGCCGCGCGGCGGCCAAGTACGTGGCGCCGCGGTGGCGCCAGAACCGTTGAGCTGCGGCACCTCACTCACTGTGTGTATTGACGTTGCCGGCGCGAGAGGCGTATACACGTCACGACTTCATTGACAGCACAACCGGTCCCGGCACGGACAGGCGTGGGAGCCCGCCGAGGGCCAAGGAGTTCCCGTATGCAGAGAGTACTGACGGCTTCGGCCGTTGTCTTCGTGCTGATTGGCGTACCGGCGGGGGTATACGCGCAGTCCACCATCACTGGCGTCGTGAGGGATACATCGGGTGCGGTGCTGCCCGGGGTAACTGTCGAAGCCGCCAGCCCTGCGCTGATCGAGCGCGTCCGCACGGCGGTGACCGACGGCGGCGGGCAGTACCGGATTATCGACCTTCGTCCGGGAATCTATACCGTCACGTTCACGCTTCCCGGTTTCAACACCGTACGGCGCGAGGCGTTGGAGCTGCCGGCGGAATTCGTGGCCACCGTCAGCGTGGAGATGCAGGTCGGATCGCTGGAGGAGACGATCACGGTTCTGGGAGAGAGTCCAATCGTCGACGTCCAGAGTGCACGCCGGACACGAACGCTCGACAGCGAGCTCATTCAGTCGCTTCCCACGGCACGGGGTTACGGTCCCTTGATGCTGCTGATGCCGTCGGTCGTGCAGAGCGGCGGAACCACGCCCAACGTGCAACTCAGCCACGGCATGCTGGTCTTCGGCGGTGCCGGCGGGCGCGGGAACGAGGGTCGCGCCCAGCTCGACGGGTTGAACACGGGGGCCTCGCTCAATGGCGGAGGGGTATCCGGATATCGCCAGGACGTCGAGAACGCGCAGGAAGTCGTGATGTCGACGACAGGCGGTCTGGGCGAGAGCGAAGTCGGAGGGCCGACGATCAACATCGTGCCGCGCACGGGTGGAAACGAATTCAAGGTCCACTATTTTTTCAGCGGCCTGACCGGCTCCATGCAGGCGAGCAACTACACGCAGGCGCTGCAGGATGCCGGGCTCCGGCGACCGGCACGGACGAATCACATCTACGACACGAGCCTGGCCGTCGGCGGGCCCATCCTCCGGGACCGGATCTGGTTCTACGGGCTGGCGTTCTACCGTGGCGCCTCGAACGACGTGCCTGGGATGTACTACAACAAGAATGCGGGCGATCCCACCAGGTGGACCTACGAGGCGGACTTGAGCCGTCCGGCCATTGCCAGCGGCCGAGGCCCGATCCAGCCGAATCTGCGTCTGACCGTGCAGCTCTCGCGGCGCGACAAGCTGAACCTGTTCTGGGACGAACAGATCAGCAACAACAGTCTGGGCGCCGGATCTGCGACAGCCTCGCCGGAAACCGCCGGCCTCAGTCACGGCTGGCAGCGGGTCCAGCAGGCCAAGTGGACGTCCACCGCGACGGCCCGCCTGCTGCTCGAGGCAGGCGTGGGGACGTATCTGTCCAACTGGAACGGCCGCGAACGGCCCGAGAACAACCGTGACTTGATTCGCGTGACGGAGCAGTGCGCCGGCTTCCCGGCCCAGGGCATCATCGGGTGTCCGGACAACGGCGGCATCGCGGGGCTCGTGTATCGCGGACAGAACTGGAACGCGGACTGGATTGGCGCGCACACGTGGAATGCCGCTGCGACCTGGGTCACCGGCGCCAACAGCATGAAGTTCGGGTACCAGGGCGCGTACCACGTGGACAACCGTGCGCCGTTCACGAACAACCACAACCTCGAGTACCGGGTCAACAACGGCATTCCCAACCAGTTGACCATGAACCTGTTCCCGTATCGAACCTACTCACGGGTCCGCTACAACGCCTTCTATGCCCAGGATCAGTGGACGCGCGGGCGGTTGACGCTCCAAGGTGCGGTGCGGTACGACAATTCGTGGAGCTACTACCCTGAACAGCAGATCGGGCCCACGCGATTCCTCCCCGAGCCACTCGTGTTCCCGGAGACCAAGGGCGTGATTGGGTATCACGACATCTCGCCCCGCATGGGAGCCGTGTACGACATCTTCGGCACGGGACAGACCGCAGTGAAGTTCAACGCGGGCCGCTACCTGGAGGCCGCCGTCAATGGCAATGGCAACTATTCGGCTCTGCTTCCCTCGTCGCGCATCTCGACGAGCGTGACCCGGACCTGGACCGACGCGAACGGCAACTTCACTGCCGACTGCGATCTGCTGAATCCGCTCTCGCAGGATCTCCGCTCGAGCGGAGGCGACTTCTGCGGGCAGATCAACAACCTGAACTTCGGGAAGAACGTCTACAGCCTGTCCTACGACGAGCAGATCCTGAAAGGATGGGGCACACGCCCGGCAGACTGGCAGGTTGGCGTCACCGTGCAGCAGGAAGTGCTCCCGCGGGTGTCGCTCGAGGTCGGGTACACGCGCCGCTGGCTCCAGAACTTCACGGTGACGGACAACCTCGCCGTTGAGGCGACGGACTTCGACCAGTTCAGCATCACGGCGCCCGTGGATCCGCGCCTGCCCGGTGGCGGCGGGTACACGATTTCCGGGCTGTACAACGTCACGCCCAGCAAGTTCGGACAGACCAACGACCTCCGCACCTACGCGCCGAACTACGGGAAGATCTCGCAGGTGTACAACGGTGTGGACGTCAACGTGAACGCCAGGCTGCGCAACGGGCTGCAGGTCCAGGCGGGCAGCAGCACGGGACAGCGGGTCACCGACTATTGCGACGTGCGCGCCAATCTTCCCGAACAGTCCGGTGGGTTCTCCACTGGCAGCGAACTCCAGGGCTTCAGTCCGACGAATCCTTGGTGTTACGATGCACCGGGCGTCACCACCCGGTTCACGGCGGCTGGCGCGTACACCATTCCGCGAATCGACGTGCTCGTCAGCGGCACGCTCCTCAGCACGCCAGGCAGATCGCTCCAGGCAAACTGGAATCTGCCTTCGGCCGTGGCGGCGCAAACGCTGAACCGGCCTCTGGCAGGCAACGCGCCCTTCGTCTCCGTGAATCTGCTCGCACCGGGAGAGCTGCGGGCGGATCGCGTCAACCAGCTCGACTTCCGCGTGGGGAAAGTGCTGCGGTTCCATACGCACCGCGCGAGTCTCTCGCTGGATCTCTATAACGCGCTGAACAAGGACACGGTGTTGGCCTTCAACCAGGCGTTCGTGCCCGGAGGCAACTGGCTCGTGCCCACGGCCGTGATGACGGCCCGCACGGCAAAGATCACCGTGCAGTACGACTTCTGATCGTCCAATCAGGAGGCAGGTGACACGAACAGGGCCGGCTTCAGCCGGCCCTGCCTGCGTATGGGACTGGCCACCGACCCTTTCCGCGTCGGATTGTGCTCCTGGTCACCGCCGCCAGCCCGGCCCCTGTGCGTTGCAACGGGTTCACACGCTGGAGTTGCACGAGTGAACGACCTCACGCGCGTGAGAGGACGAAGTAGCACGTAAAGCGCTCCGCTCCCGATTCCACGAAGCGCTCCAGCGGCCGCAGCAGTCCTGGCGGCAGCTCCGGCATGGTCCACGTTCCGATCATGGTGTCTTCGGCGATCAGCCGGAGACCGGCCTGCCATTCCGGCACAGATGCCACCCGCAGATGATCGTCGGTCGACTCGACGGCCAGTTCTGCTTCAGCAAACCCGAACCGGCAGCGGCCCTCGATGGCCGATCCGGCCATCTGGAACGAGAGCCGGAACGCGACCAGCGTGGGTGTGGTCATCAGGATGGAACCCGCACGGGCGAGGAGAACGAGCCGCCCGATCCAGACGCCCTCGAGCTGTCGGCCGTCTGGCACAACGGCGCGCGGGTGGTCGAACAACAGCCGGTGATCGGCAATTGACATCTGCTCGAACGGATAGTTGTGGCGGGTCAGCGCGAACGTGGCGAACTCCACCCCGTTCGGGAACTCGCCAAGGTGCATCACCCCGATTGCATTCGAGTCGTCGATGACTTTGATGACGTCGTACACGATGCGATAGGGCTGGTTCGTGTAGCGCAGCAGCAGCACGCGATCGCCCTTCTTCACGTACCGCCGATTGTCGTCGGGGTAATCGACTTCCTCCACCGAGGGCGTGCCGGGCAACGCGGCGAGCTCGTAATTGACCACGTGCCCGGTGGCGATACCGTTGTCGATGCGATCGAAGCGCTTCCAGAACGAACCGCCGGCATAGGCCGCCCCGGCTCGCAGACCGGCGCCGCCGAGCAGGCTGGTCCGCACGCGTTCCTCCCAGCCGAGCAGCGTATCTGCGGCGAACGAGCCCTTCCAGAAGACGTCGCGGAAGATTCGGCGCCTGTCGAAGTCAATCGACACCGCGTTGGTATTGAGCAGCGCCGACAGCGCGCGGGTCTCTGTGTTGCGCAGCACCGACTGCAGGTCCAGCGTCGGGCGGGTGTTGAAGTAGTCGGGCGTGTCCGCGCCCCGCGATACTTCCTCCCGGACGTCATCGCGCAGGGCCGAGATGGGCGGTGCGAACGGATCGTACTCCTGTTGGACGAATTGCGCGGTGAACGCGATGAAGCGCATGCGCGCCTGCAACTGGAGCAACGGGTCGTCGGTGCCCGTGATGGTGAACGACCGCAGGAAGTCCGCCATGTTCCCGATGGCAGCCAGATCCTCGAAGGTGCGGAACTCGAGCCAGGCGCTGCCGATCTCGTCCCAGCTGCTGCCATGTGCTTCGAACACGCGAGCGTACAGGGTGGTGTAGTCCTCCATCACCTCCATCAGGCCGCGCCAGCCGCCGCTCTCGTCTTTCTGCATGTACTTGCGGCCGTCCAGCAGGTACCGCCGGCCCTCCGTGCTCTCGAACTCCAGGGAATACCGCATCTCCGCTTCGGCCGTCTCCGGATTGATCCGCAGATAATTGAACGCACTCCTGGCGGCGTTCAGCCGGAACACGGCTGGTGAGGCCCCTGCGAAGCTGTCGAACCGAATCGATCCCGATGCGCGCGCTTCGTGTGCGGGACCTTCGACGAAGTCGTTGAGATCGCCGACCGTGAGGCGCAGATTGAAGCCGCACGCCACTGCGCCGTCGGGCGCGCCGCGCAGTGGGATACGGCGACTCAGCGCACGCGCGCCCTCGTGTCCCTCCCCTTCGATGGGCCGTCCTGGGAAGTACCAGCCGACCATCTCCTCGTCGAACGTCATTCCAAGCCCGGCCGGCAGGCGCACGTCCAGGAACGGGGCGAGCAGGCGGTTGGTTGGAAACCGTTCCTGTCCGGCGCGCGAGAGCGTGTAGAAGAAGCCCAGGCGGGAGCCTCCCTCGTCCCGTGCTTCGGTGTGAAAGATCCCGAGCGACGCAGCCGGAAGCGAGGCACCCATTCCACCCGGCAGGGTGGTCACCCATTTGCCGACCAGATAGTCGGGACCGATCATCCGCATTTCGTCGTGGAACGGCGTGAAGTCCTGCAGTTCGAAGTGAGTGGCCAGAAATCTGGGTACGACCAGCCCTTCCATCAGGCCCATCAACTGATAGCGGCTTTCCAGCCGTCCGTCCGGCTTCAGATCGAACTTGAGATACGCGATGCGGGCCAGGTGGTTTGCGTTCGAGATGACATCCATGCGCCAGACGCCATGTAACAGCTCCTTGGAGGGTACTGTTCCGCCGGCGAACAACGCACGATGATCGTCGACCGTCATGTCGCTGAAGCGATAGACACGGGTCATCGGGAAGGTGAATAGCCTGAGGCCGTGAGGAAACGCGCCAAGGTAGACGCGCCCGATCAGAAGGTTCTCGTTCACCGCCTTGAAGACATCGTAGTACCCCTGCCAGGGTGGGTCTACGTAGCGCAGCAGGATGTAGCGCCCGGGATCGAGGTCGCCCGTCCGCGTCTCCACAGTGATTTCCTCGAGCGTATTGCGGGCGCTGATGCGATCGTCGGTGTCGCTCGTGACGCCGGCGATTCGTCCCTCGTCCTCGAAGAACCGCTTCTTGAAACCGGTGAAGAGCGCAGCCGACAGTGCGTTGAGGACATGACCTCTGGGGAAGTACCCCCTCCAGTACCGATCGTTGCGCACGAGCCCCGCGTCGGCATCGATTGCGTGGTCGCCGCGGTTCACCAGGGCCTGTGCGTTGAGACTGGGTGCCCGGCGGAACAGCGCCTCGAGCGCGCCCTCTCTCGCCTCCATCATCGCGAGGGGATCGATCCCGGCAAACGCCGCGGTCGGTGCCGGTGCAGGATAGGCGAGGCCCTGCAGTTCCTGGATCTTGCGTTCTGCGATGCGTTCGGCAAGCGCGCCGATCGTGAGCAGCGGGTTCGCGCCGAGGGCCGTCGGGATGAGCGAGCCGTCGGCGACGAAGAGACCGTCGTGCACGGATCCGTCGGCAGCGAACACGCGCCCGAATTCGTCCACGGCGCCCTGCCCGGCGTCTTCGCCGATCGGGCAGCCGCCGAGCGGGTGCGCCGTGATGAGATGCCGTGTATCGAAGATCGTCCAGAGCGGGTTCTGCACGAACGTGGCGCCCTGTGCTCGCGCGTGGCGGCGGATCTCCTCGCTGATGCGTGCGAACACGACCTGCCGCCCGACGTCGTCCCAGTCGACCCGTAACCGTCCTTCCGGCTCGAACCAGGGACGTTCGAGCGCCATGGACCCGTTGGCGTCGTCGAAGCCCATGCACAGGTACAGCATGGTGTGGTTCAACGCGCCTTCGGGATCGTGCGGCACGAACGGGAACAGATCCCGGCGACGCCGGCGGCCCTCGGCCGCTTCGTCACCAGTGTCAGTATCTTCGCCTCGCACGACGGCGAACGCGACGCGACCGGTGTCCACGTAGGGGCTTGGGAACGAGAGGTCCTCGATCAGCATGCGCTGATCGACTGGCTGCGACCCGTTGTATCGGATGGCGCCGACGATGCTCGGTCCCGGGGGAAACCGCGCACCGGGATGGCTGGGCCGGTTGCCGAACCCGAGTACCTGCGTGCGATGGTCGCCGTTGTAGGCCAGGCCGAAGAAGTCGCCATTCCCCCCGAATGCGCTCCCGAGGCGTGGCGACACCGACAGGCCATTGAGCTCCGACCGCAACAGGATTTCGGTGGTGTTGAGCGACCCCGCGGCCAGAACGACGTGTCGGGCCGTGATGAGAAAGGATTCTCTCGCGAGCAGGTGTCGGACGTAGCGGCCGTGCACGCGCCACAGGCCGTCGCCGGCGCGGGAGACGAAGGTGACTTCGGCCTGCGTGTAGATTTCGGCTCCAGCCTGCGCGGCCATGGGCAGATAGTTCATCGCCAGCGTATTCTTTGCGCCGACGTTGCAGCCGCCCACGCAGTCGCCGCAATCGATGCATGGTTTCTGCGGCACACCGTGAGGGTTTTCGCCGTCGATGTCAAAGTTCACGGCAATGTCCAGCGCAAACGCGTTGGTTCCAATCTGGGATGCCCGCCGATCGAGCGCCTGCACCTTCGGCAGCGCGGCGGCGCGGGGGTGGGGGGTCGCACGCAGCATGTTCCGGACGCGCACAAAGTACGGCGCGAGCGTATGCAGGTTGATGGACGACGGCCAGCGGGGGAGGTCGAACACGTCCTGATCGGGTTCGATGACCACGTTGGCGTTGACCAGGGACGTTCCGCCCAGCCCCGATCCCTTGATGACCGAGATATCGCGGAAGGTGATGAGCTCGTACAGGCCGAGCGGGTTGAGCGCCGTGCGCTGTTCCCGCAGACCGCGATCGAGCGTCGATGGAAACGAGCCCACCGGCCACTCTTTCCCGCGTTCCAGCAGGCAGACCGACGGAGCCGGATCCAGGGCGGCAGTGGCGATGCGCGCTGCGGCGATGGCGCCCCCGTAGCCGGAGCCGACGATGACGAAGTCGTAGTGGGGTTTGTGTTCGTCCCAGGGTCGTGACAGCACGGAGCTCCTTTCGCACGCCGGAGTCCGTTCGTGTCACCGTGACGCGAGCGTCTGGCGCTGAACGCCGCCCATTGTCGCGCGCGGTCACGGCGCGCCGCAACGACCGAATCGGGTGACGTGCCGTGTGTCAGTCCCACGTGCCCGGTCTGAGCCCACCGCCGTTGAGGCGGTAGTCGTTGAACGTATGTGGCTGGCGAACGGTGAAACGGCGCTCCTGTATCTGACGGATCGGACCAAAGCCATGCGCGTCCCGACCAGGCTTGGATACAGCCTTCTCCTCAGTCCGGCGGATCCGGATGGATTCCTGGTGGCGTTGCGATCGGCAGGTGCGGCGCGGTGACGCGTGCACGGCGCCCGCACACGCGAGCCCGGCGTTGCCGTCGTGCTATTGGGCGCCCCCACTGGCCCAGCGTGATTGGATTGCCGCGCGGTCCACGTCCGTCCCGCGCAGGTACACCGCGGCAATGCGCCGCGTGTTGGTGATGTCCTCGAGTGGATTGGCGTCGAGAACGACGAAATCAGCGCTCTTGCCGGCTTCCACGGTCCCCATGTCCCTCAGGCCCAGCAGATCGGCCGAATTGCGCGTCGCGGCCACGATGACCTGCGCCGGTGTCATGCCGGCGGCCACCATGTCGGCCATCTCGACGTGCACGGCCCATGGCGTGTTGCCGTCGGTACCGAACCCGATCCGCACGCCTTCGGCGCTGAGTCGCGCGAGATTGCGGGCCTGAATCGCGAACGTGTTCTGCGCTTCGGGACGATCGGTGGCGGCGGCCTGCAGCTTCTGCAGTTCGCCCGACGGAATGGTGCCGCTCAACCAGCTGAGGTCCGTTGCGACGCCCCGATCGGGAAGGTTCGGGACGACGACGACGTTGGGGCGCTCCTTGAAGAGTGCGATCAGTTCGGCGTCGATGTCCCGGTCGCGCACGCCGTGCGCGAACGCGTCGATGCCGGCGCGCAGCAGGCCCTTGGCGTCGTCCAGGGCAAAGATGTGGGCGGTGACACGAAGCCCATGCCGATGTGCCTCGTCGATCACGGCGCCGTAAAGCGCAGGGGACAGCTTCTGGTACTGCCCGCTGCGGTCGTCGACCCAGATCTTCACGAGGTCCACTTCTCTGGCGGCCTGCTCCCGCACGGCCGTTCGAGCCTGCTCCTCGGTGGTGATCCAGTACGGTACGTCGGATCGCCCTGGCTCCGGAGCGGTAATGCCGCGTCCCGCGGTGCGAAATCGGGCCGCGTTCGATATCTCGTCCGCCCGCACGTCGAAGGGAACGTCCCCCGCATCCGTGCCGAGACTCATCACGGCGCCGACACCGTAATAGGCCCTGCGCTGCAGGTCCTCCACGAGCCCCTCGCGGTCCGTTCTGAGGTGCGTGTGTGTGTCCACAATCGCAGGCATCACCGTCATCCCCGCCAGGCTCACACGGGTGGCGCCAGCGGGAACTGTCACCTCACCGGATCGCCCGACCTGCGTGAATCGGTCGCCTTCGACGAGGAACGTGGCGTTCTCGATAGCGGGTTGTCCGTCGCCAACGATGACGCGCGCGCCTTCGAATGCCGTCACACCGGCGACAGCGGGACCGGTGGGAGCTTGTGCCGTGCACGCGGAGAGCGAGAGGGCTGTCAGGCACAGGAGACCCACGACGAAACCTTGCCGAGCCCGGCGAGCGTCGCGAACCGCGTGGACACGATGTGGTCTCATTTGGCACGGTCTCATTCGATACATCGGCGCCTCCATCGGGACGCATTCTACTCCGAAGCAGAGCCACGACAGCGCCCTCGGGTGCTCCGCACAGGAGCTGACGCCGCCCCTCGCAATGATGCAACGAATGCAGAGACGTCAGGAGGCTGGCTTGTGAGCGGGCTTTCTAGCCCTTTTCTAGCCCAGATTATTCATGAACGTCTGCAGTCAACTCGTCCTGTTCGCGGCACACCGGCTCCGCAG
>CAZDLW010000170.1:0-12412 GCA_964505975.1 uncultured Bifidobacteriaceae bacterium | reverse complement strand
GCCCCCGGGCACGCAGGCCGAAGGCGACATTGGCTTCGATGGTGCCGTCGAAGAGGTAGGGGGTCTGCTGCACCAGGGTGACCTCCCGCCTCAGGCGCCCGAGCCCCCACCCCCGCCCCGGCCCCCTCCGCCGCCCCCGCGGCCGGCTGGAGGGGCCAGCGAGATCCATTCACCCACTGCGTGGCCCTGATAGGAACGGGCGCCCGGCTGTCGCGACGTGTCGAAGTAGACGGCCCGACTCTGAGTGCCCTGATCCCACGCCAGGTGCAGGGTGTCGTCGTCCTGCCAGGTGACATGCAGGCGAGTGGGGATGCGCATGATGGCTGCCGCCCCGAACGGTTTGCACTGCTCGCCGGCCGCGAGGTCGGCGTCGTGATCCCATGCCCGGGCGGCCTGGTCTCCTTCGGCCGTGAGCGGTACGCCCGTATAGTCGCCGACAATCGGCGTGACGAACCGCCATTGCCAGTCTTCGGTGACGACCGACACCCAGTAACCCGTGTAGTCGACCGGCGCCGTCTGTCGGGCCGGCTGCGGCACGACGGCAGGGGGCGGGGTTCCTTGCGCGACCTGAGCCGCCACGCGGTCGCCAGCCAGCACGCCGCCCACCAGCAAGACACCGCAGATCGCGACGACCGTGCGTCGCGCCACATTCGTCCTGGAAGGATGATCCCGCATAGCTTCTCCGCCTAGTCGACCACTTCTCCGGGCCGGTTGCCCCAGTTCCAGCCGTCGGACGGCCGCTCGATGTAGACCATCAAGAGCCGATGGTCGGTGCGGTTCCGTCCAGGGCGTCCTGTGATGAGCACGTGATCCCCGATGCGGAGGGTCTTGCCATCGACGCCGGCGGAGCGCAGCTGTGTGGCGCCGCCCCACTCGATCGCGTAGCGCTGGACCTTGCCGTCGTCGTCCTCGGCTTCGACGTGCACCCATGAATGGGGGCTACGGATGAGTACCTGCACGAGCTTGCCTTCGATCTTCTGCTCGGCGTTGATGTTGTACACCGCAACCTGGGAGTGATGCGCATAGGCGCTGACGCCGCAGGCCACTGCCGCAGCCGCTACGAATCCCACCAGCTTCCGCTTCATCACGACTCCTCCTTACCACTCACTCACGTGCCAGCCAAGGCTTCCCCGTGATATCCCCGCAGAGCCCCTGGGCTGATTGCCGTATCTTCTCTGGAGTTACTACATTCGCTTCGTCCCAGCGCGGTTTCAGCGGCGCCCTGGGCCACCTGAAGGTGGCCGCCACGTACGAACTGGTTGATGCAACAGGCGGCAGTTCATCTCAGTCGGGGCCGCGCTTCGCGCGTCCACTCATTGTGACATGGCCTGCATCCACGACGTGGCGCCAACCCGCCCCCCCGGTCATCGTCGTTCAGTTCGCGCGCGTTGCCTGTGCGGCCTGACTGAGATCGCGGTAGACCGCCTCCAGGAACATCTCGGGGGTCCATTCGGGATCCTCGTACAGCCCGTCGTACTCCAGTGTGGGGTGGGCTGCTTTGACTTGTGCCAGCGTCATACCCGTGGCAACCATGTCCCGTACTCGATCGCGCACGATCGTCATGTAGTTGCGGTAGCTGTTCACGTCGGCGATGTTGCAGAGCCGGCCGTGTCCGGGAATCACCCTCGTGCCGTTCATCATGTTGAAACCCGGCACCGTGATGTCCAGGATCTGGTTCAGCGCGTTCAGATGGCCCTGAATTGTCGAGCCGCGCTTCTCATCGAGCACTGGATAGGTCGTCGTGGAAAACACGTCGCCAACCGCCAGCACGTCCGAGCTGCGGAACCAGACCATGACGTCGCCATCGGTATGTGCGGACGGTTGGAAGAGGATCTCGATGGGCTCGCCATTGAAATAGATCATTTTCTTCCGCGTGAAGAACGTCGAGTTGGGCAGCGCCTCCTCCGGGTGCTCCTCCTCGCCGTCGACGACCCCCAGCAGCCGGTTATACGTGTTCTCGTGCGCGATGACCCGTGGATTGTTGTAATTGGCCGCCTTGATGATGGCGGCATTACCGCCGACGTGATCGGGATGAAGATGGGTGTTGATGATGTAGATGATGGGCTTCATACCGAACCGATCTCGAAGCGTCCGGATGATCCGATCGCTCCACTCGGCCGGACCCGTGTCGACCAGCAGGATGCCATCCTCGCCTACCTGCGCCACGATGTTCACATCGGCCAGGTTCAGCATGTAGACGTTACCCTGCACGGGGAGCACGCCGACCTCCCCAGGGACGGGCGCAAAGAGCCCTGGAGCCTGCGGCAGCCGATCCGGCGGCACGGGGGGCCGCTGGTGCTGGGCGATTCCGGGTGTTCCGAGCATCATCATCGCGGTAACCGCGAGTGCAGCTACAGATGTCTTCCTTACCGTCTGGTTCATGCCTCGCTCCTCGGCGTCATTCTCTGGTGGACGCGCTGCCAGTCGCCCGGTCCTCTTGTTCCAACTCGCGCATCAACTGCCGGAGCTTCGGCAGATATTCGGGATACATGGCTTCCTTGTAACCCTGCGTAGATTCGAAGGGTACGCCGAGCAACTCCGAGAATTCCCGCGGCTCGTGCCCGAAGGGATAGTGCGGCACGTAGCCCTCCTCCCAGGTCGCAATCTCGTCCACGGTCTCGAAGCCCAGGCCCAAGGGCCCGACGTTCTGGGCCGGGTTGAGCTGGAAGTCGGTCGTGCGCGCATGGATCTCCTCGAGGTACACCGGATCCTCGGTGAACTGGATGAGCGTCAACTCCGTGCCATGGCGGATGAAATAATGGGTCGTCTCGGCTTTGCTGCTGGCCGGGACGCCATTTCGGCGGTGATAGCCCTGCTTCATGTGGGTCGTTGTCACCACCAGCATGCCGCGCTCGCACCGGGCGGTGGCGAAGCCGTCGTAGGTGTGCTCGGCGTACTCCGGCGGGCGCGGACGCCCGTCCATCCAGACGTACCGGTCGGCACGGCCGAACCCACCGTCGAACTTGTAGCCGATGAACTGCCTGGTAAGTGGGTCCATGACCTTCGACATGCGGAAGTTCGGGCCCGGACCACGCCAGTTGTACTGAGCCGGGTGCGGCTGTTGCTGCTGGGTGATGAGCGATCGAACCGAGGCATCCCAGTGGCGGGCGTACTGCCGCGCGGCGTCGTTCAGCGGAAAGCCGGTATAGTCGCCGAGATTCGTCCCGAGCAGCGCCCGGTCCTCCCAGTCCTCCCGCGAACGAGCCGTCCACTCTCCGGATACGTCGCAGTTCGTCTGCGGCGGAGTCAAGGCATCCGTCGCGGGTGCCCCGACCGGCGTGCCTTGTTGGGCTCCGAGCTGAACCATGGCCACCGTGAGCAGTATCGCCGGCAGCAGAAGGAGAGCAGCCATCCGACTGGGATGGGCCGTTCGCATAAGACCTCCTGAATCACGTAACGTCAGGTGACACGTTTATACAGCGCGAGAGCCGTTGGACATTTACGCTCTCGCGCAGGGCCAGTGGCAGACCGTGGGATGTTAGACCGTGCGGTGTGCCCAGTCAATTACCGATGGACCAACGTGAGCACCGTCAGTAAGTTGCAGCCAACGCAGCGGCACTCGCTCACTCCGGGAGGTACTTCTCGTGGCACTGCACGCACACGTTGTACACGCGCTCTCCAGTTTCCAGGATCCGATCCGGGTCCTTGGCTTCGGCGGCCCGAACCGCCTCCACGCCGCGGTCCACGAGCAGGGAGGAAAACTGGATCCAGTCCGCGCTGTCAACGGGAGGGGGTCGCATCATCAGCAGGTTGCCGCTCTCGGCAATGGTCATGGCCGCGCCCCACACCGCTTCCCACTCTTCGTCGGTCCTGGGGAAATTCTCCTCAATCCCCTCCTTGGTGATGATCGTTGAGACCGAGCCCCAGAAGACCTCTGCGGCGGGAGTCAGAATTCCATCCATGATCTGGTCGGCATTGGCCACGAGCTTGAATGGGGGTGGCTCCGGCTGTCCTCCGCACCCGACGACACTGACGGCGGACACACTCACACTCAGCAGACATACGAGCGTTCGCATGAAGCTCCCTTCTGACGTATCGCCCTCGCTGCACCGTGGTAGCCTCGCGACCGGCGCGATTCCCGCACCAGGCAACCGCAGCAGTACGTTGGGCGGTATTTTAACGCCAAACGGCGGCGATCCCGGGTGGCTTTGGACCGCCATGCGTCCCCAGGTCGATCGAACGCGTCCTCGTCACGCTGGATTCGCTCGGCGTATTCCTCATCGGTCACGTACAGCCGCTCTGTGCCGTCATGCCGCCGTTGGACCGTCGTTCCTGTAGAATCGCGGTCAGGCGTCGGCTACCTCATGGCCGATGTCCGCCACACGAAAGGTCTGTGTCCATGCGCACGCTTGGCGGTCTTCTCATATTCGGAACACTGGTGGCTGCCGCCGTGGCTGTGGCCGTGACAGGTCAGTCTCGCCCGGCGAGCTCCGCCGCTCGGCCCTATGTCACCTGGCACGCCTACGGCGGCGGGTCGCACTCTGCCCAGTACTCGGCGCTCGACCAGATCGACAAGACCAACGTGTCGCGCCTCGAGGTGGCGTGGACATATCCGGTCACCGGGACGGTCACCTCCAACCCGGTCGTCGTGGACGGGGTGATGTACGCCAATGCCGGAGGGAGCGCGATCGTGGCGCTCGATCCCGCCACCGGCAAGGAACTGTGGCGGCACCAGCATCAGGGAGCGCTCGGCGCCCGGGGCTTCAACTACTGGGAGAGCGAAGATCGCTCCGACCGCCGACTGCTCTACCTGAATGCCGGGCACCTGACTGCGCTCGACGCGCAGACGGGGACGCCGATCGAGTCGTTCGGCGACAACGGTCGCGTGGACCTGCGCGTCGCGCTGGACCGCCCGGCGAGGAACCCGCTGCAGACCAGCAACCCGGGACGCATCTTCGAGAACGTGGTGATCGTGTCGCTCCCGGCGCAGGGAGCCGGATACGAATCCACGCCCGGGGACGTGCAGGCCTACGATGTGCGGACGGGCACGCTCGTGTGGGTCTTTCACAGCATTCCCCATCCGGGGGAATTCGGGTACGACACGTGGCCACCGGACGCATACAAGACCGCTGGAGGTGTCCATAACTGGAGCGAGATGACCGTTGACGAGCAGCGCGGCATCGTGTTCATCCCCTTCGGCAGTCCGCGCTTCGACTTCTATGGAGGCGATCGGGAGGGCGCGAATCTCTTTGGGAACAGTCTGGTCGCGCTCGACGCCCGCACGGGCCGGCGTCTGTGGCACTTCCAGACAGTGCAGCACGATCTGTGGGACTACGATCTGCCGCAGGCGCCCAAGCTCCTCACCATCCGCCAGAACGGCGAGCCGGTGGACGTCGTGGCGCAGGCCTCCAAGCAGGGTTTCCTGTTCGTCTTCGAGCGTGAGACCGGCAGGCCCATCTGGCCGATCGAGGACAGGCCCGTGCCGCAGTCGGATGTGCCGGGCGAGAAGTCCTGGCCGACGCAGCCGTTTCCGACCAGGCCGCCACCGTTCGCCGTGCAGTCGTTCACGGAGAAGGACATCAATTCCTTCCTGCCGGAGGTCGAGAAGGACATCCTGCGCAACAAGCTCCGCAGTGTGCGCAACGACGGTCTGTACACGCCGCCCAGCTTCCAGGGATCGGTTCAAATGCCCGGCCATAACGGCGGGGCGAACTGGGGCAGTGGGGCCGTCGATCCTCTGAACGGCGAGTTCTACGTGGTGTCCAAGAACATGCCGACGTTGTTGCGCGTGATCCTGAGCGACGAGGAGCCGACCGCCGGCGGTGCAATGGGGGGTGGTCCCGTGAGCCCCGTCATCACGCGCGAACAGGCGGCACAGTTACGCGCGGCCGCGGCCGAAGCCGTTGCGAAACGCCCGGTTCGCTATACCTCGCCGTATGATTTCATCCTGAGCCCGAGCAGTGGCATGACCGCGATCGGGCCGCCGTGGTCACATCTGACGGCGTACGATTTGAACACGGGCGAGATTAAATGGCGTGTCCCCAACGGGACCGTCACGGCTCCCCCAGAGGTTGGCATTGGTCCCGACGCGGGCTCGCACATGCCGCGCGGCGGTCCGCTCGTGACGGCCGGTGGGCTGGTCTTCGTGGCCACTGCCTCGGATAGAACCCTGCGGGCGTACGATCGCGACACCGGGGCCGTGATCTGGTCGCAAGAGCTCCCGTCGGGATCCGAGGGCGTACCTGCCACGTACGAAGTCAATGGGCGCCAGTACCTAGTCTTCCCGGTGGCATCCGGGACTGGCTCCTTCTCGGCGCGTTTCGGTGGAGCGCCGCAGCAGGCTGGGCGCGGCGGTCGTGGTGGTGGCGCACCGGCGCCGCCAGGAGCCTACATCGCGTTCGCGTTGCCACAGTAAACTGGCTGGCGAGGCTGCGCCTCGGACCAGCGAGCATGTCGGCGGCGGCTCTGCCTCGCTCGCTGGCAGTATTTCCTGCCCGCACCCCGTGCGGGCGAGACGCCTTGAACGGCCGCGCGAAAACTTGACTCATGTGCAAGAGTTCGGGCCGTTCAAGCCGTCCGGGTCGATACACGCATGAAGGAGCAGTTGAGATGACAATCCGCTCGGACCGCTCTGCGGCCCCAAACGCGAATTTCGTACTCGGTGCATCCGACCGCATAGCGGTCTTCGCCGCGCGAAGCGCGGCAAGAGATCCTGGCAACCAGCCACGGGGCTCCGCCCCGTGGCTGGTTACTGGTGTCGTCGCGGCCGTGTTGCTGGCGTCGGCTTCGCTGGTCGGCCAGTCGCAGTCGGGCTCGTACCAGGTGCCACGGACGCCCTGGGGCGATCCGGATCTCCAGGGGATCTGGAACGGCAACGATCTCCAGGGTGTTCCCATGCAGCGCGCCGAGTCGCTGGGCACACGGGCTGTGCTGAACGACGAAGAGTTCGCCCAACGCGTGGCGCGCCGCGACAGCCTCGTGGAATCCGACAACGCCGAGTTCAGTCTGGACGTCGCCGAGACGTTCGAGCAGTTCGGGGGCGTGGGTGGTCCGGTCTCGCCTCCGCCGCACTGGCTCGAGCGGGCGAGCACCGTCAGCCGGCAGGCGTCGTTCATCGTCGATCCTGCAGATGGCCGGTTGCCGGCCTTGACGCCGGCCGCTCAGCAACTGCAGCAGCAGCGGGCCGCCGAACGACAGGCACGCCTCGCCATGCTCCAGGGCCGGGAGGCCGATCACTGGACGGACCGGAGTCTGTACGACCGCTGCGTCAGCCTCGGCCCGCTCGGCTCGCTCACGCCGAAGATCTACAACTCCGGCAACCGCATCGTGCAGGGTCCGGGATGGGTGGCGTTCACGAACGAGATGATTCACGAGACCCGCGTGATTCCGACCGATGGCCGGTCCAACATCAGCTCCAGCATCGTGTCGTGGATGGGGAACTCCGTCGGCCGCTGGGAAGGGGATACGCTGGTCGTCGAGACGAGACACGTTCGGCCCGAGATCAACTTTCAGGGGGCCCCGCTTTCCGAAGACGGACGTCTCATCGAGCGGTTCAGGCGCGTGTCGGACGACGTGCTGGAGTATCGGATGACCGTGGACGATCCGAAGCACTGGACGCAGCCCTGGACGTTGATGATGCCGCTCCCCCGTGACGACGAGTACGGCTTGTTCGAGTACGCCTGCCACGAAGGCAACTACTCGATGTTCAACATCATGAGCGGTGCCCGGGCGGAGGAACGCGGCGAGGACGGCGGAACCCGATAATCCCGCCTGAAGGGACCCCGTGGCGCGTTCGAGTGTCGGACCGGCATCCACCAGCACGCGGCGCGCCCGGCCGTCTGCGCTTCCGGATTTTCAGGACGGCCATCAGGGCGTGCCGGCGGATGTACGGGACTCCACGTGCGTCGTCTCTCTTCGCATCTCCTCCCAGGCCTGCCGCGCCTCCTCTACGGATCCTTCGTCTTCGATGGTCGTGATGTCACCCGGATCGCGGTCCAGCACGACAGCCTTCAGCACGCGTCGCATGATCTTGCCGCTCCTCGTCTTGGGCAGCATGCTGACGAAGTTGAGGTCTCCGATGACGGCGACCGGACCGAGCTCGTGGCGCACCGTCTCGAGCAGGGCCCGACGCAGCTCGGGCGACGGCGTTTCACCGTGCTTGAGGAGCACGAATGCCGCGATGACCTCGCCGCGGGTGTCGTCCGGGCGGCCGACGACGCCGCATTCGGCGACGGCGGCATGTTTCAGGAACGCGCTCTCGACTTCGATCGTGCCCAGCCGGTGCGCGGCGATCTTGATGACTTCGTCCGCGCGCCCCGCGAACCAGAAGTACCCGTCCTCGTCCACATGGGCCGAGTCCCCCGAATAGTAGACGGTAGTGCCCGGAATCTTGTGCCAGTAGTCCTGTCCGTACCGTTCGGGCTCGCCCCAGAGTGTGGGGGTCATCCCCGGACAGGGACGGGTCAGGACCATGATGCCCTTCTCGCCGGGCCGGCATGGCTGACCGTCGGGCGTCAGCACGGCCGCGTCGATGCCCGGCAGCGGAACGCACGCGGAGCCAGGTTTGATGGGCAACATACCCAGCCCATAGGGATTGCCGAACACGGGTCCCCCGGTTTCCGTCTGCCACATGTGATCGATAACGGGAACATGTCCACCGAGCGCCGTCTGCTGCAGCCATTCGAGGGCATGTGGGTTGAGCACTTCGCCGGCGCAGACCACGCGCTCGAGCCGCGAATGGTCGACCGTCGTCAGCGTCTCGTTCCCGTAGCGCATGAGCATGCGCACCGCGGTGGGGGAGGTGAAGATGCCCGTGACCCCGAACTCCTCGACCGCGGTCCGCCAGTTCGCGTCTGCGTGCGGATGGTCGAGCGCGCCTTCGAACGCAAGCGTCGTGCAGCCGGCCAGCAGCGGGGCGTACACCATGTAGCTGTGACCGACGATCCAGCCGATGTCCGAGGTCGCCCACCACACGTCGGTGGACCTGAGGCCGAAACACCACCGCCCCATGCTGGCGATGTGCACCTGGTAGCCGCCATGCGTGTGCACCGCCAGCTTGGGCTTGGCGGTCGTACCTGACGTGGCCAGGATGAACGCCGGCTCGTTGGCCTCCATGGGAATCCATTCGCCCGAGTGTCCTCTCGCGCCCGCGAGAAACGTGTTCCAGGTCATCTCGGCCGGCATGTTCGTGGGGGTGTCGAGTGTGCCCCGAGCCGCGTCGGACGCGGTGGAGCCGCGATGGAGGACAACGACCTGTTCGACGCTGTGCCGGGACATCTGACCCAGGGCGTCGCGGACGATGGGGTGAAGCGGGATTTCCCGACCCTTCCTGTAGGTGACGTCCGCAGTCGCGACGAGCCTGGTGCCGCTTGCCTGGATCCGGTCGCCGAGCGCCCGCGCACCGAAGCCTGCGAACACCACGGAATGAATCGCGCCGATGCGAACGGCGGCCAGCATCAAGACGATCGCCTCGGGGCACGTCGGCATGTAGATCGTCAGGCGGTCGCCCTTGCCGATGCCGAGCCCGCGCAGAGCTGCGGCGGTCTGCGTCACGTCGTGGAGGAGCTGCGCATAGGTGAACACGCGCCGCTCGCCTCGCTCGTTCAGGTACACGAGCGCGGCGTGTCCACCCCACCCGCGCATGACATGGTGATCGAGCGCGTTGCGCGCGAGGTTCGTCTCTCCGCCGACGAACCAGCGAAACGTGGGTGGCGTCCATTCGAACGTCCGATCCCACGGGCGAATCCATGGCACTTCGCTGGCGGCGCGCGCCCAGAAGGCCTCAGGGTCCCGCGCGCCATCGTCCAGCCACCGTTGCACGACCGGAGTAATGAGGCTCATCGCGTGTTCTCGTCCGCGAGCGATTGTGGCCGACGGCCATCCAGCCGATCAAGGGCCTAGCGAGGCTCCGCCTCGGAACGTCGATCATGCCGGCGGCGGCTCCGCCTCGCTAGGTTGGCCAGTATCTCTTGCCCGCACTCCGTGCGGGCGAGACGTCTTGAACGGCCGACCGAAAATTTGACCCGCTTGCAAGGATTCCGACCGTTCCAGCCGTCTAGACATCTCCTAACGCTGAGATCGTCACGAATGAAGCAAGTTTTGTGCGCCGGCGTTAGGAGATGTCTAGCCCCGCGAAGCGGGGCAAAACCAATACTGGCGGCAGTGAAGCGGAGCCGCTCGGGCTTGTGCGTCTCGGCGGTTTGAGGCGGAGCTTCACTGCTGTGCAGCTCGATATCCGGAGGCGCGCTGCGCGTGTGATACCCGACGGTCGTGGCGAGCCGTGCAAGGACAGGCTACCTGAGCTTCACCACGAATCGACCGCGAGCCGCGCCGGTCAGCAGCACGTTGAAGGCGTCCGGCAGTTCGTCGAGCGTGATCTCGCGCGCGATGCGATCCAGGTGTGCGGGCTTCAGATCGGTGGACAGGCGACGCCACACTTCGCGACGCGTGTCCATCGGACACATCACGGAGTCGATCCCCAGGAGGCTGATGCCGCGGAGGATGAAGGGCAGGACGGTGGTGTGCAGTTCGATCCCGCCGGTCAGGCCCGTGCTCGCAATGCCGCCCCAGTAGTCCATGGTGCGGGTGAGCCACGCGAGCACGTCGCCTCCCACCGCATCGACCGCCCCGGCCCAGGTGGCCCTTTCGAGCGGCCGCGTGCCCATGTGCAATGTGTGTCGCGACAACACGTCCCGTGCGCCGAGCTGCCGCAGGTACTCGTGCTCGCTGTCCTTGCCCGTGATGGCAGTGACCTCATAGCCCAGATTCGACAGCGAGGAGATGGCGATGCTGCCCACGCCCCCGGTGGCACCGGTGACGACCACAGGACCCCGGCCCGGCTGCAGCCCGTGCTGCTCGAGTCGAAGCACCGCCAGGCCGGCCGTGAAACCGGCGGTCCCGAGGGCCATGGCTTCGTAAGGATTGAGACCGTCCGGCACGCGCACGACCCAGTCGCCCGGCACGCGCACGTACGCCGCGTAGCCGCCATCACGCGAGACGCCGAGTTCGTACCCCGTGACGAGTACCGTGTCGCCATGCCGAAATCGCCCGTCATCGGAAACCGCCACGGTGCCGGCGACATCGATGCCGCCGATCAGGGGGAAACGCTTCAGAATCTTGCCGGTGCCGGTGCCTGCGAGGGCATCCTTGTAGTTGACGCTGGAGTACGCGGCACGGATGAGGACCTCGCCGGGGCTCAGTTCGCCTACGACGGTGTCGACCAGTGCGCCGTGAATGCGCCCGCCTTCGTCGAAGATTCGAAACGCTCGAAACGGTTCCATCGACTCCCGTGGCCGCACGGCCTGAATGTGTACGAACGTCGGAATTCGCCGTGCCACCACGGCTGGGCCGCGGCCGTATGAGCGGCCGCGGATCTCGTAACGAAGGTCCACCGCTCGATTCGTCTCAGGGCGGAGCTTCGTTACAGCACACCACTGAAGACGCGCGCGGTCAAGCGCGCCTTCGCACACGCGTGACTCGTGTGTCGAGAATCCAGGTGGTCCGGGCGGTCCGTCCGCGATGGTAAGCTGAGCGCGATGCTCGAAACGTCGATCGTCGGGAGTCTGCCAAAGCCCGCCTGGCTTGCGGCGCCCAGCATGCTCCGCGCGCCGTGGCGGCTCTCGGGCTCCGAACTGCGCGAGGCACACGATGATGCGGTGCGGCTGGCACTGCTCGATCAGGAGGAGGCCGGCCTCGATGTCGTCACCGATGGGGAAGTCAGACGCCGGCACTACATCTGGGCCTTTCTCGACGGCCTGTCGGGCGTGGACACCGAACGGCTGGCGCAGAAGACCACGCGCGCGGGCCGCTACGGCGAACGCTCCGAGGTGCCGCGTCTCGTCGGGCCGGTGGAACGGCTGCGTGGCGTGTTCGTCGACGCGTGCCGGTTCTCCCGGGCCTGCACGCGTCGCCGGCTCAAGGTCACGCTGCCAGGCCCGATGACCATCGTCGACAGCGTGTCCGACGAGTTCTACGGGACCGACCGCAAGACCCTGGCCATGCACTTTGCCGGCATCCTGAACGCCGAAGCGCGCGATCTCGTGGAGGCTGGCGCAAACGTCGTGCAGTTCGACGAGCCGTGCTTCAACATCTATCTGGACGAGGTTCAGGCCTGGGGAATCGAGGCGTTGGAGCGTTGCATGGATGGTGTCCTCGGCACGAAGGCCGTCCATATCTGTTACGGCTACGGCACGCCCCTCGTGCTGGCCTGGAAGACGACGAACACGGAATGGGGGCATTACGGAGTGACGTTGCCACTGCTGGCACGGATGGCGGTCGATCAGGTATCCGTCGAGTGTGCGGCGTCGGGTGTGGACCTGTCCGTACTGGCGGCGCTCTCTGGCAAGCAGGTGTTGCTGGGTGTGATTGATGTCGGCACCGAGACGATCGAGACCGCGGACATGGTGGCCGATCGCATCCGGCGCGCGCTGCCCCACGTGCCCGCGGCGCACCTGCTGCCGTGCACCGATTGCGG
>CAZDLW010000169.1:0-12533 GCA_964505975.1 uncultured Bifidobacteriaceae bacterium | reverse complement strand
GGACGCGCCGCCCGACATGGGGCTCGTGGGGCGACTGCGCCCCGGCGTGTCACCCGCGGCCGCGGCAACTCAGCTCGCGTCGCTGACGCCACATCTGCGCGCGCAGCTGCCGTCCTTCCTTGACGCCGAGACCTCCCTTGCCGCCAGACCGCTCGCCGAAGACGACCGCCCGGATCAGTCGAGCGTGCTCGTCGTGCTCGTCGTGCTGGTCCTGCTGGCCGCGTGCGCGAACCTCGGGAACATGCTGCTCGCGCGCGGGCTCGCCAGGCAGCCCGAACTTTCAACGCGCGCCGTCGTCGGCGCGAGCCGCGCGCGGCTGGTGCGTCAGCTCATGACCGAGTGCCTCCTGCTCAGCGCACTGGGTGGCCTGGCCGGACTCCTCGTCGGATACGTTAGCGCCCATCTGCTCGCGACGGTCTTTGCGAGCTGGTTGAACCTGGCCATCACGATCGATCTCCCGGTCGTCCTGGCGGCCGTGGTCCTCAGCGTCATCTCGGCACTCGCCTTCGGACTCGTGCCCGCCCTGCAGACGACCGGGTCGCCGCACGGGGCGAGCCGGTTCCGCGGGACGCTGCTGGCAGTACAGGTGGCCACGAGCTGCGTCCTGCTGGTCCTCTCCGGGTTGATGGTGCGAGGCGCCGAGCGCCAGGCCGGCCTCGCGGCGCGGGATGACTTCGCCTCGCTCGTGGTACTGGAACCGGGACTGGAGAACGCGCAACTACCGGCGTCCGCCCAGCGCGAATTGCTGGACGACACCGTGCGACGGCTGCGGACCGTTCCGGAGGTCACCGCCGTTACCGTCTCGGACAACCCAATCTACGACGTGTCGGTTGGATCCGCGCCGGGCATGCGGACGATGCTGCGGGCGCGCGTCAGCGCCGACTATTTCGGTGTGATGCGGCTGGCGCTCCTGAGTGGACGGCTTTTTCAGCCCGGCGACGAGGGGGTTACCATCGTTAGTGCGTCGGCGGCGCGGGCTGCCTATGGCGGCGGCGACGACGCCGTCGGCCGCGTCTGGCAGCCGGCGAATGAGATCGGCGGGCCTGTCGTGATTGGCGTCGTCGAGGACAGCACCTTCGCGGCGTTGCGGGAGCCTGGCGCGGTCGAAGTGTACGTCCCTCTGGCGGACGCGGATCTCAGCACGACGTCCATCATTTTGCGGACGACGGGCGACGGTCGCGGCGTGCTGCGGGAGGTACGGGACGCCGCGCCGGAGGCGGCAGTGCTGCCGTCGGTCTGGGTGATGCAGACGCCGGTCGACCAGCTGCTCCAGCACGCGATTGCCGCAACGAACGTCATTGGTGCGCTGGGCCTCGCGGCGGCGGCGCTGGCCGCGCTGGGGCTGTTCGGGTTGATGGCGTACACCGTGCGGGAGCGCACGCGCGAGGTGGCCATCCGCCTGGCTCTTGGCGCCCGCGCGCGCACGATCGCCGCACTGCTCGCTGCCCGCTCTGCACGACCGATCGGTATTGGCGTGGTGGTGGGCACGGTGGCGGCCGCCGTCGGCGCGCACATCGTTGGAGGGCTCGGGCTCGGCCTCGGCATCAGGACCTTCGACCTCGCGGGGTACGTTCTCGGCCTGGTCCTCTTCGCCGCCACGGCCATTGCGGCTACCACGATTCCGTTGCGCCGCGCGCTCCGGATTGACCCGGCATCCGCGCTCCGCGCGGAGTAACGTACCGGCAGTTCTGCCCGCCCTCGAGGCGCTACGCTCGCTGCGCCGCAGGTCGAGTCATTCCCTTCGGTTAACTACGCTGACTGCGTCGCCCGGCCGAGGTTGCCGCGCTTCCACTCACCTCCTACCGCTTGGTCCGAACGCGATCCGTCACTTTCAACATGGCCACGCGGTGTGCGCGTGCCACTCGGCCCAGCTCGACGGCGAGGGCGGTTGGTGAGGCCGAAGGAGGCTCGGTCCATAGGCCGTGCCCCGCCGACTACCAGATCGTCCGAACTGGATACTGCGTGATCAGCCGATCGGGGGTGACGATGGCGAGCCCGAAGGCAATGGCCTGCGCGATCAGCATGCGGTCGAACGGGTCTCGGTGCAGCGGCGGCAGGCGCGTGCCGTGAAGGGCGGACTCCTCGTCGAAGGGCAACGCCGTCACGCCACGGGTCGCTCGTCTGGCTGGAATGAGGCGCTCAGGTGCGTCAGGCAGCGGCAGCGTGCCCTTGGCGTGCTTCACCACGATCTCCCAGACCGATGCCGCGCTGAGGAACACCTCATTGGCGGGGTCCTGAATGGCCGACGCGGCCGCCGGCGGCAGCGTGCTGCCGCCGGTCAGCCACAGAAACGTGCACGTGTCGAGCAGGACCTTCACGAGCGCCGACCGCGGCGGCTCCCGTGCGGCCGCTTTCCGTACTCGGTGCGGTCTTCGGCGACCTTCGGCGCCTTCACCGCATGTTTTGGCCGTTCCGCCGACAATGGGTCACGACTCGCCATTCCCTCCCACAGGTCCAGCTCGTCGTCCGGCAGCGGCTCGAAGAAGGACGGCGGAATCTCGAACTGTGTCTCACCACGAATCGGACCGATCGGACGCGGCTCGCGGCGCGTCTCGGTCAACGGGCGCAGCTCCGCGACCGGCTTGTTGTGGCGGCACACGATGATGTGCTCGCCACGAGCCACACGGTCGAGATACTCGGACAGCCTAGCCTTCATCTCGACGACGTTGACCTGAATCATGACCATATTGTGGTACAACTTTGTGACCTTGTGCAATGGAGGGCCCCGCTGCGATCGGCGGGCCGACGGCCCTCGTGGGTCTCATCGGACGTCCTGGATGTCTTCGGACCGGCACTGTTCGTAGGTGCTCCAGCCCGAGCAGACCCCGTAGGGTCCGCGGATGAAGATTGCCTCGACGCGGCGGATCAGGTTGTTCTCGATCTTGAACAGCTCGCCGTCCTCGGGAACGTAGAGCGACACCAGCGCGCTCGTGTCGAGCCAGAGCGTCACTGCCGGTCCGCCCGGGCCTCAATCACGATCTCACTCGTGGGCGTTCCAGCCGGGCGTCCGCCCCAGATGGCGCGCGCCCGCGCCACGAAGTCTGGAAGCCCTCCGGCAATCGGTGGCGCGGCGGGCACTACCCGAGCGACCACCCGCCGACGGCGGGTGATCTCGACGACTTCCCCGCGACCCACAGCGCGAAGGATCTTGGGCAGATTGTGTTGGACTTCACGAACGGTCGCGGTACGCATGTGCGTCATTATGACGCACCTACACTACGCACCACAGGATTGCGTGGCATCTGGCCCCCCGGTACCGCAGGCCTTGTTCAGGATCGCGTTGAAGGTCGTGGCGTGTCGCTACGCCGAACGGACCCGCCTCGGTCACCATCTCGTGCAGCACCACGCCCAGCGGCGACCGGAGCAGAGAATTCGGCTGCTTTCCCACGCGGACGCTCAGTTCCAGAGCATCCCGATCGGCGCCGCCGTGATGCGATCGCCCAGCCCGAACAGGCCGGGCCCGGTGTGCAGCACGAGTCCGTTTACGAACGACTCGCCGATCGCATCGCGCAGCCAGGCCAGATGCCGCGCGTCGTTCGCGTTCACGGAGGCCGCCGCCTCGATCTCGATGCCGATCGTCCGATCTCCCGAGGGCTCGACGACGAGATCTCCTGGCGGCCGCCCTCGGTTCGCCGATGGTACAACGTGTGATGAGCGACGGAGAGGCAGCCCTCGTTTTCTCGCGTCGGCTCTCGAGAGGAGGGCGCTCGCGGAACACCTGCTCGCACGATTGTGGAACTCGGGCGCCGGATGCGTCAGCGTCCAGGTGCTGCAGGAATTCTTCGTCGCGGTCACACGGAAGGTGGCTGAGCCGCTGTCAGTCGACGAGGCTGTGGAGCGCATCCGCGAGCTGGGCGTCTGGAAGGTCTTCGCACCCACCACCGATGATGTGCTTCGAGCGATCGCGCTCCACACGAAGGCCAATCTGAGCTTCTGGGACGCGATGGTTGTACACGCCGCTTCGGAGCTGGGGTGCAGCGTGCTCTGGACCGAAGACCTCAACGAGGGTCAGGTCGTTCACGGCGTGCACATCCGCAATCCATTCACAGCCGGGCCGTCAGTGGCGCCGCAGAGCGGCGAGACACCTTCCTAGCACCGTGGAGCTCACGGCGACTACCGCCCCGCCCCCACGACCACGCCGATGGACCGCTCGATCGGGTTGTACGCCGTGCCGTAGTCGGGGGCGGTGATGTTGGTCTGGATGTCGCGTCCTGCTGACGAGCCGAACACGTTGTACACGCGTAGGCCGGCCCGGAAACGGTACCGTTTGAACTGCCACGGCCGCGTGAGCTGAAAGTCCAGCGTTCGGACCGCTGGAAGCCGCCCGCTCCGATTGCGGGGACCCACGAAATCCTGGAACGCGTCTACGGCCGACCAGGGCAGCCCCGAGCGAAGCTCGGCAATCGGTGCCAGTTCCCACTGCCCTGGCAGACCCAGCGTGGCGCGCACCAGGACCCGGTGGTGCACGTCGGTCGGCGACAGATTGTGCTCGTTGGCGCGCACGAGCGGCGTACGAAGGTTCCCGTAGAACTGATCGTAGGAGTTGAGGTCCGCGGTCCCGTGCGCCCAGACGTACGACACGGTGACATCACGCCCGGCTCCGCCCACGTATCGGACGGTCGTCTCGAGCTCGCGGTACCGCGACGCGCCCCCGCTCGAGAGCCGCAGCTCGCCCAGCGCAGGGTCGGGGTCCAGGATGTACTCGTGCGAACCCCGGCGCTGCAGGAAGCTCACCTTCCACAGCAACCGCCGGCCGAATCGCTGATTCCATTCGACGTTGCCGACTGTGGCCTCCGGCGTGCGCATGTCCGGCTCGATCACGTTCAGGAACGGGACGGGGAGGCCGAGTGGCGTGCCGTCTTCGTCGAACCTCGAGACGAGCCGCGACCCGAAGGCGGGAAACGCTTCGACATTCAGCGGCGTCCGCTGCACGAACTTCCCGACGCCCCCGCGGATGATGGCGCGACCGTCGGGCAGCACGGCGAGAGCGGCGCCAGCGCGTGGCGACCAGTTCACGCGCCGGATGACCGCGTCGCGATCCAGGCGGAGACCGAGCTCCAGGGTGATGCGTCCTCCCATCCGCCAGCGATCCTGCGCGAACACGGCGAACTCCGTTCCGCTGGCCTGCTGAACGGCGCGGTCTCCGAACACGGTCAGCTCCGCGAGCGAGCCGTCCGCGCGGCGCACCTCCACTGGTCGGCTCTCGCTCCAGCCGGAGAAGCGCGCCCATTGCATGTCGGTGCCGGTCTTGATTACGTGCTGGCCGCGCCAGTCGCGCGAGAGGGTCACCGCTTGCACCCACTGCAGGCTGCGGACATGGCGCTCCTGGCTGTTGAAGTAGCTCCCGCTCTGCGACTGCGGTCTGTACACCATCGGCGCGTTGTCATGAGGGCCCAGTTCGATTTCAAATCGCCGGCTCGAAAGCGTCGTCTCGAGCACGATGTCAGGTGCAATCGCAAACCGGTCGAGCAGGCCGAGTGACCAGCCTTCCTGGCGGAAATCCGGGCTGGTCTCCGGAGGGCGGAAGGTGTTCATCGTCCAGCGGCTGACCTCGCGCGGGAAGACGATCAATCCGCCGCCAAGCGTGTGACGAGCGGACAGCACTGCGTCCAGTCGCGTGAACGAGTCGAAGCTGGTGAGCGTTACATCCGGTTCGTCAGGAAGGCTCCTCACCGGCGTGGCCACATAGCGGAACTGCACGTCCTGCGCGAGGAACACGCGGTCCTGTCGTACGGGACCGCGTATGGAGAGCCGGGGCTCGAGGCCGCGGATGCCGCTCAGCCACTTGCGAAATCGCGGGGCCAGGTTGCCCGGCTGCACCTCCCACTCGTTGGTGCCGCGCCGCGTGCGGATCTGCGTGACGCTGGTCGAGAATCGGCCGTATTCGGCGGCGAATGGATTGGCGAGCACCTCCACCGACTCGACGCTTGGTGCCGGGAGCTCGAGATCGAAATCGCCAGTGGACGGATCGATCAGGCTGGCGCTGCTCACTTGGAGCGCGCCTTGTGTCGGTTGGCCCCCTTTGATTCGCAAGCGGCCATCGGGTCCGCGCACCACCCCGGGCAGCAGCGGCAGCAGGCTCTGGAAATCATCGCCTTCGAGGGGAGCGCTGTCGAGGACAGTCCCGTCCAGCATGTCGCTCATCGACACGGGCTGGACGCT
The DNA here is from genome assembly GCA_964505975.1 of uncultured Bifidobacteriaceae bacterium. Taxonomy (GTDB): domain Bacteria; phylum Acidobacteriota; class Vicinamibacteria; order Vicinamibacterales; family UBA2999; genus Gp6-AA40. The sequence goes on along the minus strand of CAZDLW010000169.1, from coordinate 6,371 downwards.
GCCGGTCGGTGACGGGCTCTCGGCTCGGACGTCGACCACCGGGGCGGAAAATGTCAACTGAATGTCGAGCAGCACCTGTGCGACGTCGTTCGGTCGAACCTCGAATGCGGCCGACTCGCGGTCGAAGAACCCCGCCCGAGTGGCCCGAAGCACGTACCGGCCGGCTGGAATGTCCGGGAAGACCACCTGGCCCACGCGATCGGTCAGCGTTGTCGCGAGCACTGTCCCTGCCGGCCATTCCTGAAGCTCCACCTGCACGCCAGACAGCCGCACGGTTCCTTCGAGTGTCGTGATCGTTGCCACGACCCGGCCCACCGTGGACTGATCGCCTTCAGCCATGCCAGCGGCATCTTCCAACGACACCGTACCGACAGCCGCGAGGAGGAACACGAGCGGTGTGACGGAGAACATCGAGTCTGCTGTCTCCGACTGGAGATCTCTTCCCGATTCACTGCCACCTGGCGAGGCGGGGAGCCGTCGCCGGCATACTCGCGTATCAGGGGCGTAGCCTCGCCAGGCGGTAGACTATCATTCCGCACCGCGTCATGGAGAGAAGAGCCATGATTCCGACCAGAGATTCCGCCTGGCAGTTGCTCTCGGAATGGACGCGGAGCGAGAGCCTGCGAAAGCACGCGCTGGCCGTGGAGGTTGGCTTCATGCGGGACCGGGCGGATGTCCTGGGTCTGCGTGGAATGCTGTGACTGCCGCCTCGCACACTGCTCTCGCGAACTATACTGGCGTCGACGAGGGTGAGGGAGTCACAGTGAAGGCAGATCGACGTCTGGACCGCTATGCGGCCAGGAGTGCGAGTTTCGTTCTCGGTGTGTGTCGTGACTTACGGCCGCATAGCGGTCCAGGGCGCGCGAAGCGCGCCGAAGAGACACTGGCAACCAGCCAAGGGCCCTGCAGGGATATCAAGGGAAAGAGCCCTTGGCTGATTGGACTTTGCATTGCGGGCGGCCTGGCGATCGCACTTGGCGTGCACGGTGCTGGCGGCACATCGCTCTCCGCGCAGCGGGCGGACCCGGTTGCGTATGCGGCGACACAGGGGCTGGACCTGCTCCAGTTGCGCCCCAACTTCTATCTCATCGCGGGCGCCGGGGCGAATATCGGCGTGCAGGTCGGTCCCGATGGCGCCGTGGTGGTGGACAGCGGAACGGCGGCACACGCCGACGCGGTCGTTGCAGTGATCAAGGCGATTTCGAGTCAGCCCATTCGCTGGGTCATCAACACCAGCGCCGATGCCGATCATGTCGGTGGCAATGAGATCGTGTCGAGGGCGGGCGAGACGATCTTCAACCTCACCAACCCTGTGCTGAGCGGGCTGACCAATGAGGGGGCGGCGGCGATTCTTGCGGCCGAAGGCGTCCTTCGCCGTATGAGTGCCCCGACGGGAGAAGCGGCGCCGTTTCCGACAGCGGCGTGGCCTACCGAAACGTTCGAGGGTCGCCGCAGCTCCATGTATCTCAATGGCGAGGGCATCGAGACGCTGCACCAGCCTTCCGCGCATTCCGACGGCGACAGCATCGTGTTCTTCCGCCGCACCGATGTGGTGATGGCGGGCGACATTATCGACGCGACGCGGTTCCCCGTAGTCGACATCGAGCGGGGCGGCAGCATTCAGGGAGAGATCGATGCCCTGAATCGTCTCGTGGACCTGGCCATTCCGTCCTTTCCGCTCGTGTGGCAGGAAGGCGGCACATACGTAATTCCCGGTCACGGCCGCGTCTACGAGCAACTGGACGTCGTCGAGTACCGGGACATGGTCACCATCATTCGCGACCGTGTTCGCGCCGTGATCGAGGAAGGGCACACGCTCGATCAGGTGATCGCCGCGCGGCCCGCACGAGGCTACGCCGGGCAGTACGGCGCGGAGACGGGCCCATGGACGACGAACAGGTTCGTCGAAGCGATTTACGCGAGTCTCATCAAGGAGAGGCAGCCGTGATCGCTCGCGCTGGCGCGGTATGGCTGTTCGCTGTTTTTCTGATCGGTGTCTGTCCGCATGCTGCCGGGGCGCAGGGCCGAGCCGGCGGTCAGGGTGTGGGCGGCGGTCCGCCAACCGCCAGGGCCGCCGCCCCGATTGACCTCACGGGATACTGGGTCTCGGTCGTGACCGAGGACTGGCGATACCGGATGGTGACCCCTGCGAAGGGCGACTACCAGGGCGTCCCGATGACGCCCGAAGCCTCGAGAGTTGCTGACGCCTGGGACCCTGACGCCGACGAATCCGCCGGCCTGTCATGCAAGTCGTACGGCGCCGGCACGATCATGCGTGTGCCCGGCCGGCTGCACGTCACGTGGCAGGACGACGAGACGCTGCGCATCGAGACCGACACCGGCATGCAGACACGCCTCCTCCGTTTCGGGCCCGATCGCGGCGCAGCCGCGGAGCGTTCGTGGCAAGGCGACTCGACTGCGCGCTGGGAACTGCCGCGCGCCGGCCGCGGGCGTGCGGGAGCACGGCCCGCCCCTCCGCGAACTGGTTCGCTGAGAGTCGTGACCACGAACCTCAGGGCGGGCTATCTGCGTAAGAACGGCGTGCCCTATGGTGAAGACGCCACGGTGACCGAGTACTTTTCCATTGCCCGTCTGCGGGACGGTCAGGAGATCCTCGTCGTCACGACCGTCGTGCAGGACCCGCAGTATCTCACCCAGCCCTTCATGGTCAGCTCGCAGTTCAAGAGAGAGCCCGATGCTGCGGGTTGGGATCCGACTCCCTGTTCCTCGACGTGGTGATGGCGATGATGCACCGATTCGATGGACCCGCGCCGGTCGCACTGTGGACGATGGTCCTCGTGCTCATGGCGGTCCCGGTCTCTGCGCAGATTGAGCTATCGGGCTCGTGGGCCGCGCGCAACCACGAGGATGCGCTCGAACGCGGGCCTGGTCCCTACGCCGTGGATTACACGGGGCTGCCGATCAACGACGAAGCGCGCGAGCGTGCGTTGAGCCACTCTGCGTCGCAGCTCGGGATGATCGAACGGCAGTGCGGAATGTATCCTCCCCATTACATTGCGCTCGGACCGTTTGGTCTGAAGATCTGGAACGAGACCGACCCGATCAGCGGGAATACCGTGGCGTGGAAGATCGGCGCCTGGGAGGATCGCGCCACGACCACGATCTGGATGGACGGCCGGCCGCACCCGTCCTCCAACGCGCCGCACGAGCGCGGTGGGTTCACGACGGGCGTGTGGGAAGGGGACACGCTGGTGACCCGAACGACGCACATGCGGGCGGGAGTCATCCGGCGCAATGGCGTACCCAACAGCGATCGGGCCGAGATGACGATGTACTTCTTCAGGAACGCCGATCTCCTGACGCTGCTCGTCGTAGTGGACGATCCGACCTATTTGACCGAACCCTTCATGGTCTCGAAGAACTTTCAACTCGATACGGCGCCAATCCGGCCCATCGGCCCGCCGTGTGTGCCAGGGTACGAGGGCCACAGCGGCGAGGGCAGAGTGCCTCATTATCTGCCCGGCGCGAATCCGTTCATCGAGGAGCTGACCACGCTGTACCACATTCCACGAGAGGCGATCCTGGGCGGAGCCGAGACGATGTCCCCGGATTTTCGCAGGAGGATCAGGGACGCCTACGTCCGTCCCGAGAAGTGCATCCGGAACTGCGGCGGACCTCCGCGACCGTGAAGCGGCTCACGCTCGGTCCAGCTTGAACAGCCTGCGTGCGTTGCCGGACGCAATCTTGCGTCGGTCGCTCTCGCTGATCGGCGCCCGCTCGATCCAGCGCGCCGCGGGCTCCATCATCTCGTAGGGATAGTCCACTGCGAACAGAATCCGATCCGCGCCAATTGAGAGGAGAGCGCAGATGAGCGCCTGGTCGTTGAAGTTGCCGCTGGTCGTCACGTAGAAGTTGTCGCTGAGATAGTCCTGCAGGCGCCGCCGGACACGCTTGTCCGAGGGGTTGTATTCGAAGCAGTGCTGGATGCGCCAGGCAAAGTAGGGCAGCGTCTCGCCGAGATGACCGAGGATGATCGTCAAATTCGGAAATCTGTCGAACAGGCCGCTGTACACCAGGCGCAGTGCGTGCGTGGCGGTCTCCGGGGCGAATCCCCAGGCGGCGCCCAGCAGCTCGGCGTGGCCTTCGTACAGCCGCTGTTCCAGCGGCGGCCGGGGGTGCAGATAGATCGGCACATCCAGCGCAGCAACCTTCTCCCAGAATGGGAGAAACGCCGGCTCATCGAGGTACGCACCCGTGCGGGCATCGCCGATGTTGCTGTAGCCGTTGATCATCGCCCCTGGAAATCCAAGTCGGGTGACGGCACGTTCGAGCTCCGCAGCGGCTTCGGCTGGATCGTGCAGCGCGACGCTGGCCAGACCGGTGAAGCGATGCGGATGCCGCGCGATCACCTGGGCAAGGAAGTCGTTGATTCGACGCGCAGCAGACACGGCTGCTTCCTTGTGGGCGATGCCCTGCACACCTGGTACGGTGTGCGACAGGATGGCGCGGCTGATGCCGCTGGCGTCCATACCAGCCAGGCGCCCGGTGTCGAATTCGTTCAATCGGTCGCCGACGATCTCCAGCCACCGCGCGTCGTAGTCCATCGCTCGCACGAGGCGCTGTAAGTTCGTATCGTGTTCGCTCGATGGCGTGGCCGTCAGCACATTGAAGTGCTCCTCGACGGCAATCTTTTCGAGCACCGGCGGATCCGGAGGCTTGCCAGCCGCCGGCAGGGTGTACGGCTCACGAGCTGTCCCGGGTCCCTTGCTCATGGTCATGGTGTGCGCATCGGTGGACTATGAGTCTCGACGGTTCGAGGCAGCGCTTTGCTGCTGCGTCAGTTAGCCGCGCGGAGAGATACTGGCAACCAGACGAGGGGCTCTGCGGGGATATCAAGGGGGCAGAGCCCCTTGGCTGGTTGGGGACGGAGCAACCGCGATCCCGATGACGCCGCTGCGGTCGATCGCCGTCTGAATCACTCCCGAGCGCCTCGCGTCGTCTATGAAGCGGTCGATCGCCGAGAGTGCGTCCAGGCGGCCTTTAGGCACGACGATGGTCTGTTCGACGCCATAGAGATCGTCCGGCAGGAGAAGAAGCCCGTCTGCGTGCCGAAAGCCTTCGGTCAGTCGCTGTCGGTTTGCCCCCCAGGCATCGAGCCGGCCATCACGCAGCATCCGGACCACTTCGTCGGGACCTGGCCCGTCGAGCGCGACGAGATGCGCCTGCGTCAGCGTGCGGCCAAGGTAGAGGGCAATGGAATCTCCGGCCGTCGCGCCAATCCGATGCCCTGGGCGATCGATGTCGGCCACGGACGAGATCGGCGAGATCTCCGGCACGAGGAAAGTCTGCTGCACGAGCAGGTATGGCCGTGAGAACTCGACGGGCCCGACGCGTTCAGGGTTGTAGGCGACGAAGCCGATGTCGGCGTTTCCTGTGCTGACCGCTTCAATGACTGCTCGTGGGGTCTGCGCGCCGACGAAAGCGACCTCGAGCCCGAAACGGCGGGCCAATTCGCGCGCCACGTCAATGGCGACGCCGCGTAGCTCTCCAGAGGCATCGGTCACGGCGTGTGCCGGATTGGTCGTCAGGTAGGCGGCCCGCAGCATGCCTGTGGCCGCAATCGCCTGGCCCGCCTGGAGGTCGGGCGTGGAGTCGTGGGATTGCGCGATACCATCGCTCGAGCCGTCTTGCGAGTGAGATTCGACCGCTTCGCGGCATCCCTGCCCGAAGAGTGCGCCGATGCACGCCGCGAGGATCAGTCCCCGTGTCCTGGCTACCATGACCGCTCTTATACGCTACTCCGCGTCAGGCACAAAGCAGGAGTGGGTGCGGTGTCGGACGCTCCAGCGTATGTGAAGACTTCCCACGCTGATGCGGCAGCAGACATCCCCGCACATCGAGCTGTCTGGCATCTGGAATCACGTCGCGGCACCTCTGCGAGGATGGCAGGGACTACGTCGCAGGCGCGGACGTACGCCATTCCGCGTCGGCCCAACCGAGACGAAGCTCGGGCGAAGCGCCGCGCTTCAGGATAAAGCGAGGTTCCGCTTCACCGGGGGACAGGTCGAGTCGTTCTCGCCGTCCCGGCACATTCCGCATGGAAGCGGTGTACGCTGCATGAGTCAGTTCTTTCCGGTCCTGGCGGCTCGCCTCGCGTGCGGGCGGCGAGGACTGCGGCACGAGGCCCTGCCGCGGGACGCGCGCAGCCCCGAGGAGGACGCGGCCTCGTGAGGAATCGGATGTGACGCAGGAGACACCATGGAGCGAATCGTCAGGTCGATGTGGACATTCGTCGCGGCGGGTACAGCCTTCGTGGCGGCATCCGCGGTATCGATCACCGCCGGCGGTCAGACTCCAGCCGGTCGCCAGACTCCCGCCGCGGCGCCGGCTGCGGCGCAGGCCCCGGCCCC
>CAZDLW010000168.1:0-12689 GCA_964505975.1 uncultured Bifidobacteriaceae bacterium | reverse complement strand
GGGAATGACGTACACGTGATACCCGAGGGAGTGCGCGGCGCGTCGGGCTCCCTCGATTGCACCTCGCTGCGGACCGATGACATGCGCCTCGGAGCGCGTCAGGCGAGTGTCACCCGGTTTCGGCGTCTCGCGAATCTCGCCCTTCGCCCCACGCCGCAATCGTTCGACCACGGCCGCCGGATACAGGCCCATCCCCCCACGGCGAGACAGCACGGCACCCGCGTCGTCGAAGGTGCTCGCGTCGGCCACCGTTGGCCCCGACGCGATGACCGAGAGGTCGTCACCGACCACGTCGGAGAGCGCCAGCGTCAGCACGGTACCTCGCGCCACGACGGCGAGCTGTCCGCCCTTGATGGCCGAGAGATGTTTCCGAACCGTGTTCAGCTCGTGGATGTCGGCGCCCTGTTCCATCAGGATCCGGATTGCGCGCTGCTTGTCGTCCAGTGTGAGATCGTCGGTCGGCAGGGCCATCAAGGCCGAGCCTCCGCCCGACAACAACACGAGCAGGAGATCGTCGGTGTCCACCCCCGCAGCAACCTCCACGGCGCGCCGCGCCGCAGCCACGCTGCCGTCGTTCGGGAGCGGATGTCCCGCGCCGTACCAGTCGGCCCCGCCTGCGATGATCGCGGACGGGTCATCGACGGCGCCGGACGGACCAATGGCGAGCCTCTGCCGCATCGGCACTCCGACGACCGCACAGGCGCACAGCATGGGAATCGCGGCCTTGCCCACGGCAATGACATCTGTCGCAGCGGCCCGCGTTGGTGCCGCGCCGAGAGTGGGGTCCTGCAAGGCCCGTTGTACGAGGGTACCTGCATCAACCGCATCGATCGCGGCTCGCACGATGGCGTTCAGGTCCAGGCGAAGGGTGGCGATCGAAGGAGTCAGTTAATTTGGCGGGGGTCGGTCCAGGCGGTGAGACCGGTGACCACGTCGAACTGGCGAAGGAGGCGTCCAACCACCTGATCGGCATCGGCCTCGGTACACAAACGATCGAGCTGAGCCATCACTTTCGTCAGCGCCTGCTCCACGTCGTTGATCGCACGCTCGGAATAGTACTCCCGCTGGGCGTCGAGGCAGCGCTGATACTTGACGAACTCTTCCCTGTAGAAGTTGGAGACTGAGTAGAGCACGTGGTCGCAGGGCGGCCGCGAGTCGGTCAGGAAGCGCGACAGACGGTTCCGTGACGCAGGCATACCTGAATTACTCCTCAGTCTAGTCAGCCCGCGAAGGCTCTGTCAACGGTCCCGGTGGGGTTCGCCCGTGCCCTCCAAGCCTTGGCCAGGGCTGTCGCCCTCCATCCCGTTGGCGCCAACCCTCAGCGGGTCGGCAGCGTCGACCTGGCGCGCTCCGCGCGCCGTTGAACCGCTGCACGGCAACGCCGCCGCTCGTCGGGCGGTCGTCGTTCAGACGGCATACCGGGATGCCGCCAGACCGCCCGCGCCACCGACAGCCATGCCTCCAGCCACCAGATACAGGCAGAACCGCGCCGGAAGGAATTCAAGCGAGAGCCCCCCGAGCACCTCGGCGAGACCGACACCCCAGGACGCGACACCCGCCACGTACCCAAGCCACAGGAGTCCAATGGCGACGAGCGCTCCGATGCCTCCCTGCAGGAGGCCTTCGGCCACGAACGGGCCCCGGATGAACGTCAGCGGTGCACCGACGAGCTGCATGATCTCGACTTCGTCGCGCCGGGCGTGCAACCCGAGCCGAACGACGGTTGCGACCGTGAAGCTCGCCGCCAACGCCATCAGCAGCGCCAGCGCCGTCCCGGCGCCGCGGACGGCAGTCAGACCGGCATTCGCGCCCGACAGCCACTCGCGATCGTAGCGGACGTCCACCACCCCTGGCAGCGTTGCCACCCGACGCACCAGTTCGTCAGCGCGACCGTCGGTCTGACTCTCCGGCAGCAACCGGACCTCGAGCGAGGCTGGAAACGGATTGCCCTCGAACCCGTCTGTCAGCCCGGCCAGTTCGGCGAACTCGCTCCGGAACCGCGCCAGCGCCTGCGCTTTCGACACGTACTCGCGGGCGCCCGTCACGCCACTTTCGTCGAGGATCGCCTCGATCGCCCCACGCTGCTCCGAGGTCGCATCATCATCGAGGTAGACGGAGAACTCGGCGGCTGCGGTCCACTCGCCCAGCACCCGATTCGCGTTCCACGTGACGAGGAACAACGAGCCAAGGACGAGCAGGGCCAGCGCGATAGCCGCAATTGCGAACGCACCCGCCCCCCGGCTGCGCCAGAGGCTCGACCACCCTTGACGGAGTGCGTAGTCGAGGGCCCTCATGCGAGTTCGGCGATGCGGCCGTGGTCGAGCATGATGGTGCGGCGTCCGACGAGACGAATCAGCTCCCGGTCGTGTGTGGCCACGAGTACGGTCGTTCCGCCAGCATTGATCTCACGCAGCAGGTTCATGATCTCGAGCGACAGATCCGGATCCAGGTTTCCGGTCGGTTCATCGGCGAGCAGCAGCATCGGGTCGTTGACGAGCGCGCGGGCGATGGCAACGCGTTGCTGCTCACCGCCGGACAGATCTTGCGGGTATGCGGTAATGCGGTGCTGCAGACCGACCCACTTCAACACCTGGAACGCGCGCCGGCCCCGTTGCGCGGGTGGCACACCCAGCACCTCAGGGACGAACGTGACGTTCTCGAGGACCGTGCGCGTGCGTATGAGTTTGAAATCCTGGAAGACGAACCCGAGACCACGTCGGTATTCCTGAACCTGACTGCGGGTCAGACGTGCCAGGCTGTGACCATTGACGACGATGTCGCCCGAGCTGGGACGCTCTTGCAGCAGCAGGAGGCGCAAGAGCGTGGACTTCCCTGCGCCGCTCGGTCCTGTCAGGAAGACGAACTCACCCTTGGAGACGGTGAGCGAGAGGTCGCGCAGCGCATACAAGCCGCGACTGTACAGTTTTGACAGCTGGTGCGTCTCGATCACGCTGCCTGTGCACCCGGGCTCGAAAGCCTATTCACTTGACGTGGATGCATGCAGTATACCGCGCCTCGGGTGTCGGATTCCACACTGGAGTGGGCGGCGACTCAGCCTTGAAGCTCCCGGCGCAGCAGTTGGTTGACGAGCGTCGGGTTCGCCTTCCCCCGGCTCCCCTTCATGACCTGTCCGACCAGAAAGCCAAACGCCTGGTTCTTGCCTGCACGGAACTGCGCGACGGCATCGGCGTGCGTGTTGATGACCTCGCGGACCAGGGCGAGCGTAGCCGCCTCGTCGCCGATCTGGGCAAGCCCTTCGGATACCACAATCTCGTCGGCTGTGCGGCCCGAGTCGTACATCCTGGCAAAGACGTCCTTGGCAATCGAGCTGCTGATCGTGCCACGCCCGACGAGCGCGATGAGTCCGGCGAGGGCGCCCGGCGTGAGCGTCACGTCTGTGATGCGTTGCCCCCGCTCGTTCAACGTCCGCAGCAGCTCGCCCATCACCCAGTTGCTCGCCGCCTTGGGCGTGCTCGTCGCGGCCGCAACGGCCTCGAAATAGTCGGCCAGATCGGGAGACTGCGTGAGAACGTCCGCGTCGTACTCGGGGATCCCGAATTCGGCCACGAACCGGCGCCGACGTGCGTCGGGCAGTTCCGGCATGGCCGCCCCGATGCGATCGACGCGCGCGGCATCGATGACGAGCGGCGGCAGATCGGGTTCCGGGAAGTACCGGTAGTCGTGCGCCTCTTCCTTGCTTCGCATGGCATGCGTCCGGCCGGTCGTCGAATCCCACAGGCGGGTCTCGTGCACGACCGCGGCGCCGCTGTCGACGATGCCCGCCTGTCGCTCGATCTCGTGTTCGAGCGCCTTGTGCAGATAGCGGAAGGAATTGATGTTCTTGACCTCCACCTTCGTGCCGAAGGTCTCGATCCCCACGCGCCGAATCGAGACGTTGGCGTCACATCGCAGGCTGCCCTCCTCCATGTTGCCGTCGCTGACGCGAGTCCAGACGAGCACGTCGCGCAGGCGGCTGAAAAAGGCCGCCGCCTCGGCCGCCGAGCGCATGTCCGGCTCCGACACGATCTCGATGAGCGGCACGCCACTGCGGTTGTAGTCCACGTAGGTCCTGCGGTCCGAGTCGGGAAAGCCCTCGTGCAGCGATTTCCCGGCGTCTTCTTCCATATGGAGACGCGTGAGACGTACGCGCGTGGTCTTCCCTCCGACGACCACGTCCACGCCCCCGCCGAGCGCCAGCGGGCGCTCGTACTGGGAGATCTGGTATCCCTTCGGCAGGTCCGGATAGAAGTAGTTCTTGCGGGCGAAGACAGAGTGCGGCTGGACGTCGCAACCCAGGGCCACGGCGGCGGTGATGGCGTAATCGACGGCCACGCGGTTCAGGACGGGCAGTGCACCTGGCAACCCGAGGCACACCGGACACACCTGCGAGTTGGGAGGGGCGCCGAAAGCGGTGCTGCAGCCGCAGAAGATCTTCGTCCGCGTGTGCAACTGCGCGTGGATCTCGAGACCGATGACGGCCTCGTATCGTGAAGAGTCGGCCACGTCCACTCGACCGGCGTTCACTCCCTATACGCTCGGTCCGGCGGCCGAGATCGAAGACGCGACGTCGCGTTCGAACGTCTTGAAGTTCTCCCTGAACATTCTCGCGAGGTTCCGTGCCGCCTGGTCGTACTGTCCCGGGTCCGGCCACGTCTGCCGCGGATCGAGCACTGTATCCGGCACACCAGGGCACGTCTCCGGAACGTCCAGATTGAAGATCGCGTCGCGACGGTACGGGACGCGGTCGAGCCGACCGGCAAGAGCAGCGGTGATCATCGCACGCGTATGCGCAATCCGCATGCGGTTGCCCACGCCGTACGGCCCTCCCGTCCAACCCGTATTGACCAGCCAGACCCTGGCTTCGTGACGCGCGATGCGTTCACCGAGCATCGATGCATAGACGTTGGGATTGAGCGGGAGAAACGGCGCGCCGAAGCATGTGCTGAACGTCGCTTTGGGCTCGGTGACCCCTTTCTCGGTGCCGGCCACACGCGCCGTGTATCCCGAGAGGAAGTGATACATCGCTCCTTCCGGCGTCAACCTTGCGATCGGCGGCAACACACCATACGCGTCAGCCGTCAGCATGATCACGTTGTTGGGATGCCCCCCATGGCCGGACAGCTCGGCGTTGTCGATGAACTCCAGCGGATACGACCCGCGCGTGTTCTCGGTCAGGGACGCATCATCGAGATTCAGCACACGGGTGTCCGGGTCGCAGATCACGTTCTCGAGGATGGTGCCGAAGCGGCGCGTGGTTGCGTAGATCTGCGGTTCGGCCTCCGCCGACAACTTGATGACCTTGGCGTAGCAGCCCCCCTCGAAATTGAATACGCCGGTGTCACTCCAGCCATGTTCGTCGTCGCCTATCAGACGACGGTCGGGATCGCTCGAGAGCGTCGTCTTACCGGTCCCGGACAGACCAAAGAAGAGCGCCGTATCGCCGTCCCGGCCAATGTTCGCCGAGCAGTGCATGGACAGCACGCCCTGCAGTGGGAGCGTGTAATTGAGGATCGTGAAAATGGACTTCTTGATCTCGCCGGCATAGTGGGTACCACCGATGAGCACCAGCCGCTTCCCGAAGTGCACCAGGATGAACACATCGGAGCGGGTGCCGTGCGTGGCGGGATCGGCCGTGAAGTGCGGGGCGTCGATCACCGTGAATGCAGGACGGTGCTCACGGCGCTTGACGGGATCGTTCTCCGGCAGAAACATGTTCCGCGCGAACAGGTTGTGCCAGGCGAACTCGTTGACGATCCGGATGGGGAGGCGGTACTCGTGCGCAGCCCCGGCCCACGCGTCGAGCACGTAGAGCTCCCTGTCCCGGAGATGGGCCATCATGTCGTGGTGCAAGGCATCGAAGTGCGCCGGATCGATCGGGCGGTTGACCGGTCCCCAGTGCACCTGCTGCTCACTCGATGGTTCGCGAACTACGAACTTGTCGTTGGGCGACCGGCCCGTGTGTTGACCGGTGCGGCAGACGAGCGGGCCGCTCTCCGCGAGCAGGCCTTCACCCCGGCGGAGCGCCTCCTCGTACAGTGCCGCCGGACTCAGGTTCCAGTGGACGCGCCCCGATCGCACGATGCCCAAGGCCTCGAGACCGTGCGCCCGCTCAACCTGCATAGTCATACCAGTCGCCCCCTCTGACCCGGTTGGCCCGCCAACACGGCCATATCCGGGATGGCCGCAACGCCTGCCGAAACATTGGACCGCTATGCGGCCCGGAACGCAAATTTGTACTCGTTGCCCCGACCGCATAGCGGTCCTAGCCGCGCAGAGCGCGGCAGAAGAATACGGCAACCAGCCGAGGGGCTCTGCGGGGATATCAAGGGGCAAGCCCCTTGGCTGGATGGTACCGGCCGAGTTGGAACGAAGTCAACCCGCCCGCTGACGCGGCTCGGAATTCCAGAGTATAGTTAGGGACGGCTTGTGGGGGGCTGGCCCGGTAAACGCGGCCACCACCGCGCCGTATTCGACTATGAGAACACGCCCTCGACGAGCGGTGCCTGGCGGGTCACGCCCCTCGCCCTCCGGTTCGGGTCAGCGGGCTCCAGCCACCGGATTGTCGAAGGACTCCGAGCTGGCCGGCGCCATCAAGGCGCTGGTGCTGGCCGGGGAGCGCGACGCTGCCCGCGAGCGGTTTGCGGCCCTGGTCGCCAGTCAGCAGCGTCGAGCCGTACGCATCGCGTACAACTATTTGCGTGACGCACACGATGCCGACGAAGCGGTGCAGGATGCGTTCGTCAAGGTGTTCACGCATATCACGACGTATCGCGAGGAGTTGCCGTTCGAGGTCTGGTTCACGCGCATCCTCGTGAACGGATGCCTCGACCTTCGAAAGGCGCGCGCCCGCCGGCTGCGCTGGTCGTTGCCCATGACGACAACGGCCGATTTCCCTCCGGTGGAGCCCGCGGCCGTGCAACCGACTCCGGAAGAGCGACTGCTATCGGGCGCCGGCGTTCGTGTGATTGCTGCCGCCGTGGATCGACTACCGGAACGACAGCGCGTCGTCTTCACGCTCTGTCACATCGCCGAGCAGAGCACGGCGGAAGTGAGTCGGGCGCTTGGTCTCAGCGAAGCCACTGTGCGCGTCCACCTGTTTCGGGCCGTCCGCAAGCTTCGCAAACTGCTGGCGCGTGAGAGGTCAGTTGCATGAACCGAACACATCTCGCCGACAATCGTCTGATAGAGCTGTGCCTCGGCGGTGCCGGTGCCACCGACTGGGAGCCGCATCTCGCACACTGTGAGACGTGCGGCGCTCGGCATGCGGCGCTGGCCCAGATGCTCGACGAGATCGACGTGGCGGCCGCGGCCGAAACCGACGCGCTGTTTCCTGCGGAACGGCTGGCGCGGCAGCAGGCCCGGATTCTCCAGCGCCTCGAACAGGACGGCAGGCCCGGCCGAATCCTCGCATTTCCAGCGAGCCGAACGTATCAGCCGTCGGTTCTCCACCAGTTGCGTCCGACCACACGATGGGTTGCCGCCGCCGGCATGGCCGGCCTGGTCGTGGGCCTCCTGGCCGGCCATCTGGCACACGATTATCCGGTGGAACGTCGCGAACCGGCATCACAGGTGAGTCAGACGCCTGCTCCGATCGGTCCCCTCGGTTCCGCGTCAATCAGCTCGGACGACGAGTTCCTGGGCCAGATTCAGGTCGCAGTCGAACGCGCGGGGCCGGCAGTCCTGCTCCCGCTCGACGCCCTCACGCCAACCGCCTGGGACGTCAGGTAGGGGGTTCGTGCCCCCTCTGGTATTCCGCAAAGGGCTCGACCTCAAGCACGAGGTGGCCGGTGTCCTAGCCGATAGCTACCACAGCCACTTCGTAAACGACGTCCGGGAGGCGGGGTTCCGGTTCACGTCGGGTCGTTTGACCATTCACCTGGCGCGGGAGTTCGGGTTCTGCTACGGAGTCGACCGGGCGATCGACTACGCCTATCAGGCTCGCCGCCGGTTTCCCGACCAGCAGGTCTACCTGACAGGCGAGATCATTCACAACCCGCACGTCAACGACCAGCTGCGCGCCCAGGGTATCCGTTTCCTCAGTGATCCCGGCGAATCCATCGACCGACTCGGCTCGACCGATGTGGTCATTCTCCCCGCGTTTGGTGTGACCATCGAGCTGCTTCAGCAGTTGGACACGCGGGAGTGCACGCTCGTCGATACGACCTGCGGTTCGGTGCTGAACGTCTGGAAAAACGTCCGGCGCTATGCGGCCGACGGTTTCACGTCGGTCATCCACGGCAAATACTGGCACGAGGAGACCCGCGCGACCGCATCACAGGCCCGGCTCACCTGCAGTGGCCAGTATCTCGTCGTGCTGGATCGGGCCGAGGCTGCGGCCGTGTGTCACTACATTCGACACGGAGGGGACCGGACGAGCTTCCTCGCCACCTTCCAGCTGGCACGGTCGGCGGAATTCGACCCGGACGTGCACCTGCAGCGCGTGGGATGTGCCAACCAGACGACCATGCTCAGCTCCGAATCGTTCGAGATTGGCGAGATGTTCCGACGTGCCATCCAGGACCGGTACGGCGAGGCGGAGCTGGGCGCACGCTTCCGGGCCTTCGACACGATCTGCAGCGCCACGCAGGATCGCCAGGACGCCGTCCTGGCGCTGCTCGCCGAACGACCGCTGGATCTCATCATCGTGATCGGGGGGTACAACAGCAGTAATACCTCCAACCTGGCCCGAATCTGCAACAGCGCGGTGCCCACCTATCACATCGCCGATCCCGAGTCCCTCTTGTCGCCCGACGCCATTCGACACAAGCCGGTCGGGGCGGCCCGAGACGTGACATCCAGTGGATGGCTCCCACCGGGACCGGTCTCGATCGGGCTCACATCGGGCGCCTCCACCCCGGACATCCTGGTGGAGGCGGCCATGAGGCGCCTGGACGAGCTGGCCAACGGCGACCCTTGACGGTCTGGAAGCGCTGGGCCTGGACCGCTTGTGCCCTGGAGGCGAAACGCCGATCCTGAGCGACAGGCGAAGGCCGAGGGGCGAAAGCCCAGAAAGTGCTCGCCCGCCGGCCAGACCGCGTGTTACCGTGGTATGTGCTTGCGCGTAGAGCAGTAAATGCTCGGCGACGGCTCGGCGTAATGTCGAGCAGGCAGCCATGAAATCCGCAATAGTACTTGGACAGACGGCCGCATTTCTCCTGGCCACGTTCGTGCTCGTGGCACCGGCTCAACCTGGGCAGGCCTTCAAGTGGTGGCACTCCGAGCACTTCAAGCGCGAGCTTGGGCTCACCAAGGAGCAGACGCGCCGGCTGGAGGATATTTTCGAGTCCGCAGTCCCCACGCTTCGCCTTCAGAAGAAGGCTCTGGATGAGGCCGAGGCGGCATTCGAGCGCCTGTTCGAACTGGGCGATGACGCGACCGTCATGGAACAGGTGGGTCATGTGGAGTCGGCGCGGGCGGAACTGAACAAGTCTCGGACGATGATGCTCCTCCGTATGCGCCGCGTGCTCACGACGGATCAGTGGGCGAAGTTCACGGCACTGCACCAGGCGGCCGAGCGCGAACGCGGGCGCTCCCACGAAGGCGGCCACTGAACGTTTCACGAGCACGGCAATCAAACGTTTTACAGGCTTTACAAACAATGCGTAAGACTTCGTGTGCCTTGATCGCCCTTTTGCTGGCAGGGATGTCCACCGCGTCGGCGCAACCTTCGTCGCAGGAATCAGCCGAACGCGGGCGTTTGGACGCCATTGCGCGTGAGGCGGCGCAGACGTTCGCGGAAAGGCGTGTCTTTACCCTGACCGAGCAGACCCGTCCTACAGCTCCGCCGCTCGAGCCGGGAACGCGCATCGAACTCACCCTGGACGAGGCGGTGCAGCGGGCCATGGAGCGGAATCTGGATATCTCGGTCGAACGATTGAATCCTCAGACCTTTGATTTCTCGATCGCGTCGCTCGAGGCCAACTACCGCCCGACCCTTGGCACCACGTTCGGGATGCGCAGCCAGACGGCGTTCTCGAGAAGTCAGACGGCCGGCGGCGACATGCTCGTCACCGACACTCTGACGAGCAACTCCAATGTCACGCAGAACGTGAAATGGGGTGGTGGCAGCGCGTCCCTGACGTTCAACAACAATCGCCAGGCGCAGTCCGATCTGTTCGCCATCCGCAACCCCGCCATCAACGCCAACCTGACGGCGCAGTACGTGCAGCCGCTCCTGCGCAACTTCCGCATCGACGGCACACGGGCACAGTTGCTCGTCACGCAGGTCAACCGGGACCTGTCCGAGGTCAGCCTTCGCGCGACGATTGTCCGCACGCTGGCGAACGTGCGGAACGCCTATTGGGACCTCGTCCATGCGATCGACGCGGCCGAGGTCGCGGAGCGCTCTCTGGCGCTGGCGACGAAACTGGTCGAGGACAATCAGGCGCGGGTCGAGGTCGGCACGCTCGCACCCCTCGACGTCGTGCAGGCGCAAGCGGAGGAAGCCAATCGCCGGCAGACCGTCACCCAGACCGCCGCCGCGCGGCGAACCGCCGAGCTCGTGCTCAAGCGATTGATCGTCAACGGCACGGAGGATCCGTTCTGGGTTGCGTCGCTCATTCCAACGGAGCGTCCCACCTTCACCACCGAACCGATCGATGTCGAAGGCGCGGTCCGCAGCGCGTTGGAGAACCGGACGGACCTGCACCAGGCTCGCCGACAGCTGGAAGCCAATGGCATCTCAATCCGCAGCCTCTCGAATCAAAGGCTCCCGGCACTGGACTTGACGGCCAGTTACGGCCTTGCCGGCATTGGCGGGACGCTGTTCGAACGCCAGGGGTTTGGCGGCACGGTCTCGAACGTCTATCCCAGCAGCTACTTCGCTGCATTAGGGATCCTGGCGGACCGGACTGCGCCGACCTGGAATGTATCGCTGAACTTCAGCTACCCCATTGGGGCCAGCTCGGCAGACGCCAATCTTGCTCGCGCCCGCGTCCAGCAGCGGCAGACCATCGCGCAGAGCCGCCAGCTGGAACTGCAGGTCGCGACAGAAGTGACGAACGCCGCGCTGCAGGTGGAATCGAACCGCGAGCGGCTGCAAGCCGCCTCTGTCGCCCGTGAGCTGGCCGAGCTGCGGCTCGAGGCGGAGCAGAGCCGGTTCGAAGTGGGGCTGACCACCAACTTTTTTGTCGTTCAGGCGCAGCGGGACCTCCGAGATGCGGAGAACTCCGAGCTTCGGGCGCTGCTCGACTACCGCCGCGCCCAGGTGGAGTACGAGCGGGTACAAGAGGTTCCGGGTGGGGGCGGGGCCGGGGTCAGCACCATCAACCCTGCTGGCGGGACGGCACCCAGGGCGACCGCCGGAGGCGGGTTCGGCGGAGGCGGGTTCTGAGGACGCCGCGTTTTAGGTTCTAGGGGCGCTCGGGCGCATTACGGGAGGAGCGGGGTCGTTCCCGGACTCATGAAGAAGGTCTTTGTTGTCACTGTCGTGGCGGCGGTCGTGCTGGCTGGGTTCGCCTGGTACACCGGCATGCTCAGCCGGGAACCCTCGGCCGCAGCCGACGCAGACCCGTCGGGATCGGGGTTTCCCGCGGGGGGACGCCGCGGCGGCGGCCCTGGTGCGTTCGGCGCGGGCGGCTTCGGACGCGCGCCGATGACTGTCGAGGTCGGGATGGTGACGCGCACATCCCTGGCAGAACAGGTCACCGTGGTCGGCAACCTCGTGGGAGATGCCACGGTCACGGTGGTCCCACGCATTGCCGGGAGGCTGCAGGAGATCTCCGTGCGGCTGGGCGACCCGGTCAGTCGCGGGCAGCGGATTGCGAAGATCGAGGATTTCGAGCTTCTGGAGCAGATCAAGCAGGCCGAGGCCGCCCAGGAGGTGTCGCTGGCAACGATTCGGCAGCGCGAGGCCGATCTGCGGCTCGCGGAAACGAACGCCGAGCGGTCCAGGAACTTGTTCGAGCGGCAACTGCTGCCCAAACAGACCCTCGACGACAACGAAGCCCGGTACATGTCCGCGCTGGCACAGCTGGATTTGGCCCGTGCGCAGGCGGCCCAGTCGAAGGCGCGACTCGACGAGCTCCACATCACGTTGGCCAATACCGTCATCGTGTCGCCGGTGAATGGATTCGTCGCCCGGCGGTCCGCCGATCCCGGAGCATTCGTGTCACAGAACGCGCCGATCGCCGATGTGGTCGACATCAGCCGCGTGCGGCTCGTGGTGAACATCGTCGAGCGCGACCTCAGGCAGATCACGACGGGCGACGAGGCGACCGTGCAGGTCGATGCGTACCCTGGCGAGAGCTTCAGCGGGCGCATCGCACGCGTCGCGCCGGTCCTCGACCCGGCCACCCGCACGGCGCCAATCGAGATCGAGATTCTCAACCGGGATTTCCGGCTCAAGCCTGGCATGTACGCGCGAGTTGGCATCACGACCGGCAGGAAGAAGGATGCCCTGGTCGTGCCGGTCAACGCGGTGATCGACCTCGGGGGGCGGCGGGGCGTCTTCATCCCGCTGAACAGCCAGGCGGTGTTCCGCAGCGTGCAGATTGGGACGGAGCAGCGGAATTTCATTGAGATTCTCGGCGGCTTGAGCGAGGGCGATCGCGTCGTCACCACCGGTGCCGGGGCCCTGCGGGATGGCGACAGCATCCTGTTCGCCGACGGCGAAGAAGGCTACGGGCCGCGCGGTGTAGGTGGCCCCGGTCCCGCGGCCGCCGGCCCCTCGGACGAGCCGGGCGACGGTG
>CAZDLW010000167.1:0-12731 GCA_964505975.1 uncultured Bifidobacteriaceae bacterium | reverse complement strand
AGAACGGCAAGCTGATGCACGTGCCCTACGTTCCCATGCTCAAGGAGCGGAACGTACGGACGGGGTTCTTCGAACGCGAGCAGATCTCGCGCATCCTGGCTCATCTCCCGCCGGCGATTCGGCCGGCGGTGCAGTTTGCGTACATCTCCGGCTGGCGCATCCCGAGCGAGGTGCTGAAGCTGCAATGGCGACACATCGACTTCGAAGCCCTCGTCGTCCGCCTGGACCCGCACACGACGAAGAACGACGAGGGCCGGACCTTCCCGTTCACCGACGCGCTCGAACGGCTCCTGGAGGCTCAGAAAGCCGAGCACGAACGGCTCAAGGCGGAGGGCGTCATCTGTCCGTGGGTGTTCAACAGGTCGAACCGGAAGGTGAAGGGCAAGCGGATCACAACGTTCATCAAAGCGTTCAGGGCCGCGTGTGCGAAGGCGGGCTGTCCGGGTCGGATTCCGCACGACCTGCGGCGGACCGCCGTCCGCAATCTGGTACGCGCCGGCGTGCCCGAGCGCGTCGCGATGCAGATGACCGGGCACAAGACCCGCTCGGTGTTCGAGCGCTACAACATCGTGAGCGAGTGCGACCTCGTCGAGGCCGCGACGAAGCTCAACACGCTTCAGCCAGTCCCGCCAGCCTCAGACCGTGGCGGGCACAATTCGGGCACAGTGGAGCCCGATCGCGGTCCCCGCCTGAAAGTCAGTCTCTAGATTTCTTCGGAAAATTTGGAGGCGCCGCCCGGATTTGAACCGGGGATGGAGGTTTTGCAGACCTCTGCCTTACCACTTGGCGACGGCGCCGATGCAGGTTGATCGCGAGGATTACAGCCCCGCGTGGAGGGCCGGAAAGGCGGAGTTGGAGCGGGAAACGGGATTCGAACCCGCGACTTCGACCTTGGCAAGGTCGCACTCTACCACTGAGTTATTCCCGCCCACACCGAAAGCCAAGGGTACCACAGCGATCCAGGCCAATCAAGACAGGGACAGCGACACACGGGCACCGGTCGTGCCTCCCGCCGAACCGCTCCATCGTTCGGAACGCAACGAACCAGCACCAAGGGTACGCGCCGGTGCACAATCGTACGCGCGTTCCAGCCACAGGACCGGCTGAGAGAGTCCATGCTACGATGCGCGCTCCCCCTGCACAGGGAGTCTCGGAGGATCTCCATGACCAGACATCCACTCACGGCGGCGGCCGTTTTCGTGACCTTGTTGCTGGCTCCGGTGTCCGCGGCTGATGTCACGGGCACATGGACGGCCACGTTCGAGACGGAGGTCGGAACCCAGCAATACACCTACGAGTTCATCGTCAAGGGCGCCGAGCTGACGGGCACGGCGAAGTCCGAACTGCTCGGGGATGTGACGATCGAACAGGGTAAGGTGGAGGGCAACACGATCTCGTTCGTCGAGAACGGGAACTTCCAGGGCATGCCGCTCCGGATCGTGTACTCGGGAGAAATGACTTCTGCCGACGAGATTGCCTTCACACGGAACGTGGCTGACTTCGCCACGGAGAAGCTGGTCGCGAAGCGTGTGAAGTAGCGAATCGCCGCGTGCGCCCGCCGCCGCGAACAAGGGATCCAACTGTCGGATACCTCGAGCGCAGAGCGCCCTTTCGCAACAGTATCCACCGCATGGATGACCGGCCGCGCTGGGTTGCACTTCACCCGGCACCGACCCGTCGCGACACCCGATGCGCGCGATGCCCCTCATCCCCCAACTGACGCGGCTCCACGATGACCACGATGGTTGCCAGACCGCCGTGCGATGCGGGCGAAGTCCTCAGCGGACCGGCGCTGACTCCGTGCTCCGCCGCGACAGGCCGCTGGGTGCTGGCCGCCACCATTCTCGGCAGCAGCATGGTCTTCATCGACAGCTCGGCGGTGAACGTCGTGCTGCCGGTCCTGCAGAAGAGTCTCGGAGCATCCATCACGCAGGCACAGTGGGTCGTCGAGATCTATTTGCTGCTGCTCGCCTCATTGATACTCGTGGGTGGATCACTTGGTGATCGCCTGGGGCGGCGTCGAGTGTTCGGGTGGGGCGTCGCAATCTTTGCGCTCGCGTCCCTCTGGTGCGGCTTCGCGTCCACACCCGCGCAACTCATCGCGGCCCGCGCGGCGCAGGGCGCTGGCGGGGCACTGCTCGTACCCGGCAGCCTCGCGATCATCAGCGCCTCGTTCGACGAGTCGTCGCGCGGCAAGGCGTTCGGCACGTGGTCCGGTCTGACGGCCATCACCATGGCGGCTGGCCCGGTGCTTGGCGGCTGGCTTGCGACCACGGTGTCGTGGCGTTGGGTCTTCTTCATCAACCTCCCGTTTGCAGCAGCGGTGCTCCTGATGGTTGCCGCGCGGGTTCCAGAATCCCGCGATCGCACGAACACCGGACCGATCGACTGGACTGGTGCAGGCCTGAGCGTCGCAGGTCTGGGCCTGCTCGTCTTCGGCCTCATCGAGTCCGCCAATCTTGGATTGACGCACCCACTGGCGCTCGGAGCGATCGCAGCCGGGCTGATGATCCTGGCGCTGTTCGTGCGGGTGCAGTCACACTCCCGCTCACCGATGATGCCGCTCGATTTGTTTCAATCGCGCAGCTTCACCGGCGCCAACCTGCTGACCTTCCTGCTCTATGGAGCACTGGGCGGGGCGCTGTTCTTCCTGCCGTTCAGCCTCATTCAGGTCCACGGCTACACGCCCACTCAGGCCGGCGCGGCATGGCTCCCGTTCATCCTGTGTATCGCGGTGCTGTCCCGCTGGACGGGGGCCCTCGTTCCCATCGTTGGCGCACGGGTGCTCCTCGTCGTGGGCCCGATTCTCACTGCCGGCGGATTCGCGCTGGCCGCCGTGCCCGACGCCTCCAGCAGCTACTGGACGGCGTTCTTCCCCGCCTTCCTCACGATGGGCCTGGGAATGGCCGTGGCCGTGGCTCCGCTCGTGACGGTGGTCATGGGATCGGTTCCTCCCAATCGCGCCGGACTCGCGTCGGGCATCAACAATGCCGTCTCCCGGGCAGCAGGCCTCGTCGCACTTGCGGTCATGGGCGTGCTGGTCTTGGCCACGTTCAACGACGCGCTGGACCGGCGGCTGGCCATGGTGGACATTCGCCCCGAGATCGTCGCACAGCTCGAAGGAGAGCGACTCAATCTGGCCGCCGCCACTCCTCCACCTGACGCCACGCCCGAGGAAGCCGGACTTGTGCGCGCCGCCATCCGCGATTCGTTCGTTGCCGGCTTCAGGCTGATCATGCTGGTGGCCGCCGGGATGGCCGCCGCGAGCGCATTCGTCGCGTGGCAGACGATCGAGGGCCGCACACCTGGTCACCAGCGAGGCTCCGCGTCGGACTAGCGAGCATGGCGGCGGCGGCTCCGCCTCGCTGGCTGGCAGTATCTCCTGCTTGTCCGCTGCCTCAAAAGCCAGTCGCCGTCGCGGCGGGGGCGTCCCTCTGGGCGTGGCTCCCGACGACGTCGCGCGGAAAAACGCGTCCTCCGCCCGACCATGGGCGAACCGCGCTGGGTCCCACCCAGCGCGGCCTTCACGCTGCGGACACGTTTTCCTGATCGGTGTCGCGCGAGTCGTCGGTCGCTCGCCCCGAAGGACGCGCCCACCGCTGGTGCAGGTCTTCCTGAAGCAAGCGGAGAAGCAGGAGCGGTCTAGCCACCGGGCTGCGCGCCCTTGACCCTCAAATCTTCGCGCCCCTCAGTACCCGGGCAGCTTCCTCCGGCGAGGTCGGGTTCACGTAAGCGCCCGTTGCCCACTCGAATCCCGAGGCGCGTGTCAGCGCTGGCAGGATCTCCACGTGCCAGTGGTAGGACTCCTCCACCGGTTCCGCGACCGGCGCGCTGTGAATCAGCAGGTTGTACGGGGGCTGTCGAAGCATGATGTCCATGCGACGCAGAAGGTCGCCCAGCATCCGCGCCAGCGACGCGTACTCGTGCCGGGCGGCATCCTCGAACCGGGCGCCATGGCGCCTGGGCAGGATCCAGATCTCGAAGGGAAACCGCGGCGCGTACGGCGCCAGTGCCACAACATCCGCATGCTCGGCCACCACGCGGTGCCCGTCGTGAATCTCCTGCCGGATGATGTCGCAGAAGATGCATCGCTCCCTGGTTGCATAGTGGGTGCGCGCCCCTTCGATCTCGTCGCGCACCTCGGACGGCACAATGGGCAGCGCAATGATTTGCGAGTGCGAGTGCGTGAGTCGCGCCCCGGCCGCTGCCCCATGGTTCTTGAAGATGATCAGGGAACGGAATCGGCGATCCTGTTTCAGATCCTGCACGCGTTCCCGGCACGCCCAGAGCACCTGCTCCACCCCGCCTGCCCCAAGCGTCGCAAGCGTGTCCTCGTGGCGCGGCGACTCGATGATCACCTCGTGCGCGCCGACACCGCTCATCTTGTCGAACATCCCCTCGCCTTGCCGCTCGAGCGTGCCCTCGACGCGCAGCACCGGGAACTGATTCGGCACGACGCGCAGTTCCCACCCGGGCATGTTGGGGCGGCTCCCGTCAGGACGATGTGCGAAGAGCTCGGGGGGCGTCATGTGCTCGTGCCCCTCGCAGAACGGACAAAAGTCCTCCGGGGACGTGTGGACGGATTCGAGCCGAAAGTCCGATGGCCGTTTCCGGTGCTCCGTCGAGACGATCACCCAGCGGCCGGTCACCGGATCCTTGCGCAGCTCAGACGTCATCGATCACCCTGCGATGGGTGACACTCCATCGCGTTCAACACCTGCGTGCTTTTTCGTCGATCTCACGCACAGGGACGCGTCGATGTCACGAAACCGTTCAAGAGACAGGCGCCGTCCGAGTGGCCCCGGCGATCTCCCGCTCAAAACGGCGCGTCGAACGCGTTTCGATAGACCTCCACGCGCGGACCGGGGTCGGACACGTCAACCGTCACCACATCGAACCGGCACGGTCGGCCAGACAATCGACGCCGTACGATGTAATCCATCGCCATCAGGGCAACCCGTCGCTGCTTCCACGGCGTCACGGCGGCTGCTCCTCCTCCGAACGTCGCGCCCAGGCGGGTCTTGACCTCGACGAACACGGTCACTCCTCTGTCGCCCGCTACGATGTCGATTTCACCATATCGTGAACGGTACCGCCGTTCGAGAATTGCGTACCCGCGGCGCTGCAATTCCGCGCACGCCAGATCTTCCCCCGCCTTTCCCAGTTCCTGTCTGTCGTCCTGTACCATGCCCCCGACCGATCGCAGGAACGGGGCCATCCTGGGCCGCTATGCGGATCGACCTCGTACTCGTGAGAAGTGACCGCATAGCGGTCCTCTGGCCGCGCGACGGGCGCGGGCAGGCCGAAGCCGGCCCCCAGGACTGAAGCAACGTATGACGATGGTTGACTCGAGTCGCGGGGGCCCGACACGGCAGGTTTTCACGAGACGGCCGCGAGCGCCTGTTCCAGGATCCCGAGTGCGGTATCCGCCTGCCCAACCGTCAGCACCAGGGGCGGGGACAGTCTGACTGCGTTTCGACCCGCACCGAGCACCAGCAATCCACGCCTGAAGCACTCCTGAACCACGGCATCGCGCTCCGTGGTCGCCCGCTCCTTCGTCACCCGATCCCGGACGAGCTCCAACCCGATCATCAAACCGCGTCCCCGCACGTCGCCGATGAGCGCGTGCTTGTCCATCAGCGCCTTCGCCCCGGCGAGCATGTGCGCGCCCACGATTTCTGCGTTCTTCACGAGTTGCTCGCGGAGCAGCCGGATTGTCGTCAGCGCGGCCGCGCACGCGACCGGATTCCCGCCAAACGTGCTCGCGTGCGTGCCCGGCGGCCACGACAGCATCTCGGCTCGCGCGGTCGTGACCCCGAGCGGCAGTCCGGACGCGATCCCCTTTGCCATGGCAATAACGTCCGGCTCGACTCCCGTATGCTCCATGGCGAACACGCGTCCGGTCCGACCCATGCCGGACTGCACCTCGTCCACGACGAGCAGCATCCCATACCGCGTGGTGATGTCGCGCAGTCGCTGGTGGAACACATCCGGCGGCACGAGATAGCCGCCCTCGCCTTGGATGGGTTCGACGATGACCGCGGCCACCTCGTCGGGCGACACCAGGTGCACCAGAAGCTGCTCCTCGATGAAGCGGAGGCATTCCGCTGCGCAGGTATCCGGCTGGAGGTTCACCGGACAGCGGTAGCAGTCGGCATACGGCGCGTGATACACCCCGGGCACGAAGGGTCCGAAGCCTCTCCGCTGGGTGACCTTGCTGGCGGTCAACGACAATGACCCCATCGACCGCCCGTGGAACGAGCCGAGGAAGGCAATGACGTTCGGGCGCCTGGTGTGATACCTCGCCAGCTTCAGCGCGGCCTCGTTCGCCTCCGTCCCCGAGTTACTGAAGAACGACCGATGCGGCCCGGGCATCGGGGCAATCGCCGAGAGCTCTTCGGCCAGACGCACCTGCAGCTCGTAGTAGAAGTCCGTACCGGACATGTGCAGGAACCTTCCGGCCTGCTCGACAATCGCACGCACGACGTCCGGATGGGAATGACCGGTTGCCGTCACGGCAATCCCGGCGGTGCAATCGAGAAAGACGTTGCCGTCTACATCCTCGACGAACACGCCTTCGCCACGAGCAATCACCAATGGATACTCGCGCGTGTAGGACGTGGATACGACTCTGGCGTCCCGTTCGATGACGGCCTTCGCCTTGGGCCCTGGCAGCGCAGTCTTCAGCAGCGGGCCGGTCATTTCCTCTTCCATCGCGTACCTGCCGGGCCGTCCTCGAGAAGAATGCCGCGTTCCAGGAGCGACCGCCGGATGGCGTCCGCTGCGGCAAAGTCCCGCCGTCGCCGCGCGACATTCCGTTCCTCGATGTCCCGCTCGATTTCCGCGACGGCGTCGTCCGGCAGCGCGTCTTCCGCGCGACGCAGACCGACCACGCCGAGCACGCGGTCGAAGTCCTCGATCGCGCGCCGGACGAGGGCGGCGTCGCCGGCGCTGACCTGCCCGGCGTCGAACGCCACATTGACGGCGTGAACGAGATCGAACACGGCGGCGAGGCCCGCGGCCGCATTCAGATCGTCGGTCAACGCCGCGGTAAACGCCTCGCGCGCACGTGCCACGATGGTTTCCGTCCGCGGATCGCACCGGTCTCCCGTGGCGGTGTCCAGTCTGGCCAGGAAGTCGACGATGCGATGCAGCGACTCCTCCGCCTGGTCCATTCCCATCCAGGTGAAGTTCAACGGCTTGCGATAGTGTGCCGAGAGCAACAGGTAGCGCAGCGCAGACGCTCGGTAGCCCCGCGAGAGAACGTCGGGCACGGTGTAGACGTTGCCGAGCGACTTCGACATCTTTTCATGCTCGACGAACAGGTGCTCGACGTGGACCCAGAAGCGCGCGAACTGTTGCCCGGTCGCCCCCTCGGCCTGGGCAATCTCGTTCTCGTGGTGCGGAAAGATCAGATCGACGCCGCCGGCGTGAATATCGATCGGCGGGTCTCCCAGCAGCCGCAGTGCCATGGCGGAGCACTCGATGTGCCACCCGGGTCTTCCCGGGCCCATCCCGAAATCCCATGCCGGTTCACCGGGCCTGGGCGCCTTCCAGAGCACGAAATCGCGAGCATCCTCCTTCGCGTACTCGTCCTGATCGACCCGTGCGCCCGACTGCATGCCTTCGGTATCGATACGGGCCAGCTTGCCGTATTCGGGCAGCGTGGAGATCTTGAAGTAGACAGAACCATCACGCCGGTAGGTGTGGCCGTTCCGCTCCAGGTCGAGAATCATGTCGCTCATCGCCCTCAGGTTCGCTTCGTCGGTCGCGCGCGGCGTCTCCTTCGGCATCTCGATTCCAAGCCGCGCCGCATCCTCCCGAAAGGCTGCGATCCACTGCTCCGTATACTCGCGCAGCGGCACGCCGGCGCGCTGCGCCCCGGCGATGGTCTTGTCGTCCACGTCGGTGTAGTTCACGGCGTCGTGAAGGCCGTGTCCGCACACTGATGCCAGCGTCCGGCGCAACACGTCCACGCACACGAAGGTTCGAAAGTTGCCGATGTGGGCGCGGGCGTACACCGTTGGCCCGCAGGCGTACAGCCGGACGATGTTGTCGCGAAGCGGCGCGAACGGCTCCTGTTGCCGCGTCAGAGTGTTGTACAGGCGAAGCATGTCACCGGCAGAGAGGCACTACTCGCGAGGCGTGATGATCTGAGTGTCGACGAGCACTTCCAGCGGTCCGGCGTGACGCCGGACGACGACAGGAAGCATCGCGTTGGGGTCGGCAGTTTCGAGGTAACCACGAACGATGGGCTCAACGGCGGACCCGAACGCCCGCGCCGCGGCTTCCGAATATCCGGCCTGTTGTGCCGCGTGTACGGCAAGTTGACGGACGAGCTCTACCAGGCGTGTGTCGTGCGGCAACGATACGTTCAGCTCGAACACTATTACGCTCATCGTCCCCGTTCCGCGCAGCATGAGTGGCTGCCGTCGTGCCCGGTACCATGCGCCGGCACACGCCGCCCGCAGGTCGAACGGTTCGCAGACATCACGCCTACACCGACAAGCGGCTGAACAGGCGCACGGCCCGCCGTTGGTCCGCCTCGATCTGCGCACGGAGGGCGTCCACGTCTTCGAACCGCCGCTCATCGCGCAGTCGCTGCACGAACCCGAGACGCACGCTGCGGCCGTAGAGGTCGCCTCCATACTGGAGCAGGTGTGTCTCGATCGTCGTGTTGACCTCTCCGAAGGTGGGCCTCGTGCCGATGTTCGTCAGCCCGGCATGCACGATGCCGTCAACGGTCATGGTGGTGGCATACACGCCATGCGGGGGGATCAACTCGTTGTCGGTCTGCAGATTGGCTGTGGGGAAACCGATCTCGCGGCCCCGGCGTCGTCCCTCGACGATCACGCCGTCCACGAAATACGGGTGCCCGAGCAGCGCACCCGCTTCGTCCACGCGGGCCTCCGTGATCAGGCGCCGGACGCGTGTACTGCTCACCACGAAATCCTTGTAGCGAACGGGGTCGATCTTCTCCGCCCGAAAGCCGTACCGCTGGCCGAGGACGCGCAGCAGACTGAAGTTCCCTTTCCGTTCGTGTCCGAACAAGAAGTTCGCCCCGACCCACACCTCCGAGACGCGCAGCCATTCCACCAGCACGAGCCGCACGAACGTCTCGGGATCCCACTCTGACAGGGCACGGGTGAAACGCACCACGGCGACACAGTGGACGCCGGCACGATCCAGCGCCTCGAGCCGCTGCTCCTTGGTCATGAGCAGCGGCGGCGCCTTGTCCGGCCGCACGACGCGCGACGGGTGCGGGTCGAACGTCATCGCCATCGGCGTGCCGCCGTGCTCGGCCGCGCCGCGTCGGACCCGCTCGATGATCTTCAGATGCCCGCGGTGAAGGCCGTCGAAGTTGCCGAGCGCCAGCACCGGATGCACCAACCACGCCGGCCGCACGTCGTCGGGGTAGTGGATGGTCTCCATTCACTCCACGTCGACCGACACGTCGAGCACCAGCCCATCATATGCCAGTTCCACGCCGGCCGGCAGACGGGCATCGGTCGCGGCGTGTCCCAGATCGTGCGCCATGTGCGTCAGGTACGCACGTCGTGCACCGATCCGGGCAACGACGTCCAGCGCCTCGGCGACCGTGAAGTGCGTGGAGTGCGGCCTGTCGCGCAGCGCGTCGATCACAAGCGTGTCGACGCCGTCCACGAGCGGCCATGATTCGTCGGCAATCCGGTTGCAATCCGTGAGGTACGCAAACGACCCGAACCGAAAGCCGAGGATTGGCGTCGCCCCGTGCCACAACGGTACGGGGACGACCCGGACACCGCACAGTGTGACGGGTGCGGTCAGCTCAAGGGCTTCGAGCATCGGGATGCCGCCACCCTGGCGCGGGAGGCCGTCGAAGACGTAGTAGAAGGTGCGGCGAATGTTCTCCCACGCCGTGCGATTGGCATAGCAGGGAATGCGTCCACCCTGCACGGCGTTGAAGCGTCTGATCTCATCCAGGCCCATGATGTGGTCCGCGTGGCTGTGCGTAAACAGAATCGCGTCCACCCGCGTGATGCCGTGCGTGAGCGCCTGCTGCCGGAGATCGGGTGTGGTGTCGATCAGTATCTTCACGCGGCTGGGTACATCGAGGTAGATCGACGGCCTCAAACGCGTATCCCGGGGATCCGGGGATCGGCACACCGCGCACTCACAGCCAATCATCGGCACACCGTGCGATGTGCCAGTGCCAAGGAACGTCACGCGCGCCGGAGTGCTCGAGCGACGCGATGCTGTGGCCGACGCCTGTGGGTGAACCGGGTCCATCCTGCCGTGAATGCGCTCTCGTCACGCCGCGATGCCGGACCCGACCGGGAACCACGCCGCTGCGGCAGCGTTCCTGGCCCCGCGGGCGGGGTCGGGACACGCGTGAAAGTCGGAGCGGGCGAGGAACGATCGGACTCACGCCACGGAGGACGTGCTTCGTAGTGTAGTCACCTTGCCGGGATTTCCCAAGCTACCCGCTCGCGCGAGCAGTGCTAGCGAGGCTGCGCCTCAGACCCACGAGCCTGTCCGCTGCGGCTCCGCCTCGCTAGCTGGCAGTATCTTCTGCCCGCGCTTCGCGCGGGCGAGACGCCTTGAACGGCCGGTCGAAAATTTGACTCATGTGCAAGGATTCCGACCGTTCAAGCCGCCTAGGCAGCGCGAACGGCGTGTCAGCGCACGCCTGGCTCGTGGGCGTCTTCGCGACTCATGGCAGGATGATGCGCGGCTCGGAGGGCCCCGATTCGGCGCTCTTGCCGATCTCGAGGTACCGCACCCGCAGCTCGAACAGGATCTGTTCCAGTAACTGGCGCTCTTCCGCGGTGAGGTTGCCGCGCGTTTTCTCTTCCAGGAGCGCGAGGATGTCAATCAGCTGCTGCGCCGCCGGAAGGTTCGCATCCGTCTTCGCGCCGCTCATCGGATCCGGAATGTCGCCGAAATGGACCGCCGCTGTGTGGGCGAGCGAGAGCACGAAGCCGACAAACGTCACCGTGGTGGCGTCGTGCCCGCTGGAAGCGTCGCGTCCCGGGTCGTCCATGCGTCCGAGCTCCTGTATGGCCGGTCGTGCCGAACGCTCGAATGGTAGCATGGGGCCCATGAACGACGCCGTGGGTGCCCGGTTCGAACGGCTGGTCGAGATCGTACGTACGCTGCGCGCACCTGGCGGGTGCCCCTGGGACCGCGAGCAGACACATGCGTCGCTGCGGCCCTTCGTGCTCGAGGAAACCTACGAAGTGCTCGACGCCATCGAGCGCGGCTCGCCGGCGGATCTCCGGGACGAACTGGGCGACTTCCTGTTCGAAGCGGTGTTCCTGGCGCAGATTAGCGAAGAGGGGGGCGACTTCCATATCGGCGACGCGATCGACGCCATCTGTGACAAGCTCGTACGTCGTCATCCGCACGTATTCGCCCGGGGGAACGGTGAGGCGCCGCTCACCACCGGGCAGGTCATCGAGCGCTGGGAGACGCTGAAGGCACGCGAGCGCGAGGCCGCCGGCAAACCGTCTGCGAGTGCGCACTCCACGCTCAGCGGCGTTCCGAAGACCCTGCCGTCGCTGCTGCGCGCCTACGAGATCAGCGCACGGGCAGCGGCTGTCGGCTTCGACTGGGTGCACGCTGGTGACGTGCTCGACAAAATCGAGGAAGAGGTCGCCGAGGTCCGGCGCGAAGTGGAAACAGGCGCCATGGGCGACCTGTCGCACGCCGAGGACGAGATGGGCGATCTGCTCTTTGCAATCGCCAATCTCTCACGCAAGCTGGGCATCGAGCCCGAGGCGGCACTCCGGAGGGCGAACGAGAAGTTCGCCATTCGATTCGAAGCCGTCGAACGTGCTCTCGCGTCGCGCGGCCGCGCGATCGGGGAGGCCTCGCTCGACGAGATGGAAACGGAGTGGCAGCGCGTCAAGGGCAGGATGCGCCACGCGGAGCTTGCCGGTCCTTCCGACACGCCACGGTAGTTAACGTACGAGCTCCGGCTCAGGCTTCGCGCGGCAGGGCCGGCTGAAGCCGGCCCCCTCGCTCCGGGCCGCACAGCGGCCTAACTACCAGCTGCGGCCATCACATCCGCCCGCGTCAACCGCCGATCGGGATTCGGCGGGTGGGTCGGAATCCACGTATCGTAGTCGAGCTTCAGACGGTTCAGGGCTTCGACTGCCGACTTCACGACGCCGAGTTGATTCGGGTTGGGATCCACAATCGTGATGTCAGCCGACCAGACCACCTTTTCAGCCGGCAGATACACGGCCAGCATGCCGTCGCTGTGCTCATTCGGAATGAGATGCAGCTCGACGACCTTGCCATTCGTCCCCTTCCGTACGTCGCGATCGCCGACGCCTTGCACGACGTCCGTACGGCGATTCGACACCTTCGAAAGGCTGTCGCCGACAAGAGTGCGCGGGCCGGAGAGCAGCCGCTCGAGCACCTGCTCGTTGTTGCGGTGCGTCAGAATCGTGGCGCCTTCTGCAACCGCAGCCGCAAGGCCACTGGCGTGATCGAAATGCGGGTGCGAGTTGACGACGAAGCGGATTGGCTTGTTGGGGATGGCCTGCCTGGCCGCCGCCATCACGGCCATGCCGCGTGCGTCGCTCTGACCACTCTCCACCACGAGGATGTGATCGCCCATGTCGATGGCCAGCGAGGTGTAGTTGCCGCCAATCTTGAAGACGCCGTCGCCGATCCGCTCGACCGGCGGCGCGGCGGCCGCGGCTTGCGGACCGCCGCGTCCGCCCTGTGGGCCACCGGCAGGT
>CAZDLW010000166.1:0-12746 GCA_964505975.1 uncultured Bifidobacteriaceae bacterium | reverse complement strand
GGCCTGACGATCCCGCGCCGCCCTGGGCGAGCAGCGACGGCGCACCGGCCGCAGCGCCGGCGATCGCAGCCGCGGCCAGCAGGAGAACGAGTGCCGTGCGAGAGATGGTCAGCATGGTCGTGTCCTTTCGTCGAATCAATGAACCTGCCGGCATCGGCGTCCATCTCGAACAGCGAAAGGCGCCCGTTTCCACGCGGCGAACGACGCCGCCGTCGCCATGGTCAGCACGAGTGCTGCTGCCGCGACGAACGACATGAGGTCACGCGGCTCGACGCCGTACCACGGCGATCCCATGAGGTGGGCGGCGACGCGCGCGAGCAGCGCTCCGCGCGCCCCGCCGATCGATCCGAACCGCACGGCGGGTCACTCGCCGGCCCGCCTCGGCACGCCGCGTCCATGTCGCGGCCGTGGAGGCTCCTATCTGAATCGAACGTCGTGCACATGCGGCTCGATATCGCCCCGGATCTCTCCAGGCGGGTAGAGGGTCGTATGGACGTTCGCGTACGCCGCGCCGGCGCGCAGCGCGTCGAGGAACCGGTTGAAATGCCCGGGAGCGACACCCTGGCCGACTGGCCCCACGACGTGGTCCGGCGTCAGCTCGCCCGAGACCGGCTCGCCGGGCTCGGGGCACAACGGCGCGGCCGGAGCACTCATCGGCGGGCTCAGCGGCGGGGTGGCGCAGAGCCACACCATGATGCCGCCGTTCACTCCGGGGCGGCCGATATGAATGTGCGCCTGCGTCACGTTGCCTTCGAGGTTGTTGTACCTGAGGACGTAACGAACGGACTTCCGGTCGTGGCTGATGGCGAGCCGTAGAGTGCCCTTCCCCGTGGTCGAAAGCGTCGGCACCTCCTGATACCCGTCGAGCGCCGTCCGATCCGTCCTCGGCCTCCATCCCTGCGCCCCGAGCACCGTCGTGGCCGCTATCACGAGTGCCCCGGCCAGCGACAGGGCGACCCATCGCATACTGCCTTTCGTCATGGTGTCACCTCGATCGTGAATGGCGTCCACAACACCAGCGCGTGGACCAACTGACGCGTGCAAGCACGTGCAGTGCCACCGACACACGCAGGAAAATCGATGTGTACCGCAATCCTCGTTACGAGTGGTGCAAGGAAGCCTTACGCGTCGCGAAAGACTTCCGACGCGTCGCGCGTCAGCACTTCACTTCCTAGGTCAGCAGACGCACGGCTGGACTATGTCACGCCTCGGGCCGCCTACGACGTCACCTGCGGCGCTGCATCTCGACCGTCGAACATGTCCACGGCGGCTTCGCTCTTTGGATGGTCGTTGGCGGAACCAGCTCTTCAGGCCCATCGCAGCACCTTCCGCACGCCTTCGGTCAGCGTGGCCCAGCTCTCTTCGATCCTGCAGGCAGCGCTCGAGCACGGACCGCACGCCAGGCGGCACGGTGTGCGGGAGTCGGTCCCAGTCGGGCTCGAGCCGCACCACGGCGCCGAGCACCTCGGTCATATCGGCGCCGTCGAACGCCCGGTGCCCGGTGAGCATCTCGTAGAACACACAGCCGAAGGCCCAGATGTCGCTGCGCTTGTCGGCCGGGCGCCCTCTGGCCACCTCGGGGCTGATGTACGCGGCAGTGCCGAGCAGGACGCCGGCCCGAGTCATCGCCGGGCTCGTGATGGTGGGAGACTGCGTCAGGTCCAGCGACTGGTTCGACGACTCGACCATCCTGGCCAGCCCGAAGTCGAGGACCTTGACGGTCCCTTCGTCTCGGATCCTGATGTTGGCGGGCTTGAGGTCGCGATGGACGATGCCGTGATCGTGTGCGGCCTCGAGTGCCAATGCGATTTGCTGGGCGATGGCCCGGGCGTCATCCAACGGAACAGGGCCCCTCGCGATGAGGTCCGCGAGCGTGGGGCCCTCGATCAGCTCCAGTACCAACGCGGTTGTCGGACCCTCGCCTTCCACCCCGTAAATCGCGGCGATATGCGGGTGGTTCAGCGATGCCAGGAACTGGGCCTCGCGCTGCAAACGCGCCACGCGCTCCGGATCGGCTGCGAACATCTCCGGCAGCACCTTCAGGGCCACGTCTCGGGGCAGCTTCGCGTCGCGGGCGCGGTAGACCTCGCCCATCCCGCCGCGGCCGAGCGCTGCGACGATCGCGTACGCGCCAATCCGGGTTCCCGGCGTCAGAGTCACAGGTCAGGTGTCACGGCAAACGCCGTGTGGATAATCCTTCCCGGGCACGCGGGTGTCAACGGCGGCGCGGACGCCTCTGCCGTCCCGAGAGCATTGTGTCCCCGCCTCTGAAGAACGTCCTAGCGAAGCGCGGCCGGTGACCAATTCATCAGCACATTGAACGTGTCGGGTGACTGTTGAACGCAGTTGACGAGGAAGCGGTTGCCGTCCACGGTATCGAACGGATTGCTCCACCACGCACCTCGGCCGGGTGGCCCCTGCGTGACGCTCCCTGGGCACGCGCGGAACAGTGGCTCCCCACGAGGCACGTGACCGGTCAGATGCAGTCCCTCTGTCGTGACCGCGTAGATCGTGAAGTCGGCCGACATGTAATACAGTTCCTGACCGTCGGCGCGCCACACTGGAAAATCACCACCGTTCTCCGACACCTGGATGCTGTCGGACTCGGCGGGTCCTCCGTCGAACGTGCGGACGAATACTTCGAATCGGCCCGTCTCGTCGGAGGTGTACGCGATCCATCTGGCGTCTGGAGAGAAGCGGGCGCCGCCCTGCCGGGAGGGCCGCACGAACGAATAGGGGTCTGGGTCCCCCGAAGCGGTCACGATCTCCACGTTGTTAGTAGCCGACCCGTATGCGATCCATCGACCGTCGCGTGACCAGTCCGACGGGGCACCGACGACGTTCAGCAGCGGCGACTCCTCGCTTCCGACGTTGATTGCGTGCTTCAAGTGAAGGGTGGTCTCGGACGCACCATCCCGATCGGAAGCGAATGCGATCTGCCGGCCATCGGGTGACCACACGGCATGCCAGTCGTTCGCGGGGTGCAGGGTGAGCCGCGCCGCGATGCCGCGCGCCACGTCGATAGTCCACACATCGCGGTTGTTCGTCTGTGGATCGGGTCGATTGAAGGCGACGCGGGTGCCGTCGGGCGAAATCCGCGGCTGATAGTAGACGCTTGGTCCGCCCACCGTCCCCGTCTGCTCTCCGCTTCGTTCGAACCACGTCAGCTGCGTGTGGCCCGCACCCGCCGGGCGCACGACCATCACGCGGCCGTCCGCCGAGATTTCGAAGAAGGCGTTGAGTCCAGCCGCCCCATAGTCGACGGCGGCGGCAACCACCTGCGGCTCGCCCAGGAGTGTCTCGCTTGCCGGGTCGAAGACCCGTGTCTCGAGGTTGCCGTCGCGGTAGTAGACGAGCGCTCCCGGACCGCCGTCTCTGGCTGGGACGTAGATCGCCTTGGACTGAAGAGGCATCACCCGCCGGACCTCAGGTGAATCGAGCGAGCCGATGTAGAGTGCGTTGTTCTCCGGGACGGCGCAGCGGGATGTGAACAGGAACCGGCGGCCATCCGGCAGGAAGGCCGGGCCGCGATGGGAGTTCTCGGCGAGATCGTCGTTCAGCTCGGTGAGCGGCGCCGGCTCACCACCTTGATCCGAAATACGAAACAGCGGCTGGCGATTGCCGGGACGGAAGATAATGTCGCCGTGCCGTCCCCACGCGGCATCGATCAGCCCGGGGATCCTGGCGATGGTCTGGACCGGGCCACCGGAGGCGCTGATCCTCTTGAGTCTCCCGTCGGCGAAAAAGCCAATCCAACGTCCGTCGGCCGACCAGAACGCAAAGCGAACGCCTTCGGTGCCCTCGAACCGGCGCGCCTCGGGGGAATCGATGGCTCGGCTCCAGAGGGCTGTCACGTTCTGTTCGTCGGTTCCCACGAACACGAACGTGCGACCGTCGGGCGACGGCGCGGGGACCGTGGTCACGGCAGTATCGTCCATCTGTTCCCTGAACGACAGTGTGAACTGCGCCGGCAACTCGATGGAGGACTCGCGTCGAGGCGTCAACCACGTGATGGCGCCGGCAATGAGGGCGCCGCACACGAGTCCGGCTGTCGTCCACGTCCAGACCCGCCGGGCGGGGCGTCCATCCTGCAGCGCCGCCGGGTCCTGGCGGGTTGCCGCAAGTTCCTCGAGTTCGATCCGCGCATCCCCGATATCGCGCAGTCGCGAGGCCGGCGCTTTGACGAGACAGCGTTGCAGCAGTTTGTGCACGGCTGCGGGTGCAGCCGGCGGCAACGCCTGCCAATCGGGATCGCGCTCGAGGAGGGCCGCAATGGTGTCGGAGATGGTTTCGCGAGCGAACGCCGCGCGGCCGGTGAGCATCTCGTAGAGCACGCAGCCAAAGGCCCAGATGTCCGTACGCTTGTCGACGGCCTGCCCGCGCGCCTGTTCGGGGCTCATGTAGGCCGCCGTGCCCATCACCAAACCCTCTTGGGTACGCGCGAAGGTCATCGTCTGCGTGTCCGGTCCAGCTGCCGCCGGGTCGGCAACGTGTCTGGCGAGTCCAAAGTCCAGCACCTTGATCACGCCGCCCGGTGTGAGCATGACATTGGCCGGCTTCAAGTCGCGATGGACGATCCCTTTCTCGTGCGCGGCGTCGAGCGCGTCGGCGATCTGCCGTGCCGCGCCAATCGCTTCGGCGGGCGGCATGGCACCTCGCGTCAGGCGATTGGCGAGCGTCGTCCCCTCCACGAGTTCCATCACGAGCGCCAGGACACCGTCGCGCTCCTCCAGGCCGTGGATCGTGGCGATGTTGCGATGATTGAGCGACGCCAGGACACGCGCCTCGCGCTCGAACCGGGCCAGGCGATCGGTGTCGGCGGAGAACTCGCGCGGCAGGACCTTGATCGCGACGGGGCGATCCAGGCGGCTATCGCG
Source organism: uncultured Bifidobacteriaceae bacterium (assembly GCA_964505975.1). Classification (GTDB taxonomy): domain Bacteria; phylum Acidobacteriota; class Vicinamibacteria; order Vicinamibacterales; family UBA2999; genus Gp6-AA40. Next base: position 7,869 of record CAZDLW010000166.1, on the reverse strand, counting down.
TGCGCGATAGACCTCGCCCATCCCGCCCACACCGATGCGTTCGTGCAGTTGATAGACGCCGAAGCGCTGCCCCGTCCACACCGAGGCTCCCCGTTCGTTCACCATAGAGCCTGTCGATTTCGCCCGGTGTCATTGTGTCACCCGCCACCCCGGGATGCAGACCATGCTCCGGCAACGGGCGCGCGACGAAGCCTGGTCCGTCACGGCAGATCGTGGGCGATCATCCGGGCAGACGCTCATCAGTCACGCTGTGCCAGCCCTGCAGCTCTTCGGTCCAGTTCACGACCACGGTGAATCCCGCTGGACGGCCGACCGGGCACCGGGCGTAACGCGAGGAAGCGGCTCCCATCGGCAGAGACGTCATACGTCCGCCCCGGTTGCAGCGTGTGATACGGCCACTCCATCAGCGGCTGGCGCCTGCCGGCCACGAAGTGTGGCTCCGTCTCCACACCCACGGATGGCAGGAGCCATGAACGACCTGTTGCCCCTCCAGGCTCCCTCCGACGACAGTTGACCGGTCACCGGTTATGCGATCGTGGCCTCGCGACCGGCGAAGACGATAAGCCTTGCGACGCGACTGGTTATAGCCCTGCCAGCGTTGCTCCGCGCAGATGATCGACGTGTTCCCTCCGCCTGTCAAGAACGAGGGTGACCGCGCGGTGGTGTCACGCGCATGCGACACCGGCACGCGGACATACTCGTACACGGGGTGGATCAGCCCTCGCAGAATACCGGCGCCGGGTGACTCGAGGCGTTGGTCGGCTGGACGTCAGGCCGCCGAGGGGGGTATTGTGGGAACAATCATGGCCACAAAGACCGTCGGCGTCCGCGACCTGAAGAACGACGCGCCGGCACTCGTCCGCCGAGCCGAACGCGGAGAGCAGTTCGTCATCACACGACACGGACGGCCGGCCGCGCGGCTCGGACCGGCAGAACCGGCACCGGAACCGCCGGCCGCCGGAGCCGATTGCGCGAGTGGGCGCGAGAGCGCCGGGCGTTCGAACGGCTGAAAGCGAGGCTCGACCGCGACGCCGCGGGCCTGTTCGTTCGCCGTCAGTGGCGGGGTCGTTGTGGACACCGATCCGGATGCCACCGCACTCTTCCAGCGCGTGGCCCGGGCACTTGGCGGAGTGACGTTCTTCATCGGCCGCGTCGGTGCCGCCGAGCCCGTGGTCGACGTGCCCGGCTTCTCGATCGAATGAACAGGCGCTACTCGTCCAACTTCACGCCGCCCGCACCGATGGTACCGGTCGCGGTCGGGGTGCCAGGCGGTGCTGACGAGCGGCACATCGAAGGCAAGATCGACAGCGGTGCCGACATGTGCGCGCTGCCGGAGGCGCTCGTGGTCGAACTCGACCTGCCTCCCGTTCGGGTGGTTCGCGCCGCCGGCTTCGGACAGCCGCTCCAGGACGTCCTGCTGTATCACTGCGCGCTTCGGCTCGCCGGATTCGAGTTCGCGCACGTCGAAACGCTGGCGACCAGACGTTCCTGCGCACTCATCGGACGCAACGTGCTCCGCCACCTGGTGGTGAGGCTGGACGGCCCGAAGAGCGTGCTGACGATCACCAGACAGCCGAGCCGATCCCGACGACGCTGACGCCTTGCCCGAGCCACGACGGTGCCGGCGCCTGCTGAAGCATGCCCCACCACCTCGCCGACGCCCCCAAACTGCCGCCGACCGTGGAACTGGAAGATGGGAGAGACGGGGCGCCCGTCCCGCTGACGGGAGCCTCAGCAGTCGTTGGTCTGCGCGACCTGTCAGGACATCGGTCGCGGGAGACGCGGTGGAGTTGACCAGGTTGACCAAGTCCGGCGCGAGGCGGTATGCTCGCGGCCATGGCGAAGCCGGCGAGGAAATCGGTCAACCTGTACGAGGCGAAGACGCAACTGTCCAGTCTGGTCGAGGATGCGGCGCGCGGGGAGGAGATCATCATTGCGAAGAATGGCGTCCCCCGGGCGATGCTCGTGCCGCTGCCCAAGGCGAAGGCGGTCCGCAAGCCCGCGCACGCGCTGCGTGTGACGTACCTCGCCCCGGACTTCGACGCGCCCGACCCGAGCATCGCCGCGCTGTTCGAGGGCGAAGCCGCGGAGGAGTAGTGGACCTCCTGCTCGACACGCACGTGTTGCTCTGGTGGGATCAGGGTGACACGCGGCTCTCGGCCCAGGCTCGCACGGCGATCGCCGACGCCGACAACCGCGTGTACGTGAGCGCCGCCAGTCCCTGGGAGATCGCCATCAAAGCCAGGAGAGGCAAGCTGCGCTTCACCGGCTCGCCGGTCGCCCTGATCGACGCCAACGGGTTTCTGCCGCTCGTCATCAGTCCCGTGCACGCGGAATCCGCCGGTACGCTCGCCTGGACCCATCGGGATCCGTTCGATCGCGTGCTGGTCGTCCAGGCGCAGCGCGAGCGGCTCGTGCTCGTGCACGCGGATCCGATCATTCGTTCGTTCGAGGGTCTCACGCAGCTGTGGGCGCTCGAGGGCCAGCGATAGGCGCTGTTAGTCTATTCAACAGGATGATCTCGAGAGATGACGAGCCCGGAGGTCCGCATCATCTCGTCGATGGCGACGCGGCGCCTGCTGGCCGACCTGATCGCGGCTTTCGCGGCGACCTCGTCGCAGCGAGTGTCCGTCGAGTCGGTAGGCGGCGTCGACGCCGCGAAGCGCGTGGTGGGAGGCGAGCCGTTCGACGTCGTGGTGCTCGCCTCCGGCGCGCTGGACGCGCTCGCCGCGCAGGGCTCGGTCGTTCCCGGCAGCCGTGTGGACGTGGCGAAGTCCCCGGTGGCGATCGCCGTCCGGGCCGGTGCACCGCGCCCGTCGATCGGGTCGGAGGAAGACGTCAGACGCGCCGTCCAGGCCGCGCACCGCATCGGCTATTCCACCGGGCCGAGCGGTGATCATCTCGTGACGCTCGTCGAGCGCTGGGGACTTGGCGACGCCGATGCGGATCGGCTCGCCGCGCAGGGGCATCGGCCGCCGCAGCTCGTCCGGGTACCGTCGGGTGTGCCAGTGGCGACGCTCGTCGCACGCGGCGACGTGGATCTCGGCTTCCAGCAGCTGAGCGAGCTCATGGAGGCCGAGAGCATCGAGGTCCTGGGCGTGCTCCCGCCGGCGATCCAGCACGTGACGACGTTCTCCGCCGGGCTGACACGCGTGTCGCCTCGACCTGAACAGATCAGGCCGCTGCTCGCCTTCCTCGGCTCACCCGCGGTGGCGGAGATCAAGCGGCGCCACGGCATGGAGCCCGCCTGACGGGGCGCGGCATCGTCCAGCGGCGCCACGGCGGGGTCGCGCTCGAAGACGCCAGGGACTGCTGTCATCGTGCGTGGGACGCGTGCCCGGTCGGGGGATCGGCGGAGTCTTCTTCCTCGGGGCTGCGGCCGACAGAAGGAGCGGGTTGAATTCATGGCGCGGCTGTGGTCCGACACGTCCGCCGCGGCGTGCGTCCGTACGCTGTTCGCGCAACACGAGCGGAGGCGAGCGGGCGAAGGGCCCCGCGGCCGATTCTGGCGGTGCTTGCCGCGCTCCTGTTCCTGCCCGCACTGGCCAGACACTCCGCCTGGTTGGTGATCACGATCCCAGATGTGGTGAGCTGGGAGTCTGTCGCGCCCGAGGACGTCGAAGGGTGAGATGCCGATGCGCCTCACGCGAGCCGTCTCTTCGGAGATCGGTGGCTCGAGGGGCGCCGATCCGCCGTGCTCATCGTTCCCTCAGTGGTGGTTCCAACGGGCCGCAACATCGTGCTGAATCCCGCCGACGAGGACTTCTCACAGATCATGGCGAGTCCGCCCATTTCCCTGCAGTGGGATCGTCGTCTCATGCGTCGCAGGATGCCGCGGTAACGCGAGCGATGCCCGGCTGCGGTCGGGCGTGGCCCATCCACAGGCCGACGCCGTCGAGCGCGATGACGCTCGGACGGGCCCGCTCGATAACACTCACCATGGCGCGAGCGCGATACGGCGGGTTGACCGGCACCCTGACTGAGGCGTAGAATCCGGCCGCGCTCGAGTCCGGCCCTCCGTTGACGTAACAGCGGGGGAGGGCGCGTGAATCGGTCGTCGTTCCGGCTGGCCGCCTGAGCGCGTGGCGCGACCTGGGAACCGGCCAGTGTGGCGAGGCCGGTCGCCCAGGCGTGCAGGCAAGCTTCGGGAGTCTCCAAGGCAGTCCTTCGGTCGGTAGTCCTTCGGTCGTTAATCCTTCGTCGGCAGGTCCTTCGTCGGCAGTCCCCGGGCGGAAGTCCTTGGACTGCTATGTGACTCGAAACGAGAATCACGTACCCATTGCGCCCCTCTGTTCGGTCGCATAGCGGTCCTCCAGGCGCGCGGAGCGCGCCAAACATGTACTGGCAACCAGCCACAGGGCTCAGCGGGGCTATCAAGGGGTGCGGAGCCCCGTGGCTGGTTGGCAGCACTGTCGGCACCCCGTCTTCAGGTCGGAGGTTGCGCAGAGTCGTGGCTGCAGCGGCGTGCCTGGCGCGCCGGTGTCGGCCCTGATCCTGCGCTATGCGCGCTGGCGGTGCTGAGCGGCGGGGCTTGCTCGGTGCTGCGATAGCAGTTTACGGAGGAGACGCATGCAGACCGATCCCCGCACGGAGCTGTTGGGACGCACGCGAGCGAGGCACGCCGGGCTCGCGCGCGCGTCTATCGTCCTCGCGTGTCTCGTCATGGCGCCGGCAGTCGCCCATGCGCAGAGCACGCTGGCTGGCGTCGTCCGCGACACGTCCGGAGCGGTGTTGCCGGGCGTCACGGTCGAAGCGGCCAGTCCCGTTCTGATCGAGCGGGTTCGCACCGCTCTCACCGACGGCACGGGGCAGTATCGCATCACCGAGCTGCAGCCGGGCCTCTACACCATGACATTCACGCTGCCCGGATTTGCCACCGTTCAGCGCGAGGGAATCGAGCTGCGCGGCGCCGCGGTCACCACGATCAACATCGAGATGCGCGTTGGCGCGCTCGAGGAAACCATTACGGTGACCGGCGAGACGCCGATTGTGGACGTTCGGAGCGCCCGCCGCACCATGACGGTGGACTCCGATGTGATCAACACGCTGCCGGCCACACGCGGGTACAACGCACTGGTCTTCCTGGTGCCGTCGGTGACCGGCGGGTCGGGCCAGATTGATCTGATGCCGGCCATGCGTATCTTCTACAGCCATGGCGGGCGTGGCAACGAAGGGCGCGTCCAGGTGGACGGCCTGAACATCGGTGCCGCGTTCAATGGCGGTGGAGTGTCAGGCTATGTGTCGGATACCTCGAACGCGCAGGAGCTGTCGTTCACCCTGTCCGGAGGTCTTGGCGAGGCGGAAATTGGCGGCACGCTGCTCAACATCATTCCGAGGACGGGCGGCAACACGTTTTCCGGCTCGGCATTCGGGTACACCGCGGGTGCGTGGTCGATGGGCGACAACCTCTCCGACGAGCACAAGAGCTTCGGCCTCGCTCAGCCCACGGTCCGCTCGAACTGGGACGTGAGCGGGTCGCTTGGCGGGCCAATCAAGCGGGACCGGCTCTGGTTCTTCGGGACGTTCAGAGACTTCGGCACCATCCAGGACATCCTTGGGATGTACTGGAACAAGAACACGGGGGACCCCAACGCGTGGACCTACGAAGCCGACACCAGCATCCCGTCTCGCGGCGCGAACCAGCGGACGGTCGCCGCCCTGCGTTTGACCACACAGCTGGGACAGGTCCACAAGATTGGCGGCTTCTTCGACAACCAGTTCGCGTGCGATGGATCGGCCATGACGCGCGAGGCGAACAGTTGCCGGCCGCTCCCCAACGGCTGGGTGGGGAACGGGGCGCCCCTGACGGCACCTGAAGCAGCGAGCGGCGGGACCGGCGGCGTCGGGGCGGCCGGCTACGGCGACACCTTCCAGCGTGTGGTTCAGGGCACCTACACGGCTCCGCTGACCAGCCAGCTGCTGCTCGAGGCGGGCTTCTCGAGCTACTTCAGTCGCTGGGGCTGGATGGAGCCGCCAGGCGCCGTCACCCACCTGAACCAGGTGACCGAGCAGTCTACGGGGCTCGTCTATCGGGCGCTGGACTGGAACTTCAATCGCGTCAACTGGAACATGAACTGGCGCGGCGCGGCGTCCTACGTCACCGGCTCACACGCCATGAAGTTCGGGTACCAAGGCGGCCACGACATCGACAGCGGCACGAACTTCTACAACCAGACGCGCGTCAACTACCGGTTCCTGAATGGCGTGCCGAATCAGCTGACCATGCAGTTCGGCAACTGGAGAAACGACCAGCATACTGAGCACGCCTTCTTCTATGCGCAGGATCAGTGGACGAGGAATCGGCTCACGCTGCAGGGGGCGCTGCGATACGAGCGGGCGTGGAGCTACTTCCCGGCCGGGCAGGGCTGGGACGGGCCGGACCTGTTCCATACCAACCCGGTCGTCTTCGACCACATCGTCGGGGTGCCAGGCTTCAACGACATCCTCGTCCGGGTCGGCGGGGCCTACGATGTGTTCGGCAGCGGGAAGACGTCGCTGAAGGTGAACATCGGCAAGTACCTGCAGTCGGCCAACAACCAGGACCGCTACGTCAGCAACAACCCGGCGAACACGTTTCAGCGCACGACAGCGCGCGCCTGGAACGACGACGGGCGCAACGGCGGAGTCACCGGCGACTACGTCCCGCAGTGCGACCTGATGAATCCTGCGGCCAACGGTGAGTGCGGCGTATGGCTCAGCCCCAACTTCGGAAGCCCGCAGTCGGTGGCCCTCGTCAACCCGGACATCCTCCAGGGCTGGGGCGTCCGGCCGTCCGACTGGCAGTTCGGCGTCTCGGTCCAGCAGGAGGTGATGCCACGGCTGTCGGTCGAGGTCGGGTATCACCGCCGCTGGTTTCAGGGGTTCACCGTCACCGATAACCGCGCCCTTGGACCTGAGGACTATGACTTCTTCACGTTCACCGCGCCGTCGGATCCCCGTCTGCCCAACGGGGGCGGCTATCCGGTAGAGACGCTCGCCGTCAAGCGGATCGTGGCGTCGGACAACTACGTCACGTTCAGCTCCGACTACGGCAAGCAGTACCAGTACTGGCACGGCGTGGACGTGAACGTGAACGCCCGGCTGCCAAATGGTCTCGTCTTCCAGGGCGGCACGGGCACGGGGCGTGGCGTGCGCGACAACTGCGAGGTGGTTGCCGCGCTACCCGAGACGTTGCTCACGCTGTTTACCTGGCAGCAGCCCTCGTCATGCCGCGTGGTCGAGCCGTTCCTGACGGGGGTGCGCGGGCTGGTCTCGTACGTCGTTCCCAAGATTGACGTCCAGGTCAGCGCGGGTCTCCAGTTCAAGCCCGGCACGCTCGGGATTGGCGGCAACGACGCGGCGACGAACGGAAACTCGCTGAGCGCGAACTACATTCTGTCCACCCAGGCCGTGCAGCAGATCATCGGCCGGCCGCTTGCGGGGAACGCGCCGAACCAGACCGTGAACCTGCTTGTCCCCGGGCAGGAGTACGGCGAGCGGGTCAACCAGCTGGATTTGCGCGTGGGAAAGATCCTCCGCGTCGGTGGCACGCGCACGCTCGTGGCGTTGGACATCTACAACGCGCTCAACGCCAACCCGGGGTTGACCTACAACCAGACGTTCGGAACGAACTACCTGCGGCCGACGAGCATCCTGTGGCCGCGGTACCTGCGGTTCAACGTGACGTTCGACTTCTAATGAGCCGGTCGCGGGTAGCCGGTCGTCCAGGGCGGGGTTGAGGCCCCGCCCGTAAATGCTGAGGGCGGGCCCGCGATCGTGGGGAGCGCGTCAGGGGTCTCGGCTCAGGCGGGGGCGCGCGTGGTGCCGCCGCTGCGGGGCACCGGCCGCCGCTTCAACCCGGTGGCTGGGAGCTTCAGCGCCTTCTCGAGC
>CAZDLW010000165.1:0-12764 GCA_964505975.1 uncultured Bifidobacteriaceae bacterium | reverse complement strand
ACTTCACGGCGCGGACGCTCGGGTCGCTGCTCGAGCGGAACGGCTTCCCGCACGTCGCGTTTGTCCGCACCTTTCCTGCGTGGGGCCCGATGGAGACGATGAACTACCTCTACACACACGATCCACACGGCTGGCGCGCGCGTGCGTACGGTGTCTGCGTGCAGCGGTTCGGAGATCGGAGCAGGCTGTCAATTCAACGTCTGAATCTGGCCGACACGCTCCTCGCCGTCGTCCGGTAAGTCCCACGCCGGCTGCTCGCGTCAATGACGCGCCCCTCAGCGCGGCGTGCCAGCGGTTGCCACAACGGCATACTCCCCCTGCGACTGCCGATCCTGGACGAGATCGCCCGTACCACACGGGAACAGCACATATGCCTGTTCGAAGCCGGCTATCTGGCAGAGCGCCAGGGCCACCTCCGGGAAGATGGGACGCTGGTGGGTCAGATCCGTGTAAAAGGTCTTGAACGCCTCGAGCGCATGCGGGTTCACTGTTTCCGCGATCAGGAGCCCCCCGGATTCCAGCCGGCCGTGGCAGAGCGTCAGGAACTGCTTCAGGTCGTTGAAGGTGAGATGCTCGAGCACCTGAGCGCTGAAGATCGCCGCCAGCGAGCCCTCGGGTTGCGCCTGCAGGAACTGCACGGCATCCATGTGCTTCACGTCGTGTCCCTTGGCCCGACAGTGCCGAACCATGTCCGGATCGATGTCAACGCCAAGCGCGGGGACTTCGGCCTGCGCCAGGAGGTCGAGCATCTCTCCCCTGCCACATCCCACGTCGACCACGCAGCGTCGAGGCTGCAGCAGGGGCAGATATGTCCGCTGTCGTTCGCGAATGAAGTTCTCCGGCCCGCGGAAAATGTCCTCGAAGCTCAGATAGAAAGGCCGTGAACCGACGGATTGCGCAGGACCGTACCCCAGCCGCTCGGCCCCGTGCTCGTCGCTCTGAGCGAACTTCTGGGGATCGGACATGTAAGGAACGGCAAACAGCTTCCGGGACAACGTTGACAGCGACGCCTCGGTCGTCGACAGGATCTCGGTGACCTGTTTCAGATGTGCCGAGGTGTTTGCCTGGAACGTTTCCGCGTCCGACTGGAGTGCCCGCAAACCTGCCTCGAGGGCGACGACGGTCGGCTGACTCTGCTGAAGCCGCCTCAACTGTTGCTTGGCTGCGACCACTTCGCGCGTCAGGCTGCGCAGCCGCCCGTCCAGAACGTCACGGCCTTCCTCGTCGCGCCGGATCGCCCGGGCCACGTGCCCCAGGGCGGCGATGAGCTGAGTGTGAAATTGCCGCTGCTGAAACCAGTAGGGTCTCAGCAGCCGGAACAGCATCCGTTGGGCGGCGCGTCTCGGCCCTGGCAAGGTGCGACCTTCCACGCTGAGTTGCGGGGTCGCCAGCTGGTCGAGATGCGGGAGACAGGCTTCGAGCTGTGCTGCAGCGGCCGCCGGAGCAGGCCCGGGCACCCGGCCGGCGGGGGTGGAATGATTGGTCGTCGCAGCGCCGGGGACGACCACGCGATTGCGTCGATCCTGACGAATCTGCTGCAGCCGCTGGGCGATCACGGCGGCACCGGTTTGCGCGCTGTGCCGTTCGAGGATATCCGCCTGTCCGCGTTGCGCCCGGAGGGCTGCGGCGTCCGGCCGGTCGTACACTTCCCGCATGAGCGTCGCGGCATGAGCGACATCGGGGTCTGCCCACGAGGCTTCCTGCGGGTACGGATCGCACCCGGCGGGTACCGCGCACATCCTGTAATCGACCAGATAGCTGTTGGCCGGTGTCATGAAATGCAGGTTCCCGGAGTAACCCGTCGCGATCACAGGCTTTCCGAGCGCCATCGCTTCGGCCATCGTCAGTCCGAGCCCCTCGGAACGATGAAGGGAGACGTAACAGTCGCAAAGGCCGAGGAGGGCATTCTTCTCTTCCGCGGAATAGTACCCGTCCACAATGACGATGTCGGGGCGATCGACAGCTTCGGCGCGCAGGCGTTCGAGGTCGGTCAATCGCAGATCGCCGTTGATGCTCTTGAGAACGAGCACCGGCCCCTCACCAGGGGAGAACGCCTGACTGAACGCACGAATCAGCCCCAGCGGATTCTTTCGCTCCAGAACGCTCAGGAAGTCGTAGATCAGCAGGAACGTGAACTGCTCCGGCAGGCCGAGTTGCCCGCGCGTGATGCTGCTCGGGTATTGCAGCACCGGTATCGGAATCGGAACCACGAACACCGGTTTGCGACCTGCCGCACGAATTGCGCCGGCGACGAAATCGGTGGCCGCCCAGACCTCATCGACAACCTCGAACGCGGAATGCATCGTGACAGGAAAGATGTCGACCTCCCAGAACCAGTATCCAACGGTGTGGCGCCCGGCGAAGAACTCCGGTCCGACGTCCCTGGCAAACCGTGTGACGCTGTCGGCGTTGACGCAGAGCAGGTTGATGTCATAGGCAGCTGCCCCGGCCGGTCGGTCGAGGAACTGATGGGACTGTCGGTTCAGGGTCGCGTCGTACGTCGTCGTGGCGTAGGGAATCCCCGCGGCTTGAACTGCAGTCGTCAGCAGACGTGCAGCCTCACCGATCCCGAGTTCGGCACGAAAATACCCGGCGATGTTGAGACCGTCGGTCACCCGGGCGGGCGTGCTCGCGGGCGCGGCCTCTCCGGCGCGGTCATCCCGCAGCGGCAGCAGCTCGACCGGAATATCGAGCTGGGCCACGCCCTCTGTGCAGATCCAATCGGCGTAGCTCGCCGCGTCCGCGCCGTGGATGTCAGGAAAATGGATCTGCAGGTCGAGACGCTCCAGATAGATCGAATACAGGTACCGGGATACGCGACGCGGGCCCCCTTGCTTTGGCGTATTGAGCCACGACAGGAAACCGTCCGGATCGGATTCGTCGAATGGATTGGGTGGCGCAGCCGCCTTACCCTGCTCCGCGGCCGCGACGCCGCTCCAGTACAGCCGCCGCATGCGCGGTGTGATGGGCAGGCCGGAAGCCAGGACGCTCCATCCGTACGGCCGGTCCACGTCGGAGGCGCCTGGTGTCGAGCGCAGCCCGCTCAGATACTCGCCGCAGATTCGCCTCAGCGCCGGACGCTCGCTCAGCAGCACACGTGGTCGATCGCCCTGATGCTTGCTCAGGAGCCAGGGCGTGCGGACGTCGAAGCCGCTGAAGTGAAAGAAACGCAGCGGGACACCGTTGACCTGGTAACGTTGCCCATCGAAGACCAGATCCCGGCCGTGGAGGTTCCAGTACGCCACGTTGTACCCGGGATCCTTCAGGATGTGATGGTCGAAGAGGCACGGAACGAAGTCGACCCACCGCTGGTCGGTGAACATCATCCGGGCGACATCGATGAGCGCCTCGCGTCGCGTGGACTGCCACCACCAGTCCAGAAATGGCCCGGCGGTCGGTCCAACGGCGATGAAGCCGAGGTTGTACACACCGGCGGCGAGGATGAAAAACCCGTCGACTCGGCGGTCGTCGCGGGGAAACGGCTGCATCGTGTGAGGGGTCAGCACGATGCCGTGGCGCGCGGCGAGCACGGCCGCCTCCTCGAGCGCGTCGTAGATGCGGATATCCGGATCGAGGTAGATGACCGCGCCTCGCTGTTCGTCGAGCAACCGTCGCAACAGCAGCGGCTTGACCGCCGTCGCCAGCTCGGTCACGTCGTAAATGCCGGCCAGGCGGCGGATCTCCGGCAGGTCCAACCCGAGGTCGCTCAGCCGGAGCCACTCGATCCGATCGTCTGCCGGCACGAACTGGCGATGCTCGTCATCGATGAGGAGGATGGAAAACGATCCTCCAGGGTGATGGGCGAAGAACGAGTCGGCGAGAACCTCGGCGTAGGGAAGATAGTTGCGCGCTATGATGGTGCAGGCAGTGAACATCGCGATCGAGTCTTTCCCGGGGGTCATGGAGATGAAAGGCCCTGCTCGTGCACGTTCGGGCAGAGGTACTGCGGTCGAGTGCTCACGGGTGGATGCGCCGCAGTGAACCGGCACGCGTGCCATCGACCTCGGGAGCGGCGGGATCGACGGGCGGGCCCGCCATCGGGGCAGCTGGCGCCGCCGGGAAACTCCGCGAACAGACGATCGCCCACGCCAGCGGAATACACTGCTCCGAAGCAGCCAACCTTGCGACGGCGGGAGCCAGCGCGGGGGCCTCCGGGCTGAGCACGTAGAGCACGCCAGGCTTCAGCCGTGGGAACTCTCCCCACTTCAGCTCGACGTCGCAGTTCTTCAGGACCCGCGACGTATAGACGCTGTTCGTCCCGACTCCCAGCCTGGCGGCGAGCAGCTGGACCTGCAGTTCGCGATTCGCTTCCAAACTTCCCCAGGATCGAGCGGCGCCCGCAAGACCGCCACAAGTCCACGACGGGTACTGCCAGAGTCGCTGGTGCTCGCCGATCCAGTGACTCAACCGTTCGCTGTCGATCAGATCCGGCTGCGCCTGAGATGTCGCGACCCTGAAGTGCCGGATCGCGGGAACCGCTTCGTAGACCTGCGCGATGACAGCCCCCATGACGACGACACCGGCAAGCGTCGGGTGCCACGACCGGAACAGAACGGCGACCGGGAGCACCAGAAGGGCGTAGGCGACCGGCCAGATGAACCGGCCATTGCCACGGAAATAGTTGCCCAGGTCCTCGATGCCGGGTGGCAGATAGTAGGACCACACGAGTGTGTTGCCGAAGTAGATCTTGTTCGATGCGGCGTAGGCTGTCAGGAACACCAGCGCGCTGCAGAGCACCGGGTGACCATACGCGTGCCGCAGTATTGCGCGAGGACGCGTCACGAGACAGCACAGGAGGACCAGCAGGGCCCCGAGCCCCAGGTACGCCTCTCCCTCGTACTGACCACCTGTGGCGTCCCTGGAGATCCCCAGTCCCGGCGGGAACGCCAGAGCTGCGAGATTCCAGGAGAAGTACCCGAACCCGCTCCCTTTCATGGAACTCGGATTCGTCAGGAACACCCCGTATCCGGCAACGACCCCGATTGACACGACAGCCGCAAGCCCCCACATCGCCATGCGGACTTCCCTCACGGTCAGACGATTCGCGCGCCAGAGGGTGAGCATTGTTACCGCATGCAGCACCATGACCATGGCAAACAGATACGAATTGATGAGCAGACTGATCGCCGACAGCAGCCACAACTCTCCGAGACGCAGTCGAGCGTTGCGTACGTTCTCGAAATACAACGCGAGCGCCCACAGGATCAGGAAATGACTCGATATGGCCGTATGTTCCATGCGCCACATGAAGGGGTTCGCGCACACGGTAAGCACCGCCACCCCGAGAGACGCGACAGGCGATCGGACGCCGACCGCGCAGACCAGACGAACCGCCATCGCCCCCTGCAGGACGTACGTCAGCAGGATCCACCACCCGAAGGGGTTGAGGCGAAACCCCGACAGGGCATAAATCGCCTTCGTGGGAAGCGCCGTCAATGGAAGCGCATCGTTGAAGAGAATGCTTCCCCCTTCGGGATAACCCATGGCGGGAATGCTGAAGAGGGGAAAGCGCCAGGTATCGACGACGAAGTAGTTCCACGCGACCAGATACGCGCTGAAATCGTTCTCCGGGCGCAGCCACTTCCCCCCTGTGCCCGCGATGAAAGCCGGGTGGAGCGCCGCCAGCCCAACCGCACAGCCCACGAGGGCGCCGACCGCGATGAATGGCCATCGCCGCGCCTCGGGCGTTCGATCGGTCGACGTCGCTAGCATGGCTCCGGCAGCCCGGATGGACCACTCGACTGGTCGAGGAACCGCGCAACGGCGCCCGCCAGCCTCCAGGCCGTTCGATCTCCGCATGTGGTGAGCACGATGATAGCTCGTATTCTATAATCAGTGGCCGATGACCTCCACGCGGGCCGCCGAAGCCAGGGAGATACTTCTCGAGTCGGCTACCGCACATCGACGACCAGACCTCCTCGACCTTACCGTTGTCGTTCCTGCGCTTCACGAGGGCTCCAACCTCGCGCGTCTGCTGCCGGAACTCAACGCGGTCCTCCGCCGCCTCGGCATCCGCTACGAACTGCTGATCGTTACGGCTGAGGCCGATTCGGACACATCGGATGCCGCGCGTCACAACGCCGCGCGGGTTCTCGTGCAGCGGGAACGCGGGTACGGAGCCGCGCTCCTGGAGGGCTTCGCGGCGGCTGCGGGCGAATACATCCTGACGATGGATGCTGATCTGTCGCATCCCTCGCGATTCGTGGAGGACCTGTGGCGGGCTCGACACGACGCGGAAGTTGTCGTCGCCTCGCGCTACGTCCCGGGTGGACGTGCGCGGATGAAGCTGTATCGGTACGCCCTCAGTCGCGTGCTGAACAGCTTCTTCGCCCGGGGGCTCGACCTTCCCATGCGGGATCTCTCCAGCGGTTTCCGGCTGTACCGCACGGGCGTCATTCGCGGCCAGCTGATCACCGCGACCGACTTCGACATCCTGCAGCAGATCCTGGTCCAGGCGTACGCCGACGGGTGGCGCGTCCGGGAGATCCCGTTCGAGTACCTGCCTCGCGACACGGGCAGCTCGCACGCTCGAGTGCTGAGAGTCGGCGGTGCCTGCCTGCGGCAGTTCGGATGGCTGTGGCGGCTTCGGAATTCGATCCTTGCCGCTGATTACGACGACCGGGCGCACGACAGCCGGATCCCGCTCCAGCGCTACTGGCAGCGCGAGCGGCACCGGCACGTCACCGACCTGATTGCCGGACAAGGGCCGGTGCTCGATGTCGGCTGCGGCTCGAGCCGGATCATCGCGAGCCTGCCGCCCCGAAGCGTTGCGACCGACGTGCTGCTACGCAAGCTGCGCCATGCACGCCGGTTCGGAAAGCCGCTCGTCCAGAGCTCCGGGTTCGCGCTGCCGTTTGCAGACGAGTCGTTCACGTGCGTTCTGTGCTCGCAGGTGATCGAGCACGTCCCGAAGACCTCGCCGATTCTCGACGAGCTCTGTCGCGTGCTGAAGCCAGGAGGGCGGCTCGTGCTGGGCACGCCCGACTACGCGAACTGGCAGTGGGTCTGGATCGAAAAACTCTACGGGATGGTACCCGGCGGATACGCGGACGAACACATCGCGCATTACACGCGCGACGAGCTCACCACGCTCTTCAGCGCTCGCGGGTTCACGCTCGAGGCGTTCCGCTACATCCTGCGCGGCGAGTTGATTCTGGCATTTCGCAAACCTTCCTCGACATAGCCCCGCCGTGACCCATGGCCAGCGCAGCAACTGGATCGCCGCCGCCCTGCTGTTCTGCCTGGTCGCCAGCATCCACTACGACATCATCTTCCTTGGCCGGTCGCTGGTCCACAGCAATTACTTCAACCCTCTCGATCCTCGAGCGCTCCCGGATAATTACGGAGCCGACCTGATTCCGCACGAGGAGTGGACGCGCCGCAATCTCTGGCCGTACGCAAACATCCGGGATCCGGCCGCGACATGGTGGCAGTGGGAGCCCAGCACCGTGTTTCTCCTGACCGCCATCGAGACCAGGGAGTGGCCCTTCTGGGATCCCTACGTGGCCGCCGGCACCCCGGCGATGGCCAACCTGGTGCCGGCGTTCTTTTTCCCACCCTACGTGATCGTCGTCGCGCTGGGGGCGTCGGTCACCCTCAGGAACGCCTATTTCCTCGCCTTGTTGTGGGGAGCCGGGTTTTTCACTTACCTGTTCCTGCGGCGTCATGCGGTCAGCCCCATCGCGAGCCTTGCCGGCGGGGGCCTGGTCGTGATGAGCGGCGGTCTGAACCAGAACCTGGGCTCCTTCATGGGGCAGACGGCGTGCTGTCTGCCGGGTGCGGCGTATGCCACTCGAGCCTTTCTCGATCGCCCGATCGCCAGCCGCATGGCGGCGCTCGCAGCCGTCTACGGGTCCGTCGCGCTTGCCAGCTTTCCACCGCTCCTCGTCGCGATGTTCGGCATCCTGACTCTCTACGTGATCGTCGTCACCGCCGTCGAGGGCCCGCACCTAGCCGACTCCCTGCGCATCGGTGCGCGCTGGTGCGGAGCGGTACTGCTGTCGATCGGGCTGGTGGCCTTCTATTACGGACCGGCGATGGCACTCCGCCACGACGCACCGCAGGTTGCCGCGATGTATCAGGGTGCGGGACTCGAAACGATGCCGGCGACGCACATCCTTCAGCTGTTCTCCCCGACGGTGCTTGGGGGCGTTCCCATCTACCTGAATGGCCCGTTCGCGGTCCAGTGGAGTCCGCACATTCCATACGTGGGGGCCGTTGCCGTGTTGTGCGCCCTGCTTGCCCGGCCCACCGCCCGTCGCCGGTCGCGCGCCCTGTGGATTTCGTCAGGCGCCGCGGCTGTCCTCATCCTGTTGAAGCTCTTCGGTGTGCCCCCGGTCCAGTGGATTGGTCATGTCGCGCCCTTCGATCAGATCCACATGGCGTACTACTTTGGAGTCCCCCTCGGCTTTCTTGTGGCGGTGCTCGCCGCGCTCGGCATCGATGCCCTGCTCCTCAACCGCGCGTCTCTGGCTGCGGCCCTGGGCGCGGTGGCGGCCGTGGGAGGAAGCGTCGAAGGCCTGTGGCGGTTGAGCTCGCGAGCCGGGGTGTTCGAAACCGCGGTGGCCAGCCACGTGGTTCGTGACTGGAAACTCCTCGCGGTCGTTGCCGGCGCTGCCGCAATCGGCACGGTGCTCGGTTCCGCGGGCCGCACCCAAACGCGCCGAACCGCCGCCGTCGTCAGCCTCCTCGCGCTCGCAGTGATCGAGGGGGTCTACAACAACTCGTATCCGAGTCCGCGCCGCTGGGACATCTTCGAACATCCGGTGCCGCTCGTCCGCATGCTTCAGCGGGAAGCGGACAGCGACCGTGTGTTCTCGTTCGCGGGGCTCAATGCAAATCTCAACGAGGGGTTCGGCATCTTTGGCCTCGATTCGCTGATGGCGTTCAATCCGCCCCGGATCTTCGAGCTGTACCGCCGACATGCCGGCGGGAGCCCGGAAGTGTTCATGAGGTCGGCGACGCAGATTCCGCCTGAACCGGTCCTCGATCGGGCGAACGTGTCGTTCGTCGCCGTCAACAGGTCGCTCGTCGACGCCGTGCGGGCCGTGGAAGCGCGCAACTACGTCTCACGGTTCGATGATGGATTCGTGAAGGTGTACGAGCGACCGAGGGCGCCCCGGTTCTTCTACTCCAGCGAATACCGGCTCGTCTCGAAGACAGCGGCCCTGGATCTGATCGCCACCGCCGGTCGGCGGGAGATTGTGATCGAATCTCCGCCCGGCTTTGCGTCTGCACCGAATCAGGAAACCGACCCCGCCGTCGGGCTGGAGTCGTATCGGCGCAACAGCTTCGCCCTGACAGTCGATGCCCCCCGGCCTGGATTCGTTTACGCGTCGGAGAGTTACTTCGAGGGCTGGAGTGCGCGCGTCAACGGCCAGGAGACGCCGATCTTTCCGGCCAACTACGCTTTCCGGGCCGTTCCCGTGCCGGCGGGACCCGCGCGCGTGGAGTTCCGCTACTGGCCGCCGGGGCTCACCGGGGGCCTCGCTGCCAGCAGTACCAGCCTTGCTGTTCTGCTTGCGCTCGTCCTCATCGACGCGCGACGGCGCACCGGGACAATCGGGGAGCGGTTCAGCGCGACCAGACCTGCAGCTGGTTCTCGCGCAGGTCCGTCCGCTTCCGGTAGTCCTCGCGTGTCAGGTACTTCTCGAGATAGCAGTAGAACACGATGAAGAGATAGCGCGAGCCCATTTCCTTGATGCGGAACTTCGACACGCCCTTGGTCCGGTTCCGCCAGGCGATTGGCACCACGGTGTACTTGTAGCCGCGTACGATCGACTTCAACGGGAGCTCGACCGTGAGATTGAAGTGATACGCCAGCAGCGGCTGCAGCCCGGCAATGACCGACCGGCGATACAGCTTGAACGCATTGGTGACGTCGTTGTACCCGATCATGAACAGCGTGCGGATGAAGAAGTTCGCCAGGCGGTTCATGACGAGCTTTGGCCACGGATAGTCCACAACGCTCGCGCCCCGGACGAAGCGGGAGCCGAAGACACAGTCGTACCCCTCCTCGAACTTCCGGTAGTAGGCCACCAGGTCGTCAGGCGAATCCGACCCGTCGGCCATCACGATCGCAACCGCCTCTCCACGAAACGCGACGAGACCCGCCCGGACGGCGAATCCGTATCCGTTCGGAGGCGTGTTGTTGATGTAGTGGAGCGACGGAATCTCGCGCTGCAGGTCCTGGAGCACCTGTTCGGTCGCATCCTGGCTGTTGTCGTTGACCACGAGAATCTCGTGCGGGATGCGGCCTCCCGCCAGCGCCGCGTGCACCTCGCGAACGGTCGGCGCGATGTGACCGGCTTCGTTGTGCGCCGGGATCACGACCGACAGCAGGCCGGGAATCCCGTCGGCTTCCCACTCCGCCAGCGATCGGACTTCCAGCGGCATCAGTTCGCTCCCACCGCCCCGGCACGGGTGCTCAGAGCGCTGTGAATCTCGGCTACGATCTGCTCGAGGCTGTACGTGAGCCCCCAGTCGGGATAGTGCTCCTGGAACCGCCGGATGTCGCTCACCCACCAGATATGGTCGCCCGCGCGATTCGCGTCGGTGTACGACCAGCGCATCGGGCGCCCGCAGAGGCGTTCGGCAAGCGCGATGGCCTCGAGCATCGAGCAGTTCGAGGCCGGTCCGCCCCCGATGTTGTAGACCTCGCCGGCGCGCGGCGCCTGGAAGAAGTGCCAGAACGCGCTGACGAGGTCGAAGGAATGAATGTTGTCCCTGACCTGCTTTCCCCGATGGCCGAACACGTTATACGGGCGGTCAGTGACAGCGCACTTGATGAGGTAGGAAAGAAACCCGTGCAGCTCCGCACCCGAATGGCCGGGACCTGTCAGGCAGCCGCCACGGAAGCACACCGTCCGAAGCCCGAAATACCGTCCGTATTCCTGCACCATGACGTCGGCGGCGACCTTGGACGCGCCAAAGACACTGTGCATGCTCGAATCAATGCTCATCGACTCGTCGATGCCGTGACGGCTGAACGGGTGCGACTCGTCCACGGCCCAGCGTGTCTCCAGCTCGACGAGCGGCAGCCGGTTGGGGGTATCACCGTAGACCTTGTTCGTGCTGGTGAAGATGAACGGCGCCTCAGGACAGTAACGGCGGGTCATCTCGAGCAGGACCAGCGTGCCGTTGGCGTTGACCGTGAAATCGGTCAACGGCTCGCGCGCCGCCCAGTCATGGGACGGCTGGGCGGCCGCATGAATGACCAGGCGAATGTCGGACCCGTAACGACGAAAGACCTGTTCGACGGCCTCCTGGTCCCGGATGTCGGCGCTCACGTGGCGATAGCCGGGCAGCTCCCGTTCCAGACGCGCTCGACGCCAGGCGGTACTCCCCTCCTCCCCGAAAAAGTACCGGCGCATGTCGTTGTCGACACCCACCACGTCGAAGCCCTTTTCCGCGAAGAAGAGGACAGCCTCCGAGCCGATGAGCCCTGAGGCGCCGGTGATCAGGACGACGGACACGGCTACACCCCCGCCCTGGTCGGTGGACCGACGTGCGCCGCAGGCGTCTGGAAGACGGGCTCGAGCATCGCGCGATGCTCCCGCAGCCAGGAGAAGACATCGTCGAGCACCATATCGACCGAGCGCCGCGGCGCCCAGCCTGTGGCAGCCGTCACGCGTGCATTGTCTGTGACGTAGTACGGCACGTCCGCCCGACCGGTCTCGGGGTTTCGATCGAGAGCAATGGTGACCGAACGTTCGGCGCAGCGCTCCGTCAGCTCGGCCAGCGAGACACTGTTGGACCGCCCACCGCCCACATTGAAGGTCGACCCCGAGAAGCGTGGCAAATCGGCCAGCTGGACGCGAATCAGTTCATAGAGATCAGCGATGTGAAGCACATCACGAACCTGCAGTCCGTCGCCCCCGAACCCGGTGTACGTCAGAGGGCCGCCATACAGGTGGCGGGAGGCCCAGAGCACGACGAAGCCTTGATCCACTTTCCCCATCTGCCAGGGTCCGGACACCACGCCGCAACGATTGACGACGGTGTGCAGCCCGTACATCGCACGGTATTCCTCGAGCAGCAGTTCAGATGCAAGTTTGGTGGCGCCGTACATCGATCTGCAGCCGGCGAGAGGAAAATCGACCGCGATTCCGTGCTGCGACCACCCCAGGCCAGAAGCGCCCGATGGCACATCCAGGCGGCGTCCGTTCGATTCGAGCGGCAGCTCGCGCAGTCCCTCGATAGGGTAGACGCGGCTTGTCGAGATGAAAATCACGCTGGCGCGCCGCCGCCGCGCTGCCTCGAGACTATGCACCGTGCCGATGAGGTTCGTGTGGAGCACGTACGCCGGACTGCCGTCGTAACCAGCTTGAACCGAAGGCTCTGCTGAGCACTCGATGAGCACATCGAACTCGCCGGCATCGTGCAGATCGTCAGGCGATCGGACGTCGCCATGCACGAATGCCACGCCGGCGTCCTGCAAACGACGGAGCGCGAGCTCGCTGCCGCGCCGGCGCAGGTTGTCGAACGCCCGGACATCGATGTCAGGACGACCGCCCTTGATCATCAGGGCCAGGCTGGAGCCGACGAAACCGGCGCCCCCGGTTATCAGGATTCTCATGCAGGTTCCAGGAGGGGTTCCCGGGCAAGCGGGTATGATAGTCCATTCAGCGCCTGCGCGTCGGATGATGCGCCTCGCCGAGAACTGAACCTCAGCCTGTGACGCTCGACTCCCTCTACAGCACCAGGTTTCCGGAAGCCGACCGCGCGGCCAAGCACGCGGTCTGGAAAGTCCTCTGCGAGCGATT